>JAPYOW010000018.1 GCA_029937975.1 Methylococcaceae bacterium | reverse complement strand
TAAGTTCTCTGTGCGTGGTGGTTGGATGCATATGGATAATAACCGTGGTTCAACTACGTCTGCGCTTGCTGGCCTAGGTTTAGCTGATGTTTCTGGTTTAGGAACTGATGTTTTGACCAGTGAGATGGATCAAGATGCTTTCTATTATGGTGGCGGAATTGATTTCAATATCAATAATGACCTGTTCGGCTTGATGGATGGCGTGTCTTTCGGCATTGAATTAGGGATTGAGTATTCTGAATTAGGTGATAGAGCAGACAGTGGTCTTGATAATGTAATTACTACTGCTGTTCTTGGAGCTCCAGTGAACATCCAAGAAGATGTAACAGTTAATATGCTAAGAGTAAGTGCTGCGCCTAAAATTACTTTCATGCACGGTAGTAAATTAAGACCTTGGATTATTCCTTTAGGTCTAGATATCAACATCATCAGCCCGCCATCGGATGCGGTAACCGTGTTAAACACGGGCATGCAGTTTGGTGCCGGTGTTAATTATGATTTGTTAGCGGGTATTTCTGTGGGTCTTGACGGTCGTTATCACTGGACTCCAGATGATATCGATGGCGTTGATACCGACGGTTTTACTTTAGGTGGATCGGTAGGTTTTGCATTCTAAGTTGCTTTAAACTTAGATGTAGCCCAAAAAGGGGAGGTGTTAAAGCCTTCCCTTTTTTTATGCCCGTAGTAAAATACGGCCGGGCCAGAGCCGCTGTTTAGATCAGGAAAAACCTCAAGCTAAAAGTTTAGCTCACAGGATCAGCATCTTGCAGCTGTTATCTGGGTTGAATGGCCGCTTGATTGCATTGAAGCGGGGCTGCTGATCCAGCCAACCCTAGGGGTGATATGTTGAAGAAACCAAGAGCGTATGTTGCACTGATTTTTTTAGGGCTGTGGGCTGTGCTGTTAAGCGGCTGTAGCCTGCTGTATAAAGGCACGGGGAATACCTTGATTGCCTATGCGGAAGATGAAGCGGTGCCTTATATCCTGGCCACTGGGGATATAAACTTTAGTTGTGCCATGGTGGAATCGTTTGCCCCCTTTCTGTTCAGTTTTTCCCGCGTCAGCCACTCACCCGATCAGCTGGCTATTCTGTTTTATTTAATGGCCGGCAGCTGTACTGAATTTAAGGCATGGGAAGAGGAACTGCGCTATCTACGGGCTGTGTATGCCGGTAATCCTGTAGCCGCGCGCGATGCACGGATTGCCCAGCAACGTTATCTCAGTCAGGTCGCACACACACAATGGCAGGGCTATAAGGCTTTAGCTTTAAGGTATGCTGAACCCGGCGGTGAGTGTCCTTTGTTAACTAACGATAATGCAGAGTTTTACTGGTTAATGGGACTGATCAGTGGCTTACAGGCATTATTGAATGATATTGCTTCTGCCGGAGATGCGCATGTCCCTTTGGATATCGGCGCAAAAATTGGCCGGGCGGTCAGGTGTTTAAACAATGATAAATGGTGGGGCGTCCCCGAGGCAATTCAGGCATCACTGTGGTTAAGCATTCCGGGGCATCAACCGGCAGATAAACAGCCGATGCAGATACTGCATCAGGCCTTGCAAACCGGTAGCCAACAAGGCATAACCATCAGTCATGTGTTGGCGGTGCAAGTACATTCAGGGCTGGGCCATACCGAAAAAGTAAAACAAATCATTCGTCAGCAGAGTCAGGCGAAGATCAGCCGCACGGAGCATCCAGGCTATCAATTACTCAATCAGATGGCCTATTTACAAATGCAACAATTTTCTGACCGCTTGTGGACGGCAGCCACAGGCAGTCGTACCCCCATAGGTGAAATGGGCTCTTTTTGGGATGACCCGGTAGAACATATTGATATTATCGAGATTGATGATATTCTTTGAGCAGTGTTTTTAAATAGTTAATTTAAACCGATGCAATGACCGGGATATTTTTATCAATTGAGCAAGGTAGTGACGGATGATGAGCGGCAAGGGTTTATCCACTTCAGGGGTATTGCTGTTGGTGTTATTATTCAGCAGTAATACGGTGTTAGCCATGCATAAAAAGATGTGCGTGTTTGACTTGCTGGGCGCCAACGGCCCGGTTTTTTCTTATATGAAAGATTATAAAATAGCGGCATTAAACTGGGGTGTGGCGCTGGATCTTAAGCCCTATACCAATGAACGCGTAGCGGCTGAAGATTTTAAAGCCGGACTTTGTGATGCGGTGATTTTTACCGGCATTAGAGCCCGGCAGTTTAATGCCTTTACCGGCAGTCTGGATGCAATAGGTGCTGTGCCATCGTATCAGCATTTAAAATCGGTGATCACCACACTGAGTTCAAAAAAAGCGGCAAAACTGATGCTGAGTGAGATGTATGAGGTCGTGGGTATTTCCCCGGCGGGTACAGCCTATATGTTTGTTAATGACCGTACGATTGATACCGTGGGTGAATTAGCCGGTAAACGCATTGCTATTTTAGATTCGGATCAGGCACAACAGGAAATGGTGGCTTTCATTGGTGGCTCTGCAGTAGGCAGTTCCATTGCCACTATGTACAGCAAGTTTAATAATGGCTCTGTTGATATCGCTTTCGGTCCGGCCATTGTGTATGAAGCCATGGAGTTATATAAAGGACTGCAGCCTAATGGCGGGGTGATTGATTTTTCTCTGGCGCAGTTGACCATGCAAATGCTGATTCGCAAAGATCAATTCCCTGAAGGTTATGGGCAAAAGTCGAGAGACTATGTTTTAGGGAGGTTTGATGCGGGGATGGAATCAGTCAAAAAATATGAAAGCAGAATCCCGGCCAAATTATGGGTGGCCATTCCGGAAGCGGATAAACCAGAATATCGTGAGGTTTTTAGGCAATCGAGAATCAGATTAAGAGATAAAGGTATTTATCACGGCAAAATGTTGAAACTGATGCGAATGCTGCGATGCAAGAAAGCCCCCGAGCAGTCTGAATGTACGGCGGCAGATAAAGAATAAGCGGCATGAATAACACCCGAAACGGCATTTGTCAGTGTTTGAGTCTCATCGTCTTGGGGCATTTTGGCGGTCGCTGGATGGCGGCCATGGCGGTTGCTGCAGCCTGGGTAAGCACATGCTGAGGTTGCGCAGCCTGCAGGAATGGATGTGTTCATTACCGGTTTTTATCCTGTTATTGACCGTGGTGCTGGCTGGCAATGCGGAACAAATCCATAGCCGGCTACTGCATGTGGGCGAATATTTCTGGCAGGATTACTTTATGCTAAGAGCGGATATGCCGACCCCTGGCTGTAATCCCAATCCGGATATTGCCCGTGAATTAGTCAGGCTTGCCGCCGAAGCTGAACAGCTGGATGAATTGGATGCCTTGTTTGAAAGTGAACCTTTTAATCCACAGGCAGCCCGAGAATCATTGCAAAGCAATCGCCAGCTTTGCAGTGATAAGCATCAACTGGCGCAACAAAATCAGCTAAGAATCACCTCGGCGGTGGTGGTTTTCCGTACTCTGGAAACCGGCATTGCTTTTTTCAGTCTGTACGCCTTTGAAATGCAGCGTTTGATTTTATTGTTAATGCTTTTTATTTGTGCCATGACCTGCACCTTAAAGCAGCAACATATTGCTTTTAAGCCCATTATCACCCGCCATGATCATGTTGTTTCCACGATGGCGCAAGCTCTGGCCAATGGTTTATTACTGGTATCGGCCTGGGATTATAGAAAAAGTATGTATCAATCGGCAAGCACGGTTGAGCACCCGGGGGTCTATTGGCTATTAATACTCGGCTTTGCTGCGCTGATAGCTATCAATTTATATCAGTTATTGCGGCCAAAACAGCCATTTAAAGCGGGCGGGCGTTGGTTTCATGCCTTGTTGGCTGTTCCTCTCTATGTTTTTATGGCCGGCTTTGCCGCCAATTATTTTTTTCTGATAGAGGGGCATTGGGCTGGTTTAGCGATATTTTTTAGTTTATTAATCGATCAGGCCGGCTTGTTTCTTAATATCGGTCTGTATATCTGGGTGGGAATGTTGTTAAAAACCACGCAATTAGGGACATTGATCTTTAAGGTTTTTACCCCCTGGCGACTATCCGCTGAATTATTAGCCGTTGTGGCTATTCTGGTCATGGCTTTGCCTACCGCCTATACTGGTGCTTCAGGCATTATTATTATTGCCATGGGCGCCATTGTTTACGAGCAATTGATGCAGGCCGGTGCCCGCCGGCAAATGGCATTGGCAACCACGGCAATGACGGGCAGTGCCGGCGTGGTATTACGTCCATGCCTACTCGTGGTGCTGATCGCCGCCCTGAATAAAGAAGTGGTCACCGACCAGCTGTTTAACTGGGGCTTGAAAACCTTTATGACCACAGTCGTTGTTTTTTTTGTTTTTGTATGGCTGAGCAAACGTGAAAAGTTACATATAGCACCGGTGCATGAAGCATTGAGACCCTCTGCACGGGCCTTGCTGCCGTTGTTACCTTATGTCGGCGTGGTGGTGGTAATAGTTGCTATCTATCGCTACGGCCTGAATGTGGGGGTGGATGAATTTTCAGCCCCTATTATGTTACCTGTGATTATTTTGGGCTTAATTGTTTACGAAAACTGGAATCATCCCTGGCGGCGGCAGGGCAAAAGGCAGGACTCAAGTTCAGGCTTTGAATGTTCCATCAGGATGGCCTCATCGCAGGCCAGTGTTCATATCGGTGCGTTGTTAATGCTAATGGCACTTTCCTTTGTGATGGGCGGGGTGATCGAACGTGCAGGTTTGTTAAGTGACATCCCGACTAGCTTCTCATCGGTCTGGCTGACCTTAAGTTTTCTGGGGCTGGCTTTGGTGGCTATCGGCATGATTATGGACCCATTTGGCGCGGTAGTTTTAGTGACCGGGACGCTCGCCCAGATTGCCTATAATAATGGTATTGATCCGGTGCACTTCTGGATGATTGCACTGGTAGCTTTTGAACTGGGCTATCTGACCCCTCCTGTGGCACTTAATCATTTGCTGACGCGACAAATGGTGGGGCATGAAGAGGTGGCAAAATCGGTGTTAAAGGAGGGCCATTTTTGGTATCGACATGAAAAAATATTATTGCCGATGGCCACAATGGCCACAACTTTATTGTTAGTGGCTGTTATTCCTGTTTTAATTGGCTTATGGCGTTGATGGTGCAAACAGTCGCCGTTTAAACTTTTATGGCCGGCGCACAGCTCTTTGAAGCGGGCAGAAGATAAAATAAATATTGTTGAGCCAAATAACAGGCTAGTGTTGAGAGTCGGCGAGCTATGTTGTCTGGTTTCAGCAGCCAGATAAGCAGCGTGATATTTTCAGCTGTTGCATGCGCAGCAGGCTAAAAATAAATGACATTCTATGCAATGAATATTCATTGCGAGTTACTAAACGATATACAACAGAAAAAACCATGAACATTTTTTTTGCCTGGCTAGGCCGGCAGTGTATCGACCTGGTGTTTTATATTATTGACTTGGTCTGTTTTTTGGTTCATGCCGTGTCGGTTTGGCAGCCGCATCGCAATGTGCTGAATCGGGCGGTCTATTTAATTGTTCTGGATCAGCTTATTTTAATCGGCATTAATGCGATAGCGATCATATCGTTGCTGGCCTTGTTTATGGGCATTGGCGTGACTTCGCAGTTGATTTATATTATGCAGTCATTAACGGGTAATAATGATCTTATCGAAATTATTGCCCGTCTGTTGTTAAGTGAAATGGGCCCTTTGATTACCGGTTTTATTCTGGTCCTGCGTTCTTGTTCTGCCATAGTTGTTGATCTGGGTAATACCCGTATGGAGGGGGAAATTGAGCCATTGGAATATATGGGCATTGACGTTAATGATTATTTTGTCATTCCCCGGTTATTGAGTATGGTCATTAGTCAGGTGGCGTTAGCCTATTACTTTACGGCGCTGATGATTTTGAGCGGTGTGTTTTTTAGCGCCTTTTTCTTTGATTTCTCGGCGCAGAAATCATTGACAGAGCTATTGAGTATGATCAGTCTCAATGGCGTTTTGAGGTTTATGCTCAAAAATATATTTTTTGGCTTGATCATAGGCACCATCGCTTGCTTTCATGGACTGCTTATTGATAAATCATCTGTACTGGTTTCTGAACAAATGCAGAAAGCGGTGGTCAGGTGTTTGGTGTTTTTATTTATTGCAGATGGCTATTTTATTATTTTTACCTTGTGAATCCGGTGGCGAATACAATGACTGTCAGGGCGCATGACGCCATACCTTATGCCGAAGGCAGTGAACTGCTGTTCCCTGCTTTGAGTTGTCAGATAGCGGAGGTGGGTCTGACTTGTCTGGTCGGCCCTTATCGGGCACAATTAAGGGCATATTTATTGATGCTGGCGGGTATTTATCGACCGCTAGCCGGTGAAGTAGATGTTTTGGGCCAAACAATTTCAGCATTAAATCTACTGCAGTGGCGAAAGTTACGCAGTCAGATAGGCTATCTTTCTGGAACGGCATCCTTGCAATCGACTCAACATGGGTTAATGAATGTGATGTTGCCCGCACTTTATCATGCTAAGAGGCCGTTTCAGGAAACGCTGGATAAGGCACAGGCACTGTTGCGCGAATTAAACTGTGAATTTGAGTTTACTGCATTTCCTGCACAGTTGAGTAGCTTTCAGAAGTCACAGCTTGCTTTGGCGCGTGCTTTGATTCTGGATCCTGCATTGTTGATTATGGATGTGCCGTTTAATGACCTGGGGGCAAAAGAACGTGAAAAAATGGGCAGATTGTTGGGTAAGTATCCACAGCATCGTGCTGTTTGTATGATTGGCGGGCTGCAGTACATTCATTTTCTAGAACAGCATGCCGATCAGATTATTTTTATTTCAGAGCATAAAATTATCACATTCAATGGCTGGCGATCATTTACCCAGACGGAAGATCCTGATGTTCAGGACTTGCTCAGTGTTTTGTAGGATGAGAATAAGGACATGAATACAGAGGATGACAAAAATAACAGACAGTATATGCATCAAACGGTCTATACCTACCGGGAACGACTCGTTGGTCTTTTTGTGTTTACCGGTTTTATCCTGTTTTTAAGCTTTATTGTTATCAGTGTCAAAAATCAGCACTTGTTTGAGCAAAGGGTCACTTTTTATCTGAATATCGACAGTAGCGAAGGGGTCAGTCAGGGAACGCTGGTGAAAGCACTGGGCACCGAAATTGGCAGGGTGTCCGATATGCGATATACGCAGGAAGGTCAAATCCGGGTGGCGCTTGAGATCTATCAAGGGCGGCGAACATTAATCAGGGAAGGAGCGGTTGCTGTTGTTAATCGCTTGACCAGTATTGGTAATGCATTGATAGAAATAAAGTCTGATTCATTTGATGCGCCGATATTACCGGCAGGCTCAATCATACCGGTCAATGAAACGGCATCGTTGAATGATTTATTATTGAGTATAGCGAATCTTATCCAGGTCACCGATAGTAAAAAACTGATAGGGAAAGTGGATACTATTTTGCCTAAACTGGAACAGACGCTGGGTAATGTGCATGCCATCATTGAGAAAATTGCCAGCGGCAGCGGCACCATAGGGGCTGCCGTATTTGACCAGACGGTGGAGCAGGATTTAAAGGTGGTGGTAAAATCAGGGGCTGAAATTTTGCTTGAGGCCGAAGGTATCATGACCCTTGCCAAGCAGAGATTACGGCAGTTAGAGCCTGTTTTGCATGATACCCGCTTTATTGTAAAGGATGTCCGCGGCATGTCTCGGGGGCTGCCTGAGTTAGTGCAAGAACTGCATGAGATCGTGGCTCAGGCTAAGACCGCGATAACCCTGGTTAACAGTGAACTCCATGACCTACCCGGTATCAGCATAGAGCTCAGGCGGGCATTATCCAAAACCGATAACTTGCTCGACAGTGTGCAAAATACCTGGCCATTATCGCAGCATCTGCAAAACCCCAGACAGCAGCGTTTGATCCCCGCGCATTCTAATCATGAATAGGCCTTATTGCCGTGTGTTTTTTCTTATCATGGGCCTGTTGCTCACCGGCTGTGGGGCTGAGGCCGTGCGTAGACCCGCCGTGTTAATTGATGCGGAAGAATACAGCAGGGCGGGGCTGCAAGCTTATGGCGATGCGGAATGGAGGTCAGCGCAACATTTTTTTAATAAAGCATTATTGCTTTATCAGGGAGTAGATGATCAGGAAGGCGTTTTGCTTAGCAGCATTAATCTGGCAGAAGTCGCCTTAGCCCAACATGACGATGCAGCGGCGAAGCACTATTTAACCCTGGCGGGCAGGATTGCAACAGATGATTTTTTTCAGCACTATCAGCCGCGTATCAGCCTGCTTTATGGGCGGCTGGCATTGCAGCAAAAACAGTGGGCTGAGGCTGCGCATAGGCTGCGTGAAATTTTACCTGTCTTTAAGGGAGTCAGGGCTGTTTCTGTTCCCGATAATACCCAGATAGCGGCGATTGCCAGTCAAGTTAAGCTGGCTTTTTGGCGCAAGCAGGATGAGCTCTTGTGGGTACAACGCTATGCTCATGCCCTAAAGCAGACAGCCCATAACAATAGGGATAGGCAGGCGCGTTTGCTGCGTTTCCAGGCAGATTTATTGTTGCAACAGGGCGCAGCTGCAGATGCTGAGTCAAAACTGCAACAGGCGCTGTTGTTGTATAAGCAAGGGCTGTCACGCGTGGGTATTGCGGTGACATTGCTAGAATTGGCGCAATATTATCAAGCTTCGCAGCGTTGGCAGGATGCACAAGAATATTTAACGCGTTCCAGGGCTGTTTATCATTTGCTGGGGGATGATGAAAAAGTCAAGCAGATGACTGACCTGCTGGCGCCGGTAAAACAGTAAGTGTCAGCGCGATGTCAGGGTGGCTAGAGCCCCCTTCTTAATTAACCGTTTTATAATTGTAAATCATGAAATCTCTCTATCCAGACATAGAACCCTTCCATCATTTTTATCTGCCAACGGAGAGTGCGCATTCCGTTTATGTGGAACAATCCGGCAACCCAGAGGGTATTCCGGTCATTTTTCTCCATGGTGGGCCTTGTTCAGGCACCAAACCCAGTCATCGCTGTTTTTTTAATCCCGGCAAATATCATATTATTTTGATGGATCAGCGCGGCTGCGGACAATCAAAGCCTTTTGGCGAGTTGAAAAATAACACCACGCAATATTTGCTGGAAGATATGGAACGTATCAGACAGCACCTGCATATTGAAAAGTGGGTGGTATTTGGTGGCTCCTGGGGCAGTACGCTCACGTTGTTATATGCTCAGCAACATAGCGATAAAGTCCTGGGCATGGTGATGCGAGGTGTTTTTCTGGCGCGGCAGCAAGATATGGATTGGTTTGTCAAAGAAGGCGGGGTGGCTTGCATATACCCGGAAAAATGGCGGCAGTTGGTAGGCAGTGTTCCTTCGCAATCGGGGAAAGATATTGTCAGTATATTGTATGATGCTGTGTTTTCCGCGGATGAATTGACGCAAAGACGGGTGGCAAAAGCCTGGATAGACTGGGGCGGGCAGGTTGCATTGATGGGGGATTTTCAGGCGGATGATCAAGTATCACAGGTGTCTGAAAAAATGCTGAAACAAGTGCAAATGGAATTACATTATGCGGAAAACCATTATTTTATGGAGGAAAATCACGTGCTGGAAAATTGTGCAGGGATAACAGATATTCCTGCGGTTATTGTGCATGGGCGTCATGATTTGGTCTGTCCCATGGCCGCCGGACTCAGCTTGTCTGAACAGTTACCCCATGCCGAATTTAAGGTGTTAGCTGGTTCAGGACATATTGCCAGTGGTGAAGAGATGATCAATGCCTTGGTGGATGCAGCGGATAGCATGTTAGAACTGGTACAATGATGGCTAGATGAGTGGTTATTGATGAATGTAGTGATATGAACCAAAAAAAGAGAATAGTTATTGCGATGACGGGAGCAACCGGTGCTATTTATGGCGTCAGAATGTTGCAAATATTACAAAAACAGGAGGACTGGGAAGCGCATTTAGTTATTTCATCCGCCGGTTTGGTGAATTTAAAGTATGAAATTGGGATGGAGCGGGCTGAATTATATGCCTTGGCGGATGTCGTGCATGGGGTTAATGACATAGCTGCCAGTATTGCCAGTGGATCATTTAAAACCGAAGGGGTTATTATTGCACCGTGTTCCATGAAGACATTGTCGGCGGTTGCCCATGGTTATGGAGATAACCTGATTTCCCGATCTGCGGATGTGGCATTGAAAGAACGACGGCGAGTAGTGATTATGCCGCGTGAAACACCGTTGAATTTGGCGCATATTCGTAATATGGCCAGTGTCACAGAGATGGGGGGGATTATCTTTCCGCCCATGCCTGCGTTTTATAGTAAATCAGATTCAATTATGGCCATGGTCGATGAGGGTGTTGGCCGGGTATTGGATATGTTTGGGGTCAATGTCGAGGGTTTGTTTACGCCTTGGGGCGGCTTGTAATTAAACCCTGTTGCAGTAGAGGTCTGCTGCAACAGGGGCAGTCATCGTTAGTTGGTTGATGCCTGATACTGGACGCTAAAGTCATTGATGGTGGAGAGTGCGACCTCCAGTTCGGCGGTATTCTCTAGCTGAAAGGCATTGACGCCGACCCGGGCCAGGTAAAAAACCTGATCGGCCATATAATGGCCCATGGCGCGTATTTCATCTTCATACTGATATCGACTGCGTAGTAAGCGAGCATGAGAGAAGGACCGTCCATCGGTAAATGCCGGGAATTCAAGGCCAATGAGCTGGAAGTTTGCCAGGTCGTCGGCAATATCTTCCAGATGATCAGCCGGTGCCAGTCGGATGCCTATTTTTCCGGCATGATCACGCAATGAGGATTTTTCATCTTTCCAGCGTGAGAGTGAAACGGTGATATCGCCTTGGGATATCGCCTCGTCATCAGCAAGATGTGACCAGTTGTCGTCTACAATTTTTTTGTCTTTAATGATTTTCATGATTTGCGATCTTAATAAACGGCTGTTTTAAACGGGGTGACACCGATACGATGAACAGTATCTAAAAATATTTCATCATCTTGCCGCTGCTTAATATAGACATCCAGGATTTGACACACGGCTTGTGTGATCTGGTTTTTTGCAACAGCAGGTCCCAGTCGTTTTCCGATAGCCGCATTGTTTTCTGAAGAACCACCCAGCGTGATCTGGTACCATTCAACGCCTTTTTTATCGACACCTAAAATACCAATATGTCCCACACTTTGATGAGCGCAACCATTCATGCAGCCTGACATGTTGATTTTTAACTCACCAATATCGTGAATATAATCGAGGTCATCCAGGGCTTCGTTGATTTCTTTAGCGATGCCAATGGAACCGGCGTTAGCCAGTGCGCAAAAATCGAGTCCCGGGCAGCAAATCATGTCGGTTGCTGTGCCGATATTCGGGGTAGCCAGTGATAGCTTGACTAATTTTTGCCAAAGTGAAAATAAATCAGTCTGTTTGACATCAGCCAGTACCAGGTTTTGTCGGTGGCTTGATCTGATTTCTCCAAAGCTGTATTGATCAGCCAGGTCGGCGACCGCATCCAGTTGCTTATCCGTGATATCGCCCGGAGGGGCGTCCGGTGCTTTTAAGGAGATATGAACGATGCGGTAACCTGATATTTTATGCGCTTCAGTATTCAGGTTTATCCAGGTATTGAAACTTGAGTTTTGTACTTTATCAGCGATAAATTGGTTATCTGGCTCGGCCAGAACTTGATAGGGGGGTGCTGTAAAGTGAGCCTGCATGTCTGCAAAGCGTTGCTCACTGATTTGCATGTCTGCTTTGGTTTGTTGCCATTCCGCCTCAACCCATTTCCTCATTTGTTCTATGCCGCTTTCCCTGACCAGAATCTTTATGCGCGCTTTGTATTTATTATCACGTCGTCCTTTCAGATTATAGACGCGAAGTATCGCTTCCAGGTAAGACAGTAGGTGTTGTTTCTCAAGGAAAGGTTTAATGACTTTTCCGATAATAGGCGTACGGCCAAGTCCGCCACCGACCAGTACTCTGAACCCTGTTTCCCCGGCATCATTTTTTACCAGATAAAGGCCAATATCATGCAGCTGCGTGGCAGCTCTGTCATGCTCGGAACCACTGACAGCAATTTTGAATTTACGGGGTAAATAAGCAAATTCAGGATGTAGTGTTGTCCATTGGCGGATGATTTCACAATACGGACGAGGATCTTCAATTTCATCCAGACAGACGCCTGCCAACGGGTCGCTGGTGGTATTTCGTAAGCAATTGCCACTGGTTTGAATGGCATGCATTTGTACACTGGCTAAATCTGCCAGAATATCGGGCACATTTTTTAACTCGGGCCAGTTAAGCTGGATATTTTGACGGGTAGTGATATGTGCATAACTTTTATCATATTTTCTGGAAACATGAGCCAGCATACGAAGCTGTGGAGAGGAAAGTAAACCATAGGGAATGGCAATGCGCAGCATAGGGGCATGGATCTGCACATAAAGCCCATTCATCAAACGTAAGGTGCGGAATTCATCCTCACCAATTTCACCTTTTAAATAGCGTTCGGTTTGTCCTCTAAACTGAGCGACTCGTTCATTGACCAGAGTTTGGTCTGCGTCGTTGTACTGATACATATTTAAGTTGTTTTCGCTGTGTGTAAGTCAAATAAAGTCAAGGCTTACTTTATGATAAAAGGGGGCTTTAAGTGACAAAGTCTATCATATAGTGATAGTATTGAGACAATTTTATCTTGTGTTTATTCATTTTTTGGGGGTTGTTTTGTTACGTTTGCTTTTGATTTTTTCAGGCTTTTTGTTGTTGCCGCAACTGGCAATGGCTGAAGTATATGACGAGGATTTTACTAATTTAGGCCTTACCGGGACTGAAAGAGGAATTTATACCGTTCTCATTTTTGTTGTCGCTTATGGCTTCGTAATGGCTGAGGAATTTACGGGGCTGCGTAAGTCTAAGCCGGTTATTTTAGCAGCGGGTATTATTTGGGCGCATGCGGCGATTTTGGCGGCAGAAGCCGGGGTTTCTGTTGAACAACTGCATGAGGCTTTTGAGTACAATTTAACGGAATATGCGGCTTTGATGTTGTTTTTGCTGGTGGCGATGACCTATATCAATGCCATGGCAGAGCGTAATGTCTTTGAAGTCTTGCGATCCTGGATGATAAGAAAAGAGTTTAGTTATAAGCAATTATTCTGGGTAACCGGCATTATTACTTTCTTTTTATCATCTGTGGCGGATAATCTGACCTCTGCCTTGCTGGTAGGTGCTGTGGTATTAGCCGTAGGAAAAGGCAATGATAAATTTGTTACTATAGGCCTGGTTAATTTGGTGGTAGCTGCTAATGCCGGTGGTGCTTTTAGTCCTTTTGGTGATATAACCACGTTAATGGTTTGGCAAGCAGGTTATGCTGAATTTTTTGATTTTTTTGTGTTGTTTGTTCCTTCGGTTGTTAACTATATAGTGCCTGCGGTTTTTATGTACATGGCCTTGCCTGATGGTCAGCCTACAGCAACGGATGAGGAAGCTATTTACCTTAAACCGGGAGCAATGCAGGTTTGTGGTTTATTTGCCTTGACGATTGTTACCGCAGTTTGTTTTAAGCAGTTCTTGCACTTGCCTCCCTTCATGGGAATGATGGTAGGTCTATCGGTATTGATGATATACGGCTTTAGCATTAACAAGTTGTATCGGGGTGAATCTTTCGATATTTTCAGAAAAGTACGGGATGCGGAATGGGATACTCTGTTCTTCTTCTTTGGTGTGGTCTTTTCTGTGGGTGGTTTGGGTTATATCGGGTATCTGGAGCTGGTTTCAGGCGCCATGTATGATGGTCTGGGACCTACCACGGCCAATATTCTGGTCGGCATGATTTCGGCTGTTGTGGATAATATTCCGGTAATGTTTGCAGTGCTTAATATGAATCTTGAGATGGATTTGTATCAATGGATGCTGGTTACCCTGACTGCAGGTACTGGTGGCTCATTGTTATCAGTCGGTTCTGCTGCGGGTGTGGCGTTAATGGGCCAATCAAATCATAGATATACTTTCTTTAGTCATGTCAAATGGACGCCAGTGATTGCCTTAGGCTATTTTGCGAGTATTGTGACGCATTATTTGGTTAATGGCTAACTGAGCACCGGGGCAGGCTTCAGGCCAGCCAGGTTTGTCTTTGAAGCACCTTTCAGGCTTGTTCCTGGAAGGTGCTTTTTTATGCGAGTAGGTCGCTGGCCGGTTAATCGGATTTTTAACGTATGCCTGCAAGCTGACAATGTTTCCCTGCTAGAACTATCAGCAGTAATACTGGAATTCCCATGATTGCCGTGATTAAGAAGAATTGGGAATAACCCAGGGTTTCGACCAGTGTTCCAGAGTAGCCCCCGAGTATTTTGGGGAGCAGGGTCATTAATGAGCTGAAAATAGCATATTGCACCGCAGTGAATGTAATATTGGTTAAGCTCGATAAAAATGCGATAAACGCTGCGCTAGCAAGTCCGGCGGATAGGTTGTCGGCTGAAATTACGATGTATAACATGACCATGTCATGTCCAGCCTGAGCCAGCATGATAAAGAGGATGTTGGTTAGCGCCGATAATAACGCGCCCAGAAAAAGAATCCGCATTACCCCAAAACGCACGGCTAAAAGTCCCCCTAGGAATCCCCCGGTAATAGTCATTATTAAGCCAAAGGTTTTGACCACGCTGGCAATTTCGAGTTTGGTGAATCCCAGGTCTTGATAAAATACGTTGGAAATGACGCCGAGTACGATATCTGAAATACGGTATAAGCCGATTAATGCTAATAACAGCCATGCCAGCGAGTAGCCGTATCGCTGAAAGAAATCCTGTATCGGAGTTAGGTAGGTTTGTTTGATGAGTTGCTGTTTGACGAGGCCTGTACTGATGACGAGTTTGGCGATGCTGCTGGCGAGGGTTAAGGCTAGCGCCAGTCGACAGCATTCCACCAGGAGTCCTGCCAGTTGCTGGTTGGATAGCATGGGACTCAAGAGTGACCTGGCAGTTTCAGCCAGCCCGGAGCTGTAATAAAAACAGGCCACAAACCCGGAAACAGATGCGGCAAAAAGCAATAAAAAGCCGAGCTGTTGCTGCTGGAGTTCTAGGTTATCGGGCTTGGTTTGCAGGCAGGGTTCTGCCACACTTAAAGTGGTGATGACACCGATCAGCATGGTGCAGGCCATTAGCAGATAGGTCCATTGCCATGCCTGGTAGTTATAACTCTGTGCAGTTGAGCCAAAATAGCTGGCTAAAAATAATGCACCAGCACCGGCCAGTAACATACCTGTCCGGTAGCCTGCTATATAACTGGATGACATTAATGCCTGAAGATGACTTTCTGCTGATTCGATGCGATAAGCATCAATGACGATATCTTGGGTGGCTGATGAGAAGCCTAGACATACTGCAGCCCATGCCATTAGAGTCAGAGGATCTGTGGCGGGGTCAATGTACGCCATTGCCGTGATGGACAGCATGATCATGAGTTGGGATGTCAATAGCCATGCGCGTCGTCTGCCGAGGTATCGGCTCAATAACGGTAAAGGTAATTTATCGACCAGAGGAGCCCAGACGAATTTGAAGGAATAACCCAGTGCAGCCCAGCTAAAATAAGTAACAGCTTCTCGCTGTACGCCGGCTTCTCGTAACCAGAGGCTGAGTGAAGAAAAAATCAGTAGCAGCGGTGTTCCGGCCGAAATGCCTAAAAAAAACAGAGTGACTACTCTGGGATGGGTGAAAGCTGTCAGTGTTTTAAGCAAGTTCTGTGGTGGGCTTGTGGTGCTCATGTTGTGGGCATTATGTAGTCATAATCAATGATTAATGGCGCATGGTCTGAAAAACGTTGTTCCTTGTATATTTCTGTCGAGATGACTTTGTCGCTGTTGTTGAATGTCGGTGACAGTATTTGATAATCAATGCGCCATCCCACATTATTAGCCCAGGCCTGGCCACGATTAGACCACCAGGTGTATTGGTGTTCTTGTTGTTCCAGTTCGCGAAAGGCGTCCACAAAGCCAACCTGGTCAAACAGAGTGTCTAGCCATGCCCGTTCTTCGGGTAAAAAACCAGAGTTTTTTTTGTTGCCTTTCCAATTGCGGATATCTTGGTTCTTATGCGCAATGTTCCAGTCACCGCAAATAATATGGTCTCGCCCACTGGATTTGAATTCTTCCATTTTGTGCATCATATGCTCCATGCAGCGATACTTGACTTGCTGGCGTTGTTCTTTTGCAGACCCTGAGGGGAGATATAAAGACGAGACGCTTAAGTTGCCAAAAATGGCTTCAATATAGCGGCCTTCGCAGTCAAACTCGGCATTACCCATGCCCCGAATGATCTGATCCGGTTTTTGCCGGCAATAGAGTGCTACACCGCTGTAGCCCTTTTTTTCAGCATCATGATAAAAACAATGATAATCTTTCGGCCAGAAGGCGTCGGCAGATAGCTGTGAGGTCTGGGCTTTTGTTTCCTGTATGCAAATAACATCGGCATTTTGTTCTGCAACCCATAAGAAAAAACCTTTTCGTTCGGCGGCTCGAATACCGTTTGCATTCAGTGAAATAATACGCATATTAAATTGTAGGTTGCAGAATCGTTGAGTAAATCGTATTATACTCAGTTCTTTAAAATATGTACTCCCTTAATTAAGGCAGTTTGGAATCAAAAATGAAACCAGAAATTCATCCTGAATATAAGCAAATTACTGTAACATGTGGTTGTGGTAATAAATTTGAAACGGGTTCAGTATTAACTGAAGACTTGCATGTGGAAGTTTGTTCTTCATGTCATCCTTTTTATACTGGCAAGCAAAGAGTGGTAGATACTGCCGGTCGCGTTGATAAATTCCGTAAGAGATTCGGAAAATAATCTATTTTTGCATTTCCTGTAGTTGGTATATTCCTAAGACAAGGGCATTAATGTGACTAAAGATACAGTAACAGTTAGAAATAACACAACAAAAAAAGAGGTTGATCTTCCTTTGCGACGGGGTACTGTCGGTATTCCTGCTTTGGATATTGGTTCTCTACACAAGGAATTGGGTGTCTTTACGTTTGACCCGGGGTTTATGTCCACGGCAAGTTGTAAAAGCGCTATTACCTATATTGATGGGGAAAAGGGTGTTTTACTGTATCGGGGTTATCCGATAGAACAATTGGCAAAGCAAAGTACATTTCTTGAAGTTGCCTATTTGTTAATGAATGGAGAGCTTCCCAAGGAACACGAGTTATTAACGTTTACCAACGAAATTAAACAGCATTCCATGATCCACGAATCCTTGAGAGTCTTTTTTAATGGCTTTCATTATGATGCTCACCCCATGTCTATGATGGTGGGTGTTATGGGTTCCTTGTCCGCTTTCTATCATAGTGAGCTGGATATGAATGATCCTGAGCATCGCCGCATTTCGGCCATGCGCATGGTTGCTAAAGTGCCCACCATAGCCGCAGCAAGTCATCGACATTCTGTAGGCTGGCCTTTTATCTATCCCCGTATGGATTTGGATTATTGTGAAAATTTCATGAATATGATGTTTTCATTACCGGGTCAGCAATATATTGACGAAAAAAACTATATCGATCCTGTTGCCGTCAAGGCACTGAACTTATTGTTTATTTTGCATGCAGATCACGAACAGAATGCCAGTACGTCCACAGTAAGATTAGCTAGCAGTACCGGTGCTAATCCTTATGCATGTGTTGCTGCGGGTATTTCTGCTTTATGGGGGCCGGCTCATGGTGGCGCCAATGAAGCGGTGTTGAGTATGCTTGCAGAAATTGGGACTGTTGATAGAATTCCGGAATTTATTGCCAAAGCGAAAGATAAAAACGATCCATTCAGATTGATGGGGTTTGGGCACCGGGTGTATAAAAACTTTGACCCAAGAGCCACTATAACCCGTGAAACCTGTCATGAAGTCCTGGAAAAGTTTCCCAGTGACGATCCTCTGTTTGAGTTGGCACTGGCATTGGAAGAATATGCTTTGAAAGATGACTACTTTATTGAGAAAAAATTGTACCCTAATGTCGATTTTTACTCAGGTATTATCTATAAAGCACTCAAAATTCCAGAAGATATGTTTACCGTGATGTTTGTGATTGCGCGCACCGCGGGATGGGTTTCTCATTGGTTGGAAATGATGTCTGAGCCAGGTCAGCGGATAGGTCGACCCCGTCAAATATACACGGGCTATGATGTGCGAGATTATCAGTCGGTCACCAAAAGATAACTAAACATTTTTCAGTCGGGCAAGGTCTTCTTGGCCGTAGCTGAATAACGCAGGTCTTGTTGTCGGGAGTGTCACATGCAAACCTGCGGTTATGCATGTGACGCATACGTTCTGGATATCAACAGTGCCTGCTTGCAGTGGGCCTGAACTGTCAGCGCTGTACTACTTGCACAGTGCCTGATAAGTTAACAGTCTGGCCGGGTCTCAGCGCCAGAGGCTGTTAATTTTAGAATAAGCTTTCTTCTTCAGTGGCTTTGGAATCATCTAAGCCATGATCAACAGGAGAATATTCAGTAGGAATATTCTCATTTCTGAAAAACTCCCATATTCCTTTACTGTCAGGTTCGGTGAGCTGGCCTGTTTTCGGGTCAATATAGGCTTTACTGATGCCATCAGGGATTGCCAGTATTTGCTCGGGTTTATCCTTTAAAGCTGTTTTCATGAAATCAATCCAGATAGGAAGGGCGGCTTTCCCTCCTGTTTCATAACGACCTAATGGTTTTGCTGTATCGAAGCCCAGCCATGCTGAGGCTGCAATGCCGGCGCTAAAACCATTAAACCAGGCATCCCGTTGTTCATTGGTTGTACCTGTTTTTCCAGCCAGATCCTTGCGGTTTAATACCCTTGCTTTTCTTGCGGTTCCTCTTTGTACAACATCTCTTAGTAAGGAATTCATCAGGAAATTGATTTCGGGGGAGATGATGCGTAAAGCATGTTGCTCGTCATTCATTAAAGCATGTTGCCCATCATTTATTAAAGCATCATCACAGTGGGGGCAGGCTATTTTCGGGGTGGCCTGAAATAAGACCTGCCCTTTGTTATCTTCAATGCGTTCGATAAAATAAGGCTTAATCAGAAAGCCACCATTAGCAAAAACTGAAAAAACGGTCGCCATCTGTAGCGGGTTTGCGTATCCACTGCCTAATGCTAAAGATAGTCCTTTGGGTAGTTGTGCCTGTTTGAAGCCAAAGCGCAGGGCTGTATCCGTGACGTTATCTATGCCCAGTTCCCTGAGTAAGCGGATGGAGATAAGGTTTCTTGATTTCCGTAAAGCGGTTCTCAGTGGCGTCATGCCGAAGAATTTTTTACTATAGTTTTCAGGCCTCCATGCACTTTCATGTTTAGGGTCATCTACAACAACAGGAGCGTCATTTATGAGGCTGGCTGCAGTAAAACCATGTTCAAGTGCTGTGGTATAAATAATCGGTTTAAAACCAGAGCCCGGTTGGCGTTTGGATTGAGTGGCGCGGTTATATTTGTTATGGAAAAAGTCAAAGCCGCCGGATAAAGCCAGAATGGCGCCATTGCTGGCATTTAAAGCGACAAATGCCGCTTCGGTATCTGGAATCTGAGTTAGGCCCCAGCTGCCGTCTCCATGCTGTTTGACTCTAATGAGGTCATTGACCATTAAAACATCATGGATTGATTTTAATGCAGGCCCGCGAGTGTTAGCTGATTTAAATTCTCTGGCCCACTTTATCTGATTAAATGGGATTTCAATTAAGGTGTTATCTGCCAGTCTGGCAATGGCTATTGCCTCATTAATCCCTACAATATGCGCTGATTGTGTGTCAGCGATAGTGGTAAATTCGGACGGATGAAGTTCAGCTTCAGTCTTATTGTGATGAGGTAAAGACCGATAACCATGTCGCCGATCATAATGGTGTAATGCGGACTGGACGGCACGAGTTGCCGTAGCCTGAAGCGTGCTGTCAATGGTAGTGTAGACTTTCAGGCCTGAGGTGAATGCGTTTTCACCGAATTGAGTGACTATTTCTTTTCGCACCATTTCCGCAAGGTAAGGTGCGGGTGCATCCAGTTGATTGGAATGTATTGCGGCTGTAACCGGAGTCTGCAAGGCAAGGTCAAAATCTGCTTGTTGGATGTAGTTGAGTTTAAGCATTCTTCGTAAAACATAATTTCTACGTTGTAGGGCTCTTTCAGGGTTGCTAATCGGGTTGTAAGCTGACGGTGCTTTCGGTAAACCGGCAATCATTGCCAGTTGAGAAAGATCAAGATCCGCTAGCGATTTGTCATAGTACGTGGAGGCTGCTGCCGCTATTCCATAGGAACGATGACCTAAATAAATTTTATTAAGATACAGCTCCATGATTTTCGCTTTTGAATACTCTTGTTCAATCTGTAACGATAAAATAATTTCTTTGATTTTTCGGATGTAGGTCTTTTCCCGGGTAAGAAGAAAATTTCGGGTAACTTGCATGGTAATGGTACTGCCGCCCTGTTTCTTTTTGCCGGTCAATAATAATTGTAATGCAGCGCGAATAAGGCCTTTGTAATCCACGCCGGGGTGCGAATAAAATCTATCGTCTTCGGCCGCAAGAAATGCATTAATGAGTTGCTGGGGGACTTCATTAATCTGGATGGGGGTTCTCTTTTTTTCGCCAAATTGCGCTAATAAAAGATTGTCATGACTATAAATGGATAAAGGGGTTTGATATTCAACATTATGTAATTGTTGAATATCAGGGAGTTCGCTTTTAAGCTCAGTAATAAAAAAATAAGCAAACACTATTAAGCAGAAAGTGGAAAAAGAAAAAAGGATTAAGATCCATTTTAAGACTGATGTTAAGAGGTGTTTTGTAGGCACGAAATTTCCGTAAGCAAAAAATAAAGATAGCTGAAGATACTCTTCCGAGTATAGGTATTTAACTTGATTTAAAGAATGAAATCCTGGGCACTTGCCCTGCATCAGACTCACCGTTAAAACGCTGTGCGCTTGCGAGTGAGTTTCAACTGGTCACGTTAATATCAAACCAGAAAAAAAGCAATAAAAATAGCCCTCAGAGTGAAATATAGCGTTATGCGATGGCATCGCCTGGTTTTAATAAAGCCAAAATAGTTGCTTAGAAAATATGACGTATTATGGATTGTCCTGGTTTGTTAATTATTGAGTTACTTAAATAGGATCGGCATGTGGTGTGTCGATTGAGTTCGGGATGGGTGTTGAAAAAACCGGAACTTAAGCGTCCTCGGTTGAGGGAGCCAGAGCGGTTGCAAACTGCTGGCTAATGTTCGCAAGGGTTGATTTGTCTGGGGGGTAATTAAGATAAGATTTCGAGGCTGCTTTAAAGTCTTTGTTTTATAGAGTAATTTCTTTGTCAGAAAAACACGGGTTTTAGTATAAAAAAAGACAAAGGCAACTATACTTCAGCCGTAACCATATCTTGATGGAATGGTCTCTTTAATCGGGCTTCGTATAGCTATAAATAATTGAGAATTTACGGGACTAATGGGGTTCATGTATGAGCTGGTTTAACAGGAGACAATCTGCTGTTCTTGGTATTGATATCGGTACAGCGGCGATTAAATTAGTGGAGCTGAGTTGGTCTGGGGCGCGTTATCGGGTTGAAAGTTATGCGCTGATTCCATTTCCTCAGGATTTGATGGTAGATAAGCATATTGCCAATATTGACATTATTGCTAACGCCATTAAGTTAGCCGTTAAACAGTCAGGGACTAAAAACCGGCAAGCGTGTGTGGCGGTTGCCGGTTCAGCAGTGATGAGCAAAGTCCTTTCCCTGCCGGGTTCTTTGATTGCCGAGGAGATGGAAGAACAGATATTGCTGGAAGCCGATGAATATATACCTTATGCGCTGGATGAGGTTAATCTTGACTTTGAAGTACAGCAAGTCTCTGAAAATAATGCAGAAAGGGTGGATGTTTTATTAGCCGCATCCCGGCGTGAAAATGTAGATGAGCGCATTGAAGTTTTGGATAAAGCGGGGTTGAAAGTCAAAATTGTTGATGTTGAAGCCTTTGCGATGGAGAATGCGGTTTCATTATTAGCAGATCAATTACCCGATACTATCGATAAGCCAACGATTGCGATAATTGATGTGGGGGCAACAATGTCAACCCTGAATGTGATTCATGAATGTCGTACTGTTTATACCCGGGAACAAGCCTTTGGTGGGAAACAATTAACGGAGGCAATTCAGTGTCGTTATGGTTTATCTTATGAGGACGCCGCCTTTGCTAAAAAGCATGGCGGTTTACCGGCCAATTATTTTTCGGATGTGTTGGACCCTTTTAAAACAGCCTTAGTGCAGCAAATGGCGCGTTCCTTACAGTTTTTTGTGTCGTCAAGTGCCTATAGAAGCATCGATAGCATTGTGCTGGCTGGAGGGTGTTCTTCAATAACAGGGCTTGAGCAGTTGATGAAGCAAAATTTAGGTATATCTACTTTTGTATCCAATCCGTTTATTAATATGGCTATATCCAATAAAGTAAAACCACAAAGTTTAAAGCATGCTGCTCCGGCAATGATGATTGCCTGTGGTCTAGCGTTGAGGAGTTTTGATTAATGGTAAAAATTAATTTACTGCCTTGGCGGGAAGAGCTTCGACAACAAAAACAGCAAGACTTTATTGCTGCAATCGGGGTCGGGGTGGGTGTTACCTTGATTTTGTTTGGCTTGGTTTATTGGCATATTGAGGAGATGAAAAACTATCAAGAACGGCGCAATGCTATGCTTGATGTGCAGATTCAATTGGTCAATACAAAAATTAAAGAAATTAACAAGATAGAAGAAAACAAACAGGAGCTATTAACTAAAATTGAAGTGATTCAAAGCTTGCAAGACAGTCGTCCCCAAATTGTGCATTTATTTGATGAATTACCGAAAAGTACGCCTGATGGCGTTTTTCTTTTGGCATTTAAGCAAGTGGGAAAATCATTGTCCTTCAGCGGTAAAGCACAATCAAATGCACGCATCTCGGCTTTTATGCAAAGTATAGATGCCTCAGCCTGGTTAGAATCTCCTGTTTTAGAGTTTATTAAAGGGGGAGGGAAGGCTGTCGGTGGATCTTTGCATGGTTTTTCTATGCGGGCTAAGCAGGGAGAAAATAAGCCAAAAGATCAGCTGAGGTAAGGACAATGAATTTATCCGAAGTCAATTGGGATTTTAATGCAGCGGGTAGTTGGCCATTACCTATTAAAATAGGCACGATTATTTTGGCCGGCTTTTTAGTGGTAGCAGGATTGGTTTATTATATTACGCTGGATCAGCTTAACGAGTTAAAGCAGTTGCAGCAGAAAGAACGGGCGCTTAAGACCGCATTTGAAGCTAAGCAAAGAAAAGCCATAAACCTGCCTGAGTTTAGAGAGCAACTGCAGCAAATTGAAGCCTCTCTGGGGGAGATGATTATACAGCTGCCTACCAAGGCCGAGGTGGCAAGTTTATTGATAGATATTTCCCAGACTGGATTAGCGAGTGGTCTGGAGTTTCACCTTTTTAAGCCAACAGTAGCCATCAGAAAAGAATTTTACTCGGAATTACCTATCAGTATACAGGTGGTAGGCCAATATCAAGAGTTGAGTTTGTTTGTGAGTGGGCTGGCTTCCTTGCCCCGCATTGTCACCGTGCATAATGTCTCAATTTTTCCTTTGGTCAGCCCGCTGTTAACCATGAATGCAACCATTAAAACGTATAATGTAGAGACAGGTGAAATTAAGAAAAAAGGACGAAGGGGAAATCATGACCTTATTTAAAAAGGATTTTTATGCGGTAATAAAAAACATCGTTCCTCTATTTTGTTGCTTACTTGCTTTCAATATAGCAGGATGTGTTAATAGTGATGTCAGCGATTTAACTCAATATATCAGTGCGGTAAAGCTTAGGCCTAAAGGTGCCATCAAGCCATTACCTGAAATGAAAACGATAGAACCTTTTGTTTTTGCCCCGGAAGGCTTACGAGACCCTTTTCGTCCCGTAGAAAAACTTGAGGATGATGTGAGTCCGGAGCATGCGGCTCCAGACTTCGGCATACGACCGGATACTTCGCGAACAAAAGAAACGCTGGAAGCTTATTCCTTAGTTACTTTACGAATGGTGGGCACCTTAACCATAAATAAGGTGTTTTGGGCTTTAATTAAAGCCAGTGATGGCGTCATACACCGGGTGCGGAAAGGCCATCATATGGGGCATAATTATGGCGAAATCAGACGTATTACCGACAATAATATAGAGTTAATGGAAATAGTTCCTGATCAGTCCGGTGCTTGGCGTAAACAACAAGCTTCAATGGCACTGGTGGAGTCATAAAAGTTGAAAATGAATATGCAAAAAAATAAAACAATGCGATTACAACCATTATCTGAGTATGCAGGCTGGGGCATAGGACTTTTATTCTTACTGTTACAGACATCGCTTGTGGCGGCCAATGAGCCGGCGATAACCGCGTTGAATTTTTCTTCATTAGCAGGCGATAAAGTACAAATCCAGTTAATCATGAATACTTCGGTGGCTGCTCCGAAAGTATTTCAAACCGATAATCCGGCCAGGATTGCCCTGGACTTTATCGGGGTCAAGAGTAAGCTGGCTAAAAAAATGCACGCCGTCAATCAAGGGGCGGCTAATTCAGTTTTTGTGATTGAGGCATCAGGAAGAACACGGGTCGTTATTAATCTGACAGAAGCCGTGCCGTTTGAAACCAAGGTGGTGGGCAATAAGGTTTATGTCATTATAAAGCCATTGCCTGACAGACGTTCTGCCGAAAGCGTCGATCAGACACCGCAGCTTGATCGCAGTATTAGTCGTTTACTCCCCGAACAAAGCATAAAGAATATTGATTTTCGCAGAGGACCGAAAGGGCAGGGCCGTTTGATTATTGCGCTTTCCACACCCAATAGCATGGTTGATGTCAAAGAAAGAGCGGGCAAAGTGGAATTGCATTTCTTCAATACTCAATTACCGGATGCTCTGGCGAAACGCTATGATGTCACTGATTTTGCCACGCCTGTACAGCAGCTTGAAGTAAAATCCCGAGGCGCGGGTGTGGATATCAATATTACGCTGAATGATGGGAATTTTGATTATTCATCCTATCAAGCGGATGGTTTGTTGACGGTGGATTTTATGCCGTTAAGCGCTGCAGAAAAACAGGCGCTTTTACAAGAAGAATTCCCTTATAGCGGGGATAAATTATCACTCAACTTTCAGAATATAGAGGTCCGGTCAGTATTTCAGATTCTTGCCGATTTTACCGGTCTAAATATCATAGCGGCCGATTCTGTTGGCGGTACAGTGACTTTGCGCCTGAATGATGTGCCCTGGGATCAGGCTTTAGACCTGATTCTTAAATCGAAAGGACTGGCTAAAAGGCAAACAGGCAATGTGGTCATGGTGGCACCTTTCGCAGAAATCATCAATATTGAAGAAGAAGAATTGGCGGCGAATAAAGTGGTTGAACAACTCGCATCGCTAAAGACTGAATATATTCAGGTTAATTATGCCAAGGCAGAAGATATTCAAAGATTACTGGTTGGTTCTGGTGTTGTGATTGCAGAGGATGCCACAGCGACGGAGTTGCAATCCAATATTTTTGGCGAGGTAAATTCACTGTCCAATAGAGCAAGAGTGACGGACGAAAGGGAAATGTCGGGGCTATTGTCTTCACGAGGCAGTTCAAGGGTAGATTCCAGGACGAATATTATCATCGTTAAAGATACTGCTGCGCAGCTGGAAGAAGTCAGGAAAATGATCCGGATTATTGATATACCTGTTAGACAAGTGATGATTGAAGCCAGAATTGTGATTGCAGATACCAGCTTTGCCCAGGAAATCGGGGCCAGGTTTGGGGTGGTAAAGGCAGATACTTCAAATGTTGTAACGGCAAATAATCTAAATAATGGAGTGTTTTTTGTGCCGTCAGAACCTGCTGATAAAACAGATAGTAAATTTTTGGTGGATTTGGCCGCTCGTGCAATAAAGGCGCATCCAGTGGGTGCATTAGGAATGACTTTGGCTCGTGGTGCAGATTATGTGCTTAATTTGGAGTTGTCTGCACTGGAAAATGAGAATAGAGGCGAGGTGTTAGCAAACCCTCGGGTCATGACGTCGGATAGAGAACTGGCTTTTATTAAGCAAGGTGTACAGATTCCTTTTACCACAGTGAGTCAGAATGGTACTCAGACAGAGTTCATTGATGCTGTGTTAGAGCTTAATGTGCGACCACAAATTACCCCCGATGGTGATGTGATTATGGAATTGTTGATTAAAAAGGATGATAGCAATGGTGAGGGGGGTATTGATAAAAGAGAAATTGAGACCATTGTCCGAATAAAGGATGGTGAGACCGTGGTTTTAGGTGGAGTGTATGACAACAATTCAGCAAAGGAAGAGTTTAAAATTCCTTTTTTTGGGGATTTACCAGGGATTGGCTTTTTATTTAAAAATAACACTAAAAGTGATAGAAAAAGTGAATTATTGATATTTGTCACACCAAAAATTGTCAAAAATACCTTGGCTACAAGATAACAAACGACAAAAAAACTAAAAAAAGGGCATAATATGCCCCTTTTTTATTGCTTTTAATTTACTTGGTAAATAATGAAGACAGCAGAAAATATTTATTTAATTGGCCTGATGGGCGCGGGTAAAACCACGATAGGACGACAACTGGCTAAAGCACTACAACTGCCTTTTTATGACAGTGATAAAGCAATTGAGGAGCAAACAGGGGTGGATATTCCCACTATTTTTGAATACGAGGGAGAAAAAGGCTTTCGAATGCGTGAACAAAAGATGGTCCAGGAGTTGACGCAGATTAATGGGATTGTCTTGGCCACTGGAGGCGGTGTCATTCTGAAAGAAGCGAATCGTCAGGTTTTAAAGGAAAATGGTTTTGTTGTGTATTTACAATGTTCTATTGACAAGATATTGCAACGTACCCAAAGAGATACCCAAAGACCTCTGTTGCATACTGATGATCCCCGAAAAACCATGGAAAGCTTGCTGGCAGAAAGAGAGGCGTTTTATTTATCCTGTGCAGATTTTAAAATAGAAACCAGTGCCATGCAGAGTAAAACAGTGGTGCAAAAAATTTTACATGAATATCAATCAGCTTGAAGATAAGAAATGAAAGAGTTGCGTGTTGAGTTAGGCGAAAAATCGTATCCTATTTATATTGGTTCCAATTTGTTGGGGCATCCGGCTTTATTACAAAAGCATATTAAATCCAAACAAGTATTCATTGTAACTAATACTACGGTTGCTCCTTTATACCTCCAACGGGTTATAGACAGCTTAAGTGAATGTCAGATTGAAACAATAACGCTTCCCGATGGTGAGCAATATAAGAGTTTGGAATATCTGACAAAAATTTTTGATCAATTACTGGAAAAAAAGTACAGTCGTAATGCCTGCTTACTGGCTTTAGGGGGTGGTGTGATTGGCGATATGGGTGGTTTTGCCGCGGCCTGTTATCAACGGGGTATCCCTTTTATACAAATACCGACCACCGTGCTCGCTCAAGTGGATTCATCTGTCGGCGGAAAAACAGGCGTTAATCATCCCTTAGGCAAGAATATGATCGGGGCGTTTTACCAGCCACAATGTGTGATCGCTGATATTGATGTTCTGGATACCCTGGACGATAGGCAGTTGGTCGCCGGTATTGCAGAAATTATTAAATATGGCTTGATTCGTGATCCGGCATTATTTGCATGGCTGGAACAAAATATGGCTTTATTGCTTGCCAGAGATAAGTCGGCACTCGCGTATGTCATAGAACGTTCATGTATTAACAAAGCAGAGATTGTGGCTGAAGATGAGTTTGAGTCAGGTATTAGGGCCATTTTAAACCTGGGACATACCTTTGGTCATGCCATAGAAACAGGGATGGGCTATGGCGTGTATCTGCATGGAGAAGCCGTTGCTATTGGCATGTGTTATGCGGCTGATTTATCCCATAGAATGGGCTGGATTTCAGCCCAGGATGTTGACAGGATTATTGCCTTATTGAAACAGGCCAATCTGCCTGTTTGCCCTCCCAAAGAAATGCAGGTAGCTCAGTTTGTTGATTTAATGTCGGTAGACAAGAAAAATGTGGATGGACAAATAAGAGTTATTCTATTAGAAGCAATAGGCAAAGCTGCACTCCCGATCAGTGTCGATCTGGCGCTTTTGGAACAGACTTTAAAAGACTATGGACGAGCATGAGGCATTTTCTTTTCAGCTGAGACATAGTGACTCCCCTGCCACGACAAAGTCAGCAGAGCTGGCGCTGATAACTCTGGAGCGTGCTCAAAAACTGGATTTGTTAATTCATTTGCTGGCCAATCTCAGACAGTCATTAGTGATCTGCGGGCCTCAGGGGATCGGTAAAACCACCTTGTTGACAGCATTAAAACAGCGTAAACAGGATGTCTGGCTGATATTAACGATTAAGGCGACATCCGGCTTAAGTTTTGAAAGTATTCAGGGTCAGATCAGATATTTTGTCAGGCAAGGTGTTGAAACCTCTGAAAACCAGGCATTTTCCACCATATTATCTGATCTGGAACGGCAGAATCAAAAGCTGGTGATTTTGGTTGAGCGGGCAGGTCAGCTGGTCCCGGGGCTGATTTCAGCACTGGTTCAGGATGCACGTATCAGCCCGAGTATCAGACTGGTGTTTTCGTTAACGCATGATGAATTACAGATAAAGACGCAGTCGGATCAAGCCATTGATGATTGTCATTTTATTGAGATGCCCGCATTAACGCAAAATCAATGTGAGGTTTTTTTACAGCAGTTATCGCGACAGCCGAAAGCCATTGTTGCATTCAATGCCATTAATGAGCGCATGATTGCTAGGCTGTATCAAAAAACCCAGGGTAACCCGGGAAAATTAATGACTGAGTTAGCCGCATTATCTAATAATACGACAGAGCATGGGTTTAAATGGGGTAGGGGCGTTTTTTTAGCGGTGCTCATCACCGTCGGGATGGTTTTTTTTAGACTGAATGATACTGACGAAATCAGTAAGCAGGGTGAAGTCGATGCAGGGCTTGTCTTATCTAATGCTGGCGAGCTTGAGATTTTAGCCCCCGTGCTACAATCAAGTACAGCAGCGCTTGGGCTTGTATCAGCGATAAAACAGAAGGTGAATGACCCTGCTTTAAGCAGGATACCTGTCAGCGCACTGGAGTCCGTTGCAAGCCATGAAAAAGAGCAAGCCCCAGAGGCTATTTTGCTTGATCAGCCAGGGTTGAAAAAACAGCCCTTACGTGAAATTAACACTACAAAGGCTAGTAAAGCAGCCAATGTTGTTATAAAAGCTGCAGACACCGAACCCCCGGCCAGCATTCAGGCAATTGGAATAAGCTCGCTTAAAGTACGCAAAGTGCCGGATGAGGTTCTCGCTGTTAAAAAAGCAGTGAATATCAGCAAGGATGAAAACACAATTCATAGCCGCACGGTTAACAGCCAGTCACCGATGGATGCCATTTTAGTGGATGATAGTGAATGGGTTTTAGAGCAAGCAGAAAAACAATATACAATACAGCTGATGGTTTTATCCCGGCGCCAGTCAGTACTCGACTTTGTTAACCACAATAAAAGTTTGCAAGATGAACTTAGGTATTTCAAAATAAACAGGCTCGGAAAAAGGCTGTTTGTTTTGGTTTATGGTTCATATGAGCTGTTTGAAACAGCAGCTGAAGAAATGAAATCCTTACCTGTAAAGTATAGAAAATCATGGGTAAGACGTTTTAGCGGATTACAAAAAAGTATAAATAATAAACAATAGTGTATGACTTCTTTAAAAAATGATATTTTTATTAAATCCTTGCTGAAACAGCCTGTTGATAAAACACCTGTATGGATGATGAGGCAGGCTGGGCGATATTTGCCAGAATATAAGGCAACGCGGGCAAAGGCGGGAAGCTTTATGGATTTATGCACCAATCCCGAACTGGCTTGTGAAGTAACGCTGCAACCTTTGGAACGTTTTGATTTTGATGCGGCGATTTTGTTTTCAGATATTCTGACTATTCCTGATGCAATGGGCTTAGGGCTGTATTTTGTAGAAGGCGAAGGACCAAAATTTGCCAACCCGATCAGAACAGAAAGTGATGTTAAAAAATTAGCCATTCCTGATCCCACTGCAGAGTTAAGCTATGTGATTGATGCAGTCAGTTTGATTAGAAAGAATTTGCAAGGAAGAGTGCCTTTAATTGGCTTTGCTGGCAGTCCCTGGACATTGGCCACTTATATGGTTGAAGGGGGCAGCAGTAAAAGTTTTCAGAAAGTCAAAGGGCTGATGTATCAGAACCCCCGGGTTATGCATCAGATGCTCGATAAGCTTGCGCAGTCAGTCGCGGCATACTTGAATGCACAAATTGCAGCAGGTGCACAAGCTGTCATGGTCTTTGACACGTGGGGCGGTCTGCTTTCTACTGAAGATTATGCTGAGTTTTCCTTGCATTATGCGCGACAGGTACGTTCATTATTAACAACCCGTGTGGATGGTCAGGAAGTGCCGACTGTGTTCTTCACCAAAGGTGGTGGCTTGTGGTTAGAATCGATGGCGGATGCTGGGTACAGTGCTTTAGGGCTGGATTGGCAGACAGATATTGGCCATGCACGGGCGCGGGTTGGTGACAAAGTAGCATTACAGGGAAATATGGATCCTATATCACTCTATGCCGAGCCAGAAAGAATCAGGCAGCAGGTTAAAACTATTTTGCAGAAATATGGCCAGGGTTCAGGTCATGTGTTTAATCTGGGGCATGGTATATTGCCTGATGTCAATCCCGAGCATGTTAAAGTGATGGTGGATGCCGTTCATGAGTTCAGTCCAGAATACCATCGCTAAGTGCGAATTTATTTATACCCGTTCCTGGGGAATGAGTAAAAGTAATGCTAAAAAGAATAGGCTTGGTCATTGGCATTGCTTTTCCCATTATTATTTTAGTATGTACAACTATTGGCGATGACTCCACGGCAGAGAATCTGATCGGCGGCAGTCAGCAAACAACCCGAATGGCTGCAATTGCGGTCATGATGTCCGTGTTTTGGGTGACAGAAGCAATACCTCTTGCGGCAACCGCAATGATTCCCCTGGTGCTTTTTCCTTTGGCAGGCATCGCTTCCAGTAAAATCACCGCAGCACAATACATGAACTCAACGGTTTTTTTACTGATCGGTGGGTTCATGATTGCTTTGGCGATGCAACGCTGGAATCTGCACAAGCGCATCGCACTGAATATACTGTCCCTGTTTGGCGGACACCCTTTACATCTGGTGATTGGCTTTATGCTGGCAACAGCAGGGCTTTCAATGTGGATCTCCAATACGGCAACGACATTAATGATGCTTCCCATTGCATTGGCGATTATCAAGCGCTGTGAACAATTCATGTCCAGCACAGAAATGCATCGGTTTACTGTGGGTTTGTTATTGGCCATAGCTTACTCTGCATCCATCGGAGGGATGATGACTCTGGTAGGGACAGCTCCCAATTTAGTGTTCGCTGAGTTTTATCAACAGGTCAGTGCGGAATCTATCGGGTTTGCGCAATGGATGATGGTTGCTGTGCCCATTGGTTTGAGTCTACTGCTTCTGGCTTATCTGATTATTGGCTTGTTTTATTTAAGAAACCTACCGAATGCCGGTAATTTAAAACAATTGCTGGCCCAGGAAAAAAAGCATTTAGGCGCGATAAGTTTTGAAGAGAAAGTCGTATTACTGGTTTTTATAATCACGGCCATACTCTGGGTGACGCGTAAAGGGATTAAAGTCGGTGGGGAATATATTGTTCAAGGCTGGTCGAGTTACTTGCCTTATGGCAGTATGATAGATGATGGCAGTGTGGCCATAACCATGGCTACTTTACTGTTTTTTATTCCTTTAAAAAGAAAGCCTGGCAGAATACTGGAGCAACAGGTATTTTCCGCATTACCCTGGTCCATTGTATTATTGTTTGGCGGCGGATTTGCTTTAGCTTATGGCTTCTCTGAAAGTGGTTTGTCAGTGTATTTGGCAGGACAGTTGCAGGGTCTGAAATCAGTGGCCTTGCCGCTAATTATCTTGTCAGTTTCTGGCGGCATGAATTTGTTAACCGAATTAACTTCAAATACAGCGACCACTCAACTGCTGATGCCTATTTTAATTTCAACGGCAAAAGTCATAGAAGTTCCTCCTGTTTGGCTTATGTTACCGGCAGTATTTTCGGCGTCATGTGCTTTTATGTTCCCAGTGGCAACCCCGCCCAACGCCATTGTTTTTGGTAGTGGAAAAGTTAAGGTATTGGAAATGGTCAAAACGGGGTTTATACTTAATATCGTCGCAATATTAGTCATTACTGTAATGACTTTCTTTATCATTCCTCTGCTTTAGGCATGCTATAAATGTGGATTCAAAAACAAGTTAACTTACAAGCGAAGCGACGTGGGTTTCATCTGGTTAGTCATGAAATCATGCAAGCTATTCCAGAAATACAACAGTTTAAGGTGGGGCTGTTGCACTTATTTTTACAGCATACCTCCGCTTCATTAGCGATAAATGAAAATGCAGACCCGGATGTCAGAAGCGATATGGAAGCCTATTTTAATCGGGCGATTCCAGAGAATGAACCTTATTATCAGCATGTACTGGAAGGCAGTGATGATATGCCAGCACATATCAAGTCTGTGGTTCTGGGGGGAGAATTAATGATCCCTGTTTCCGATGGGCAGTTAAGGATGGGCATCTGGCAAGGTATCTATTTGTGTGAGCATCGGAATCATGCAGGAACTAGAACAATAATAGCAACCCTGAATGGAGAGTAGTATGAAAAGAGTAAAAACAATAATGATTTTTGTTTTATTGAGCTTGAGTTTCGCCGTAGTGGCTGAGACAGAAGCACCTATTGAAATAGAAGTCTACCGTAGTCCGAAATGTGGCTGTTGTAGCAAGTGGATTGCTCACTTGGAGGACAATAATTTTAAAGTAAAAGACTTTGTCAGCAATGATGTGCAAACAAAAAAGGATGAAGTGGGTGTTCCAGAAAACATGGCCTCCTGTCATACCGCATTGGTTAATGGCTATGTCATTGAAGGCCATGTGCCGGCAGTAGATATAAGAAAATTACTAAAACTAAAGCCTGCAGTGATAGGCATATCAGTGCCTGGCATGCCAAGTGGAACGCCAGGAATGGAAATGGGCGGCAAAAAAGACCCTTATAACGTCGTTTCCTTCGATAAAGACAAGAATTACAAAGTTTTTAGTAGCTATCAGGGACAAGAGTGATATTAGCGGGCGATTTGGGCGGGACAAAAACCATACTGGCACTCTATGATGAGCATAATGCAGAGCTAATTTGTGTAAAAAAAGAAGTCTTTGTGAGTGCTGATTTTGAGCATTTTGAAACACTGTTGGCCAGATTTCTCGCATCCGAAACAGGTTTGATAGTCAATAGTGTCTGTCTGGGGGTAGCCGGGCCTGTTGTTGATGGCGACTGTAATACTACAAACCTGCCCTGGGTATTAAAAAGAAAGGAAATCGCTGCGCAAACGAATGCTTCTGTCGTCGTGTTGTTAAATGACCTGGAAGCCACTGCATGGGGGGTTTTGGACTTGCCTCGGGATGACTTTGTAGAGTTAAACCCGGATGCGAAAGAAAATCCGGGAAATATAGCCGTTATCGCTGCGGGCACAGGGCTTGGAGAAGCTTTAATGATATGGAGTGATAATAAATATCATGTGGTGGCTACGGAAGGTGGACACACAGACTTTGCGCCCAGGAACGAACTTGAAATTGGCCTGTTACGTCATTTAATGCAATTACATCCTGAGCATGTCAGTTATCAACAAGTGCTTTGTGGGGCAGGTCTGGTTAATATTTATCAGTACTTAAAAGCCATAGACTATGCCCCTGTTGATCAGCGCATTGAATCTCGCATGAAGAGCGAAGATCCTGCCGCAGTGATAGCGCAGCAAGCCCATTCAGGAAATGACCCGCTTTGTGTCAAAGTATTAGATATGTTTTGTGAAATATATGGTGCTGAAGCAGGAAACCTGGCATTAAAATGCTTACCAGAAGGCGGGATAGTCATAGCGGGCGGGATAGCAGCAAAAAACCTATGCCATATTCAGCAGGGCGGTTTTTTGCAGGCCTATCTGGCGAAAGGGACGTTTCAATCACTATTACAGGGCTTCTCCATTAAAGTGTGTTTGAATGCGGAAGTTGGATTGTTGGGTGCTGCAGGCTATGCAACAAGGATGACAGTTTAGTAGAGCACTGTTTTTAGAGTCTGGCTGGTTGATGTGTTTTAGGGGTGCTAGTGTTAGGGTCAGACTCGAATTTTAAAAAACATTGGCACTAACGCGTAGAAATACTTCACTTTCAGCTTGCCTAAGAGCTGACTTCCCACATCGTAAGCCATCAAAAATATGCAATTGGCGTATCCAACACATCGGGAAAGATGAATTGGCGGTAGTCAGTGCGGTAAAAAAGCCATTTAAGAAAATAATGCAGAGGACATAAGGAGTATGTATGCCGAGTTTATCCTGTCATAGGTAGCATGAAGAAAAATTAATAACCATATGATAATTATTGGCTTTATTTTTTTGGCATG
>JAPYOW010000077.1 GCA_029937975.1 Methylococcaceae bacterium | reverse complement strand
GTCCGTTGGGTGATTGGGGTATTTAAGCAGGCTGAAGCCTTAGGTTGCCGCGCATAGTTGGTTTAACCCCTGCCCCCAGATTTAAGGTCAATCCAATATTAATCATATTTAATATGTATTAGACCCTATACATAAATCCTGTGTCAGACAAGCATTCTCATGTTATCAGCCGCCCTTATTTATACACAGTCGGCTTGTTGTTTAAGTTATTCCGGTACGGGGACTGTGGCATTCATACCCGTCCGATGAATTTGTACGTCAGTCCGTCCACCACGACTGCCATGCATCCGCTACCCCCTTGAAACACGCCTAAGCGTCTGCAGCGTTTTAGACCAGCAGACGCCGGTCTAAAACGTTACTAAGGCTGCAACAGCACTATGCGTTTTTCTGCGATCGTCTGGCCTTTCAATCACTGCAACGGGATTGAAAGTCATCGTCATTCATCTAGCCTGTTACAACTCTCGGGTCGCACTAAAATCAATTTCCGGCCAGCGCTCTTCTGTCAATTGTAAATTAACCCGACTGGTTGCCAGATAAACCAGATATCCGCCACCATCTTCAGCCAGGTTATCAAATGCTTTTTTCTTGAATTCTTCTAGTTTTTTAGGGTCTTCGGCACTGACCCAGCGCACGGTATTGATCGCTACGGCATCATAAACACATTCCACATTGTATTCTGCTTTTAGTCGATGTGCAGTGACATCAAACTGCAGCACACCCACGGCACCTAAAATCAAATTATTGTTTTTTAAGGGTTTGAATAACTGCGTTGCGCCTTCTTCTGTTAATTGCACCAACCCTTTTTGTAGGGCTTTTGCACGCAGTGGATCTTTTAATACCACGCGTCGAAACAATTCCGGTGCAAAAAACGGGATGCCGCCAAATTTCAGTGTTTCACCCTGGGTAAACGTGTCACCGACCGTGATGGTGCCATGATTATGTAAACCGATAATATCGCCAGGAAAAGCCACTTCTATATTTTTACGCGTTGCTGCCTGAAAAGTGATGGCAGTACTGACCTGAATAGGTTTACCTAGGCGCACATGATTTAATTTCATGCCTTTATCAAATACCCCTGAACATATTCGCATAAAAGCGACCCGGTCTCTGTGTGCAGGGTCCATATTGGCTTGCACTTTAAAAACAAAGCCTGAAAAGGCCTCTTCTACTGGCGCGACCTCTCTTTGTTCAGCCATTCTGGGTTTAGGCATCGGGGCGTACTCAGTAAATGCATCCAGCAATTCTATAATGCCAAAGTTATTAATGGCTGAACCAAAAAAAACCGGTGTTAAGTGACCCGCTAAATACTCGTCCAGATCAAATTCATGACTGGCCCCTTGAACCAGTTCTATTTCTTCTCGAAGCTCATCCGCCTGATCACCTAATAATTCATCCAGCTTTGAGTTATCCAGCCCTTTAATTACCTCTGCCTCAACAATTTTCCCGGCATGCTGTGCGCTAAACAGCAGGACTTCATCTTTATATAAATGGTAAACGCCTTTAAAGCGTTTCCCCATGCCAATGGGCCAGGTCATGGGTGCACATTTAATATCCAAAACGGTTTCTACTTCATCGAGTAACTCGATAGGTTCTTTACCTTCCCTGTCCATTTTATTAATAAACGTTAAAATAGGCGTAGTGCGTAATCGACACACTTCCATTAATTTAATGGTTCTGTTTTCCACCCCTTTAGCCACATCTATCACCATTAAGGCAGAATCCACTGCCGTTAATGTGCGATAAGTATCTTCTGAGAAGTCTTCATGTCCGGGTGTGTCCAGTAAATTCAACACGCAATCATTATGCTCAAACTGCATGACTGAAGTCGTTACAGAAATACCTCTTTCTTTTTCCATTTCCATCCAGTCAGAGGTCGCATGCCGTGCGGCCTTTCGACCTTTTACAGAACCTGCCAACTGAATAGCACCCCCAAAAAGTAATAATTTTTCTGTAATCGTCGTTTTACCCGCATCAGGATGCGAGATGATTGCAAAAGTTCTACGTCTCTCTAGTTCCGTGAGGTGTGTGGTTTTTTGTTCTTGGCTCATTCAGTTTATGTACTCAATTATGTACTCAAAATAGATGTTACTCTATGATATAGCGATGAAATAGTGATTAATTAAAAACGATTATAACATGGGCATCTGTAAATCAATTTTCCTGACTTTCCTGCTGCTGATTTACCGCGTAAAGTTCCCCGCAGAACACAACGAGGATAAAATTAACCGGGTGGAAAACCCATATATAGGAGATCAATAATGATTGATAAAACCATAATACTTTATGTTTTATAACGCTGATTTGTATCGCTGACTGCAGATATATGCATAAACAAATATCATAAATGCGCCCAAACAGGAGGCGGGGTTGCAGCGGGGAGAAAAAGCACAGCATACGCCTGCAGAATCTCAATATGCACCGGTCGCCGTTGTTTTATTCACCACCCGCTTCCTGATGTCGAGACCTAGGCAGAATACAAGCCAGATTGCGACGCGTCGCTACCCCTGCTTACTACCAACGCTGGCCGTAGTCAGTATCGGTGTATAAATAAACACAAACAAGGTGAAAGCGGCCAGCCAGCAGTAGGTTGAAACTAATAAAAATGTATTAAAACCGACGGGGAATACAGCGGGCAATAAGACCCGGAAAACAGCCGATACATTAATCAAAGCGAATGCTATGGCAATGGTATTGGAGACTTTGAGTGCTCTTCCGGTTTCGCCTAAAGAAACTCTGGCCATCATTCCCAGAGTAATGACAGCTATGCCACCCACGGTAAATGCATGGATGGCCAAGGTAATCGGCACTAATGAAACAGAGGCCAAGGCAACAAATACAAAGCCCATCATAATCCAGGCATACCCCATATAAAGCACACAGAGTAGCGGCACATACCAGATCCTTTGCACATACCAACCAGCGACGCGTGCAATATTGGCAATAACAGCTGCGACAGCAGCGATAGTTAACACCAAGCCGTTAACATCAAAAACAAGCAACATAAAGACCAATGCACTGGTAACAATGGCCAGACTATCTAACAGCGGACTGCGTATCGCCATGACACCTTGTAACCCACGTTCGATAAACAGGGGGAACAGCCTTCCCGCCATCACCAGAATCATCATAATGATCATGGCTACAATGAGAGTTAACCCCATAGTGGCCGAGTCATCCATGAAACCTAAAACGTCCGCATGAATAAAATAATTACCCAAAGTCATCAATAAAAGCAAGCCAATCAACAGCAGGTTTTTAACCTTCCCTGACTGGATGATAGGCTTCGCCACAAAATAGGCTAAAACAGGTAAAAAAGAGAAATCCACCAGAGCAATTAACAGGTCAGGTAATAATTCCGAATAAAAAGGCACCACACGTCCATAGATCCATAATAAACACAGCCCCAGCAACTGATTAGCCTTTACCACGCTATCCTCTGTCCAGCTTTGCACGGCTGTGAGTAAAAAACCAGCAATCACTGCAACGCAATAGCCCAATAACATTTCATGGGCATGCCAGACTGTTTTGGAATAATAGTTATCCATCACTAATGAGCCGTCAAAAATTGACGCCCATAATGCAATCAAAATCAGTGCAAATAAGCCTGCCAAGGCAAAAAAAGTTCTAAAGCCTAAAAAAAATAAAGGGTAATCTAAAATCTGTTTATTCATAAGCTCTGTTCCAACCAATCAATTTCAGCATGTGTAAACCCTGCAATTATACGCAATTCTCTATTAAAAGGGCCTTTGGGTTTACCTACATAGAACCTTTCAATCAATTCTTTATAATGCAACTCGGAATTTAAACCTTGTTGTTCACACAAGACTTTAAACCAATATGAGCCTATTTCCACATGCCCCACCTCATCATTCAATATTCGCGTTAATAACTTTACACTTGTTGTATCGCCCTGTTTTTCAAACTTTTCAATCATTTGCGGGGTGATATCCAAGCCGCGCGCTTCCATGCAACGCGGCACAATAGCCAGTCGCGCCAACACATCGTTTGCCGTGTCCTCAGCATGTTCCCACAAACCGCGATGGGCGGGTAAATCACCATAATCCATCCCTAACGCCAGCAGATGTGACCTTATCAATTGGAAATGTTGCGCCTCTTCATCTGCAACTTTTAACCAATCCTGATAAAATCTATCCGGCAGATTTCTAAATCGGTACAACATATCCCACGCTAAATATATCGCCACAAATTCTATATGCGCCAAGGCATGAAAGAATGCGGCTTTTCCTGCTTGAGATTTTAACTTCCGCCGAGGCATGTCTCTGGGTGCCAGTAATATAGGCTGCTCAGGAAACTGTATTTTGCTGATGGCAGTGACTGATGCCGTAGATTCATAAGACAATTGTCCTCGGATGGCCAACTCTCTGGCATGATGTGTTGCTGCTAGTTTGCTTGCAATATCGTTTTGATGCAGACAATATTCTGCTATTGAAAAAATATTTTCCACGGTGCCTTGAATAATAAATTAAAGAATAATGATCAAAAAATGGGGTAATGCTGGCTTTTTAATGGCTTATTGTAACTTGATATTCTGGTTGTCGTCACAGTCTTCACTCCCTAGCCCACTGCTTTTTTCTCATCAGGATAAAGTCATCCATCTGGGGGCTTATTTTATAATGGGCATATTAGCATGGCGTTTTTTTAATGATTACATTAACAGCACAGCCATACTCATCTGTGTCAGCCTGAGCTACTGTAGTTTATATGGGATTTCAGATGAATGGCATCAATCTTTTGTGCCAGGACGTAATGCCGATTATTTAGACTGGATTGCGGATACCCTGGGTGCATCACTGGCACTGTCTTTTCTTTATTTCCGGAATTCTAAGCGCATAAAACCCAGGCAATAGCAGGTTTACTTTGCGACACCTACACAGGCTTTTTCTGTCCGCTGACTGACGAACCTATTAAGCTCTTCTCTAGGATAGCCATAGGCTACAAGTTGCTCAAACACGGCATCATAACTCTGTTGTGATGTCGTCTGTTGATATTCATGGGCGGTCCGCATTATTGCTGAGACAGTTTCAGCCTCATCTGCAAACATTTTCTGACGCTGTACTAAATTTAACTGTTCCAACTCTATACTAAACTGATATTGAGCGGCAAATGCTGATACTTCAAAGAATATGACCCTGGCGGGGGGTTCACTATCGGATGCAACATTTGCCTGTATCATCTGGTAATGAGTCACTTCATGAACTAAGGCACTGGCCATTTCTTCAGTGGATAGCTGATTACCGAGCAAAATAAAAAAACCTTCGTAATAAAACCCATCCTCTTTAACAACGCAACCTTCTCCTGATTCACCATAATGCCCCTCAAGTAAACCGGATAAATGAATCTTATCCTGACTCAGTAACTGGTCAATAAATGACTCAAGCGCGCTCCCTGTTTTTGTTCTCAGTGCTAAGGCAATGGCTTGGTTAAGTTTTTCTTGTTGAACAAGGGGAAGAGTTTGGGAGCCAACATCAGCAAGAGAGCGGGAAATAAAGAGGTACAAACCAGCGCCAGATATCGCGATGCTCATCATAAAAACATAAAGTAACCGCCTTATATCTAGCGCTTTCTGTGTGTTATGTATTGGCATAGAAACACTCAAACATCAATATTAGCTGTCTGTTAACAAGGTACCGCTACCCCACTATCGACACATGACTTGCTTATCTTGAAAATAGTAAAAGTAATCACCGTAACAGCATAGCCACAGGCCAATACCTTCAAGTTTTACACTGGCAAGGAGCGTCGCCATAATGAATTAATTTCATTGAAATATGGATTCAAAGGAATAGCCTTTCACTTCTAAAATTCCCTTTAGCTTTTTTAAGGCATCCATTTGAATTTGTCTAACACGTTCTCTGGTCACACCTAATTCCAGCGCCACTTGCTCCAACGTTGAGTTTTCATAGCCACACAATCCATATCGTCGACAAATCACTTCTCTTTGTTTATCGGTTAACAGATGAACCCAGTCGGTAATATTGTTTTTTATATTATCTTCTTGAAGTAATTCTGCAGCTGAATCGCTGTTTTTATCAGATATTGAATCAACCAGGGGTTTTTCAAATTCCTTACTACTAGGTATATCAAAGGATGTCACCCGCTCATTCAGCTTTAACATTCTCTGTACGGTCTTAACCGGTTTTTCCAGATAATCGGCAATTTCATGGGCATTGGGTTCATGATCAAGATTCTGCCTCAAAACACGTTGCGCTTTAACATGAATATTAATTTCCTTAATAATATGAATCGGTAACCGAATAGTTCTGGTTTGATTCATAATAGCGCGTTCAATTGTCTGTCTTATCCACCAGGTTGCATACGTTGAAAATCGAAAACCGCGTTCTGGATCAAATTTTTCAACGGCTCTGATTAGACCTAAATTGCCTTCTTCTATTAAATCCAGTAAAGGAAGCCCCCGATTTAAATATCTTCGCGAAATTTTAACCACTAAGCGCAGATTACTTTCAATCATTATATTCCGCGCTTTTTCGTCCCCTTTTAAAGCACGTGCTCCATAAATTTTTTCTTCATCTGCAGTTAACAACTGAGATTTACCGAGTTCATTAAGATAAACTCTGGTTGCATCAAGCGGGGGTTTTTTAGACGCCTCTACACCTAACGCGTTTACCGGCAATTCATCTTCTGCCGTCGAAGCACTGCTATCCCTATTGCTTCCAGAATCTTTCATATTAGAAACTCCATCATCTGCTGTTATATTTAAGATTTTCTGTCTTATTCACTCTCCAAGTAAAT
>JAPYOW010000017.1:21361-35769 GCA_029937975.1 Methylococcaceae bacterium | reverse complement strand
AATGCGTCGATCGCCATTTGGATTAATGGTGTTGCCATGTTACGTACTCCGATTTGATTTTATTACGAATTTGTTAACATTGTACTTTGTAAAAAGTAAGTGTTACGAAGGCGTAACTTTAAATCAATTAATGGGCGAATGTCAATTGCTGATCGTTTATTCATGCCCCGAGGTGGTGCAATCGCACTAATATTTCACATCGCTTATAAATATAAGCTCGCCACACCACATTATAATGCAGTCATTTCTGTAGTTGCCAGAACGGTTAACTGTACTCAGGAGCATGGCTGGAGCTACTTATTTCACACCTGCCCAAACAGACTTTTAACCCTATTAATGTTAATTCCCTTACATTAATGCAAATTAAATAAAGTCTTGAAATTATCGGATGAAAGTCTGGCAATATTTTCTACGGATGTATCCCGTAATCCAGCAATATGCTCTGCAACATAAGGAACATATAAGGGATAATTGGGTTTTCCTCTAAAAGGCATAGGCGCTAAATAAGGGGAATCCGTCTCAATCAAAAAACGATCTGCAGGCACTTTTTTTGCAACCTCCTTGATTTCTTTTGCATTTTTAAAGGTAACAATGCCTGAAAAGGAGATATAAAAACCTAAATCCAATGCTTTTTTTGCATAGGCCCAGTCCTCGCTAAAACAATGAATAATACCGCCAACTTCTTCAGCACCTTGCTCTGCCAATACATCTAATGAATCATGACCTGCTGCCCGGGTATGAATAATCAACGGCTTATTCAGTTTTTTCGCGGCATGAATATGATTACGGAAACGCTGGTGCTGCCATTCCAGATCACCTTCACTACGAAAATAATCCAGGCCTGTTTCACCGATGGCAATAACCCTAGGGTCTTTACCTAATTCCAGCAATTCTTCAACGGTAGGGTCTTGGCCGTCACGCTCATTAGGATGAACGCCCACTGACAATGAAATTGATGGATAGTCTTTGACCAGATCCACCATAGCCGGATAAGCTTCCAGGTCAATTGCAATACACAGCATATGATCAATCTGACAACGCTCAACTTCCGCCATGAAGCGGCTGAAATCATTTTGATAGGGTGCAAGATCAATGCGATCCAGATGACAATGGGAATCTATAAACATGGGTACGTTGGTTTAGATGGATATTTAAAATGAATGGATGAGATAAATGAAACATAGCATAACTATGCTGGCCGTCATGCTCACCTTAAAAAGATTCGTCGAACATATAAATGCAACCATCATACTACAAGGTGTGGGTAGGTGGATCTGATTCTAATGCGCCGTCAAGATAGGCTTCTATTTTATGCCTGGCCACGCCACCCTCCTGTTCACTAAATTGCACACCAACACCCTGTGTGCGATAAGGTTCTGCCCCCACCGGGGTTATCCATATTATTTTCCCTGCAATGGGTAGCCGTTCAGTTTCTTCCATTAAATTAAGCAGCAAAAAAACCTCTTCACCCATTTCATATTCACGCTTAGTCGGAATGAACAGCCCCCCGCTTTTGACAAACGGCATATACGCTGCATAAAGCGCATTTTTATCTTTTATTGACAAAGAAAGAATTCCTTGCCGGGATGCTGATTGTGACATCGTCACTCCCTATTATTCAATATTGTCCATTTTATTAAGATTTCTTCCCACATCAATTGTTTATTTAGCGGTGTATCCAACGTTTTCTGACTGCGCAATAAAAAATCATAATATTTATATAAACTTTTCAAGTCTAGCTTTTCAGTCAATTCTTGCAAGTCTTCAATCAAGTCCGGATTATATACATTAAGGGCTTGCCGATGATGTGCCAGAGTAATCATATCCATCACCCAGCTTGTTAACCAAAACAGCAAGAATGCCAACTCATCCCTGTCTAACTTATACCATTGTCCGGCAAGCTCATTAGCGCTGGTTTTTGCACAACCAACGCTAACCCAGTCGCTAAAACACTGCGCCCTCAACGCCAATATCGCACGGTCTGACAATTGCTTGGCTAACAGCGGCGAGCCCTGTGATAAACGCATCACAGTTTCACTGCTTTCCCCCGCATTGTGTTGTTCTAACCAAGCCTTTAAAACACTTTCCCCGGGACATGAAATCAACAATTTTTGACATCGACTACGTATCGTGGCTGGCAATTTAGTCGGTTTTTCAGTAATAAGCAGCAATGTTGTTCGCTCTGTGGGTTCTTCCAGATACTTCAGAAACGCATTGGCCGCTGCATTATTCAAGCTATCTGCAGGATTAATCACCACCACCCGCTGACTCTCAAATTGCGGTTTTAAAGATAATTGAGTGGTTAATTCACGAATCATTGCAACGGTAATGGATTTACCTGCTTGTTCAGGTTCAATTATCTTATAATCGGGATGTGTTTCCGCCTGAAATAAGCGACAAGACTGACATTGCCCACAATAATCCGCGGCTGAATCTCTGGTAAAACAAAGCAAAGATTGTGCAAACTGCTGGGCCAAAGCAAACTTCCCGAGGCCTTTATTCCCGGTAATTAATAAGGCTTGAGGTATGCGCTGCTGGGTAATTGTTTTCGCCAGTTGCAACCAGTCACTATGGAGCCAAGGCCATGTTTGCTGAAAATCATGCATGGTTGTTTTTGATCAGCATCTGCAAGCTATCGCTAATCGCTGCTTGCACATCCGGTAAAGACTGGCTGGCATCAATGACCTTGATTTGTTGCGGATTACTTGCTGCACGTTGCAAATAGGCTGTTCTCACTTGCTCAAAAAAGTGCTGCTTTTCCGATTCAAAACGATCCAGTTCAGCGCGCTTTTGCGCCCTCTCCATACCGATTTCTACAGGAGCATCGAGTAATAAGGTTAAATGCGGTCTCAATCCGCCTTGTACATGATTTTCCAACCATGCAATAACAGAGACATCCATTCCTCGACCGCCACCTTGATACGCATAAGTCGCATCGGTAAAACGATCACACAACACCCATTTCCCTTGTCTCAACGCCGGTTGAATCACTTGCTGAATATGTTGTGCTCTGGCCGCAAACATTAATAATAATTCCGTTTGTTCCGACACCACTTCATCCCCTTTATCCAGTAATAACTGGCGTATTTTTTCGGCAATTATGGTGCCGCCAGGTTCTCGGGTTGTAATCACATCTATCTTATGTGTTTCTAATAGCTGTTTGACAAAAGATAAGTTTGTTGACTTTCCAACACCCTCGCCACCTTCTAATGTGATGAATTTCCCTTGTTTCATGTCGTTTATTGATTCCGGTCAGAATAATTCATTGTTGTTCACCTCTTCCGCTGATACTTATTCACCGCATTATTATGCTCTTTAAGTGTGGCAGAAAAAACATGCGTGCCCTGACCGTTGCCCTTAGCCACAAAGTACAGGCTTTTTCCTTTTTCCGGGTGCAACACCGCATTGATTGCTGCTTGACTCGGCATCGCAATCGGTGTGGGAGGCAGGCCGCGAACAACATAGGTGTTATACGGTGTGGGTCGCCTTAAGTCCCGATAACGCAGATTGCCTTGATAACGCGCTCCCATGCCATAAATAACAGTGGGATCCGTTTGCAATAACATCCTTTTTCTTAATCTTCGGGTAAATACACCGGCTATCTGTCCACGCTCTTCTGCTACACCCGTTTCTTTTTCAACAATTGAAGCTAAAATCAAAGCTTCATAGGCATTCCTCAACGGTATATTCTTTTCCCTGGTATCCCATTCTGTTTTTAACACCCGCTGCATTTTAGTATAGGCTGTTTTTAGCACCGACAAATCACTGGCATTTTTATCAAAAAAATAGGTATCTGGAAACAACAAACCTTCCGGGGATGGGTGCTGAGAACCCAGTTGCAGCATTATTGCTGGAAAATCGTCGCGGCTCAGCGTTTTTTCAAGATGAGGATTACGCTGAATCCGGTCAATAATTTGTTTAAAGTTCCAGCCCTCTGGAAAAGTAATCGCATATTGACGCGGCGTGCCCTTTACAAACAAGATTAATATCTCAGGCATGGTTAAGCCGACCTTCAATTCATACTCACCTGCTTTGAGTTTATTAGTGATTTGCTTCTCATAAGCAAGTAATTTAAACCATAGCGGCCTAATATTAACATTCTGTTTCAGCAGCTTACGGGTAATCTGGTTAAAACTATCCCCCTTGCTAATGTCTATAATTCGAGGATGTTCTAATACCACCGAAGAGCTCACTACCCGGCAATACTCAGCCCATAGCGCTATTGCGGACACACAAAAAACTAATAACAAAACCACGACTATTTTAACACGCATGGATTTCCTCTTGTTTTAACGCTAACAATAGTGCTTGTAATCTTTGAGTCACGGCCCCTATTGCATAGCTCTGCAGTTCCAATTGCTTTATCGGCCAAATGCCAATAATTGAATTGCTCACAAACAACTCATCCGCTGCATACACGTCCTCTTTGCTTATATTTTTTTCCATCACTTGAATGCTGTTTGCTCTGGCCAAAGCGATGATGATGCCCTTTAAGACACCCTCCACACCACAGTGATCAAGTATAGGCGTCATGAGCACACGGTCTTTAATCAGAAAAAGATTACTCATGGTGCCTTCAATAACCTTGCCATTCAAATCCAGCATTAATCCTTCCTGAAAATCGTCTGTATTCCATTCTGAGCGGGCCATGACTTGTTCCAGACGATTCAAATGTTTGATGCCCGCTAAAGCAGGGCTTAAACCTAAGGCCGTATGACAAAATCGTACGTTAATGCCGTGGCTAAAATAGTTATCAGGATATTCAGGGAAAGGATGTAGAGAAAAAAGACGGGTAGGACGCATGGTCTCGGGTTGACGATAACCCCGACCTCCGGAGCCGCGGGTGACTATTAGCTTTAATACCGCGCTATCTGCACCGTTAACCAGTTGAAAAGCTTCTGCCTTGAGCAGGGTGATATCGGGGGGTGTGATCAGCATTCTTTGACAGCCTCGCTGTAAGCGCTGAAAATGCTGATCTAGAAAAACAGGGGTTCCATTTCGGACTTCAATGGTTTCAAATAAACCATCACCGTATTGAAATCCTCTATCTGAACAATCTAGTGTCTGCTTGCTATCTCCATTAAGCAGGTACATGAGAAAAAAACTCTATAGCAACAATCCGCAAGCTAGAGATAACGCTTAAAAACTAATGAACCATTAGTTCCGCCAAAGCCGAATGAATTTGAAACAGCAATATCTATTTTCATTTCTCTTGCCGTATGAGGTACATAATCCAAGTCACATTCTGGATCCGGTGTATCCAAGTTAATCGTTGGTGGCGCAACTTGATGCTTTATAGCTAAGGCTGAAAAAACCGCTTCAACCCCCCCTGCTGCACCTAATAAATGACCAATCATTGATTTGGTAGAGCTCACGGCAACGTTATAAGCATGATCACCTAACGCAGCTTTCATAGCCTGAGTTTCACCGACATCACCCGCAGGCGTCGAAGTACCATGGGCATTAATATAATCAACCTGGTCTGTATTGACTTTTGCATCACGCAACGCATTCCTGATACAACGTGCTGCACCCTCACCACCCACTGAAGGTGTCGTCATATGATAGGCGTCCCCACTCATACCATAACCCACAACTTCTGCATAAATTTTAGCCCCTCGCGCTTTAGCATGCTCAAGCTCTTCAAGCACAACCACGCCAGCCCCATCACTTAACACAAAACCGTCTCTATCCTTATCCCAAGGTCGACTAGCTCGTTGAGGATCATCATTTCTGCGTGACAATGCTTTTGCCGAGGCAAATCCACCCATGGCCGTGGGCGAGGTCGTGCATCGTTCAGCACCACCGGCAACCATCACATCCGCATCGCCATACTTGATTAAACGTGAAGCATCACCAATATTATGTGTCCCTGTGGCACAAGCTGTAACTATGGCAAAATTTGGGCCTTTCATCCCATATTTAATCGATAAATTGCCTGAGATCATATTGATAATATTCCCAGGTACAAAGAAAGGTGAAATTCTTCGAGGTCCACTTTTTTTATAGGTTGCATAACATTCTTCAATACCTGTTATGCCACCAATCCCAGCACCAATAGCAATGCCTATTCGTTCCGCGTTTTCTTCTGTAACCACAATGCCAGAATCATCTATCGCCTGACAACCTGCTGCCAGTCCATAATGGATAAACCCATCCATTCTTTTCGCATCTTTGGCTGGAAAGTAATCACTGATATCAAAGTTTCTGATAACCCCGCCAAAAGTCGTTGCGAAAGGCGAAATATCAAAAGAATCAATAGCAGTTATGCCACTTTTACCGTTAAGAATACCATCCCAGGTATCGGTAACATTATTAGCTAAAGGTGTAACAGCACCTAAACCAGTTATTACAACGCGACGTTCACTCAAAGTATTGACCTGTAAAAAAAACAGTTAATGAAAAAATTAGGAAGGGATTGTATGAATCACTCTAGAAATTGTTCTAGTGGATGAGAAATCATCCACCAGATATTATATTAATTACAGGTTAGTATTAACATAATCAATAGCCAGTTGAACTGTAGTTATCTTTTCAGCTTCATCGTCTGGAATTTCACATTCAAATTCTTCTTCAAGTGCCATGACGAGTTCAACTGTATCAAGAGAATCTGCACCCAAGTCATCTACAAAAGATGCATCATTTGCGATGTCATCTTTAACACCTAACTGCTCTCCGACAATTTTCTTTACTCGCTCTTCAATGTTACTCATACTATTTTCCTCATACCAAGCAAGTGCCCGTTTTCGAATGCACTTAACCGTATTTCGTTATTAAAATTATTAAATATTAAATTTATTGAATTCGCCACTGGCTAAAATCCAGACGACTGCGGGGAATTATACTTGAAATCAATATAAAGTCACAGCACTATGACATAAACATGCCGCCATTAACATGAATTGTTTCGCCTGTTATATAGGATGCGCCGTCTGAGGCCAGAAAAGAAACCGCGTGAGCAATTTCTTTGGGACTGCCTAATCGACCTAGAGCTATTGAACTCATCAGTGCCGCTTTATGCTCGTCAGCTAATGCTTTAGTCATATCAGTATCAATAAAGCCTGGCGAAACGGTATTAATGGTGATATTACGGGATCCAACTTCTTTAGCCATAGACTTTGCAAAACCGACCATACCTGCTTTTGATGCGGCATAATTCGTTTGCCCCGCATTGCCTGTTGCACCGACCACGGAGGATATATTGATAATCCGTCCTGTTTTGGCTTTCATCATGCCACGCAACACCGCTTTACTCATCCGAAAAATAGAACTTAGGTTGGTATTGATAATATCATCCCATTCCTCATCTTTCATGCGCATCAATAAATTATCGCGAGTGATACCTGCATTATTGACTAAGACTGCAGGTGCAGAAAAATCCACAGCTATTTGCTTGATCACCACAGCAATGGAACCGGCATCAGCGACATTTAACTTTACACCGTGTCCGTTATCGCCCAGATACGCTGAAATGGAGTCTGCCCCGCCATCACTGGTTGCTGTCCCGACCACAAAAAAACCATCTTCAACTAATTGCTCAGCGATTGCTCGTCCTATGCCGCGACTAGCCCCCGTTACCAAGGCTACTTTCTTATCCATTCACTTGCTCCAATACTTTCTCTAATGTTACTGCATCATACATCGTATGATGGTCAGCAGCTTTTGCTATACGCCTATTCAGTCCCATCAACACCTTACCTGGACCACATTCAACAAAGCGGGTCACTTCCTGCTCGTGCATATGACTAACACTATCCACCCAGCGCACAGGCTTAAATAACTGCTCTTTTAATGCCTCGCGTATTTCAGTAGCTGAACTATGTGACATCACATCCGCATTATGAATCAGTCTCATTTGTGGCTCGCCAATCTTGACTGCCTGTAATTTTTCGTACAATTTTTCTGCTGCAGACTCCATCAATGCACAATGAGAAGGCACACTCACAGGTAATGGTAATGCTCTTTTTGCACCGGCTTCTTTGGCGGCCAGCATTGCTCTTTCGACAGCAGCAACATGGCCGGCAATAACCACCTGCCCCGGCGCATTAAAATTAACCGCAGAAACCACTTCATGCTCTGCATGCTCAGCACAGACATCTATCACTTGCTGGTCTTTTAAACCAATAATGGCCGCCATCGCACCGATACCAACAGGCACAGCCTGCTGCATCAACCTGCCTCTTGCAGCCACCAGAGCAATACCATCTTCAAAACTTAGTGCTTGCGCACAAACCAAGGCGGAATATTCACCCAAACTATGTCCCGCCATCCAGGCAGGCACTACTGTTGACTGCTCACACCAGACACGCCACATAGCAACACCGGCTGCCAACATAGCTGGCTGGGTATTGTGTGTTTGATTTAAATCTTCGACCGGCCCTTGCTGAATCAATTGCCATAAATCAAAGCTCAGAACATCCGAAGCCTGTTCAAACGTCTGCTTTACCGATGAAAATGACTCCGCCAAATCGGCCATCATGCCAATTGATTGAGAACCCTGCCCAGGAAAGACAAAGGCTAAATTATTTTTTTGTTCACTCATTACGATCTTTCATTAGATTTAACAAAATAATCAGACACAAGATAAAATACTTAAAGGTAAAAAGCGCAAGATCAACAACTTTTCTACCTTGTAATTTACACCTTGAAACTGATTTATTAATACTTAATTAATGCAGAACCCCAGGTAAAACCAGCACCAAAAGCTTCTAGCAGCACAATCTGCCCACGCTTAATCCGCCCATCTCTTACAGCTTCATTAAATGCCAGCAACACAGAAGCTGACGAAGTATTACCCTGGTTCTCTAATGTCAACACCACTTGATCCATCGACATTTTTAATTTTCTTGCCGTAGCGGCAATAATCCGAGTATTTGCCTGATGTGGAACTAACCAGTCAACATCTGATTTATCCAGATTATTGGCCGCTAATGTTTCATCCACAATACGTCCTAAAGTATTGACAGCTACTTTAAACACTTCATTACCACGCATGTGGATCACCCCTTTTTCATCTTTGCCTGATGCTGTGGCCACTTGTGGATTTGGACAATAAAGCAAATCTTCAAAACCGCCATCGGAATGAATATGAGTTGATAACACACCTGGCTCATCCGTTGATTCCAGAAGTACTGCCCCCGCGCCATCACCAAATAATATACAGGTTCCTCTATCCGTCCAATCAACCAAACGAGAACAGATTTCAGACCCCACAATCAAAACCTTATCAGCAGCACCGGATTTAATATATTGATCAGCAATGCTCATGGCAAATATAGAGCCCGAACAAGCCGCTTGCACATCAAAAGCCACACATTGCTGAATTTCCAGACGATGCTGTAAAATACAGCCCGTACTGGGATAAACCCTGTCAGGAGAGCCTGTCGCAACAATAATTAAATCTATCTCGCCGGCTTCAATCCCCGCCATTTCTATGGCTTGTCTTGCTGCTATTTCAGCCATACTGGCTGCTGTTTCCTCAGGTCCTGCAATGCGCCGCGTCTTAATACCAGTGCGCTCAAAAATCCAGCTATCGGACGTATCTACTCGTTTTGAAATATCTTCATTGCTACGAATTGTTGCGGGTAAATACCCTCCCGTACCAATAACTTTTGCAAAACGCTTCATACACCCTCTCTATTTTTCAAAGTGGCGGCCACTTTAGCACTGATTTTACTCGTCACATCCTTTTTAATCTCTATTTCTGCAAGCTGAATAGCACATTTAAAGGCCAACTGATCTGCCCCCCCATGACTTTTAATCACCAGACCGCGCAAGCCAATCAAACTCGCTCCATTAAAAACCCTAGGGTCAATACTCGCTTTAAACGCCTTTAAAACAGGCAAGGCAACAATGGCCGCTATTTTTGTAAAAATATTTTGCTCAAAAGATTGTTTCAATTTTGTGACAAACATTTTTGCCGCACCTTCTATAGATTTAAGCGCGACATTACCGACAAAACCATCCGTCACAATCAAATCAACTTTTACACTGCCTGCGTTAATTGAATTGCCTTCCACATAACCAATGTAATTTAAATCCGAAGCTTCCAATAATATTGCAGCCGCTTTAACCTGCTCATTACCCTTGGTATCTTCTTCACCAATATTCAACAAGCCAATTTTGGGAGCCGCAACATTTTCAACCGCCTTAACAACTTCTTCACCCATGATAGCAAACTGATACAGGTGCTCTGCAGTACAATCTACATTAGCCCCTAAATCAAGAATATGGGTATGACCAAAAGTTGAGGGTAAAGCCGATATAATGGCCGGTCGATCGATACCCGGAATCATTTTCAAAACAAACCGTGCAGTTGCCATTAAAGCCCCGGTATTACCTGCGCTGACACAGGCATCCGCTTTTCCATCACGCACTAGATTAATAGCAACGCGCATGGAAGAGTCTTTTTTACTTTTTAAGGCGCGTAGAGGCTTTTCATCCATTTCAACTTGCTGCGATGCATGTTGCACTGAAATTCTATCACTGAATTTGTCAGGGTTCTGAGCCAGCAATCCGTTTAAGATCGCCTCATTCCCTACTAAAATAAGTTTTAACTTGGGATTTGCTGCTAAGCATTCCAAGGATGCTGGAACGGTAACTTGAGGACCGAAATCCCCGCCCATCGCATCAATTGCAATTGTTGAACTCACGCTTTGGATTCACTCCGGATGATTGAAAAGGAACCGGCCATTGGACTAGACCGGCTATATTTACATAAACTTAAAGCTAAAAACGAATTGATATTTAAAATCTAGCTGAGTCAAATACCAACCGCGTCTAAATTCAGACCTCAGTCTTCCTCAACAAGAGTAATCTGACGACCTTTAAAAACGCCATCCGGAGTCATATGGTGACGTAAATGTGTCTCGCCTGTCATGGGATCCTGAGACAACGTTTTACTTGTCAAAGAATCATGTGAACGTCGTTGCCCTCTTCTTGAGCGTGTGACTTTGCTTTTTTGTACAGCCATTATTAATCTCCAGTATTTTTAAATTCAGCTAAAACAGAAAATGGGTTGTTAGGGTCCAATTGTTTCTCGTTATCTTCTTTTACCTCAGCGACAGATTCCTCCCTGGCAATACATTCTTCCTTGTGCCGAGGAAAATCAGGCAATGCCAATATCAGCTCATCTTCTACCAGCGCATTAAGCGAAATGCTCTCATTGTCCAGCAGCAAGGGCTCACAATCACCCGGCAGCTTATCGGCTTGCTCCAAAGAGATCACAAAACCTAATTTAAAGCGCCTCTCAACAGACCATTCAACCGGTTTTAAGCAGGCCTGACATTGCAACATTAAATTTGCTTTTATTACGCCTTCAAGAATGGGTCGCCTTCCTTCCTTATCGAAAGAAAAATCAATATTTACCACTCCGGAATCATCGACCAGCGCATCCGATAAACGAGTCAAATCACTGACGTTAATTGGTCCTGTCAGCTTTTTTCCTCTTTCAGAGAAACTGACGGGGTTGATAAGAACAGGCAATCGATCTAACATAACTGGACAATTGTAAAGGGATAATGGAGTCTCGTCAATATCTTAATATAAGGCAAAAACATTTTCAGCGCTCAGATGAAAATGAAACCACCGGGGACAATCAAGTAAACGGGGAAATATAATATACTACAGAGAACACCATTTTATACAATTATTTAACGAATTCTTTGACCAGACACCATGAACTCATAAGACAGGAAAACCCAAGATCAGCTTGGCAAACAACTTTTAACACTTTTTCAACATCCCGCCGAATAAATAACAAGGCTTCATCAGAAAATTCGGCCAAAACACTCGCCGCACCAACACCTTCCTGAAACAACTCGACCAACCGGGCAGTCAGCGCTAACAAACAGCTCTGTGATCTGGCAAAAAAACCTCTCTTCCCCGTCTACAGCCTGCACCAGCTATTCATTTCCTCCCCCACCACCTGCCTGTTCCATCCTAATCTTGATGCAATTTAAACGGTCACCTCTACGAATCAATTGTTGCTTATCTGTAAAATTCAGCGCACAAACAAACGCTTCGTTTTCCAACGCCCAGCCCTGTATTCTTGCGCTATCCAGCACCATTCATTCAGTTTCAGCCAACCCTGCCTTTTTACTATCACCCCGCAGAACTCTTTGCCGGCAGCATCCACACTGAATTCATCAGCTGTTATAAAGGCCGACGCCTTGCTACCCCCTTAACCATCGTAAAAAACTTTTTGCAGCTAATCGCCCCATACACTCGCCGATCCAGTATGCCTATCAAACGCCAATGCATGCCAAAGCTCAACACCCCTACTACCAGCAGAGAACTTACTCCACCTCCATGACAGAGATCATAGCCACCCGCGACAACAAAAAAAGACATAAAATATGCTTAAATAACCGCCCACCCAACCTTATTATTACTATTGCTGCCAGGGCTTGTAAATATGACCCAAACATAAGAAAATAATTGGTTTTATACCGAATAAAAAAGGAAGGCATCATGGTTTCATTAAATCCACCTGTTTGTGACTTTGACACACCCGCTTTTGACTTTGATTTACCCGGTACCGATGGACAAAACTGGACATTAAAACAATGTAGCGGTAGCAAAGGGCTATTAGTCATGTTCATTTGCAATCACTGTCCTTATGTCAAAGCCATTCACCAGCGAATATTACGCGACACCCGGGAATTAAAAGCATTAGGGATAGCCACTGTCGCCATTTCTTCAAACGATATTACCGAATACCCAGAAGATTCATTTGCAAACATGCAAAAACTGGCAAAAGAACTGAATTTTGACTTCCCTTATTTACTGGATGAAAGCCAGGACATCGCCAAACACTATGGTGCTGTCTGTACCCCCGATTTTTTTGGCTACAACCACAAACTGGAATTACAATACAGAGGCCGCCTGGATGCCAGCAAAAAAGAATGTGCCGCTGAAGATGTAAAACGTGATCTATTTGAGGCCATGAAACAGATTGCCCAAACCGGTCATGGACCCAAACAGCAGATTGCCAGTATTGGCTGTTCTATCAAATGGAAAACCGCAGACTAAGCCGAAAAGATAAAATCCAGTCCATACTTAACTTTCACCTTTTGTCTTTCATCTTTATAATGACTGCTATCAAATACTAAATAAATAGAATAGAGGAAAATATGTCAGTAAAAAAAATGGTAGATCTGGATTTATCGGGTAAACGCGTTTTAATTCGTCAAGACCTAAACGTACCCGTTAAAGATGGCAAAGTCACCAGTGACCTTCGTATTCAAGCCAGTGTCCCTACTATTGAAGCTGCCTTGAATGCGGGTGCAGCCGTAATGGTCATGTCCCACCTAGGCAGACCAGCTGAAGGCCAGTTTGATGAAGCCGCCAGCTTAAAACCGGTCGCAGAACAGTTATCCCACCTACTGGGCAAACCCGTTCGTCTAGAGCAGGACTGGCTAGATGGAATTTCAATTGAAGCCGGTGAAGTCGTTCTTTGTGAAAATGTACGCTTCAATGTCGGCGAAAAGAAAAACGATGACGCGCTAGGACAAAAAATGGCAGCACTTTGTGATGTTTTTGTCATGGATGCCTTTGGTACAGCTCACAGAGCACAAGCCTCCACCCATAGCGTTGCCAAATATGCAGACATCGCCTGCGCAGGTCCACTGCTAGCGAATGAACTTGAGGCGCTGGGTAAAGCCTTAAACCAACCTGCAAGCCCTTTAATTGCTATTGTTGGCGGCTCTAAAGTATCTACCAAACTAACCGTTTTAGACTCTTTATCGACAAAAGTTGACCAACTTATCGTCGGCGGCGGAATTGCCAATACGTTCATTGCCGCCGCAGGCTTTGAAGTTGGAAAGTCACTATATGAAGCCGATTTGATCGAAGAAGCCAAGCGCCTTATGGCCGCTGCCAAAGCAGCAGGCTCTGAGATTCCGGTCCCTGTTGATGTGGTTTGCGCCAAGGCGTTTTCTGAAGATGCAGAAGCGACTGTAAAAAAAGTAGCCGATGTAGAGCCAGATGATTTAATTCTGGATATTGGACCAGAAACATCTCGCCAATATGCCGACATCATAAAATCTGCCGGAACTATTGTCTGGAATGGCCCTGTTGGTGTTTTTGAAATTGATCAGTTTGCTGAAGGCACAAAATCCATGTCTTTAGCCATTGCCGATAGCGCTGCTTTTTCCATTGCTGGCGGTGGCGACACCTTAGCCGCTATAGATAAATATGATATTCAGGAAAAAGTCTCTTATACCTCAACCGGAGGCGGTGCTTTTCTGGAATTCCTGGAAGGTAAAACACTACCTGCCGTTGCTATCCTAGAAGAAAGAAACCAATAATGACCCCGTGTGCAGCCAGTTATTGATCTGGCAACCGATAAACAACCGGCTGCACACTTAATACCCATTCACTCTATAGACACAGCACCTGTTCACAAC
>JAPYOW010000017.1:0-21261 GCA_029937975.1 Methylococcaceae bacterium | reverse complement strand
ACCGGCTGCACACTTAATACCCATTCACTCTATAGACACAGCACCTGTTCACAACCAAAATCCACACAAAAATGCTCGGCAAACGGCTGAAAATACCCGCGAGCCATTGAACCTACACCCCGCACCTCTGCTCTCAGCCGAATTCATTTACACCCCCGGCAAGCACAAACATGCGCCGATAAGGCCTGAAGTAACCAGTCCTTGCATCCTCACCTCAACAACCAACAAAAATACAGGCGTCACTCAAGCATATTAACGGGTTCGATGAAACCAACCCACCACCCGACCAACTCCAGTTTTTAACCCCTTTTGCCGGATAACCCCACCCTGTTTTTTTAAACGCCACGCCCGTTGAAAGATTGCTATTACTTGAATAGCTTCACATTATCTGAGATGATAAAGGGTTTTTACATCTATTTTGGCTTTTATATTCATCTTCAGAAGCTAAATTACATTTACTATATACGAGGTATACAATGGCAGGTCGCAATCACTTATTTATTCCTGGTCCAACCAACACACCACACGAAATTCTAAGTGCAATGCACGTCCCTATGGAAGACCATCGCTCTCCCATTTTCCCTAAATTGTTAAAACCTGTTTTAGAAGATTTAAAAAAGATTTTCAGAACAGAAACAGGTCAAGCATTTATCTTCCCTGCAACAGGTACAGCAGGTTGGGAAGTCGCTATTACTAACACCCTAAGTCCTGGCGATAAAGTAATCATCTACCGTTTTGGTCAATTCAGCCACTTATGGATGAATATGGCGGAACGCCTAGGTTTAGACGTTGAAATTCACGAAGTTGAATGGGGGAAAGGCATCCCACTTGACCATTTGGCAGCCCGCCTAAAAGAAGATAGCAAGCATGAAATTAAAGCGGTTTTAGCCACACACAACGAAACATCAACGGGTGTGACCAGTGATATTGGCGGCGTTCGCAAAGCATTAGACGCATCTAGCCATCCAGCACTATTATTTGTTGATGGCGTAAGTTCAATTGCCAGCATTGAATTTCGCATGGAAGACTGGGGTGTTGACGCTGCAATCAGTGGTTCACAAAAAGGCTTTATGCTTCCTGCCGGTCTAGCTGTTCTTGCATTCAGTCAAAAAGCATTAGCATTAACAGAAACCGCAACTTTTCCTCGTTGCTTTCTAGATCTTAAAGATCAAATGGCACAAAATGCATTAGGTTATACACCTTATACAGCTGCAACACCAATGATATACGGCTTGCGAAAATCTATCGAACTATTATTAGATGAAGGCATGGAGAACGTTTACGCTCGCCACTACCGCTTAGCAGAAGGTGTACGTAAAGCAATTGCAGCTTGGGGGTTAGAGCTATGTGCAGCACCTGGCTTTGAATCAGACACGGTTTCAGCCATTGTTGTACCCGAAGACAAAGATGCTAAAGACGTTATAAGCACAGCATTTCACAAATACAACATTTCTTTAGGCGCAGGCTTAACAGAAGTAGCTGGCAAAATATTCCGTATTGGTCATATCGGCGATATGAATGATGTTTCTTTACTAGGTTGTATTGCTGGTGTTGAGATGGCTATGTTAGACAATGGTTTTGATATTACACCAGGAAGCGGTGTTGCTGCAGCGATAGAATATTATCGATCAACAGCGCAATAACGATAAATAATAAACAAAGGCATGCTGTCCCACGTCAGCAATGCCTTTGTTTTACCGCCTTTACTGCCAGAAGGTGACTTTAAAGCAGATGCTTGACCGCATCTCTTTCTTCTTTGAGTTCAACTTCAGAAATTCGCATTTTTTCTCGACTAAATTCATTAATATCCAGGCCTTGTACAATACTCGCATGACCATCACGGATGATCATGGGAAAAGAATACATCAAACCTCTCTCGATACCATAGCTACCATCTGACGCCACCCCCATACTAACCCAGTCACCCGCGTCAGTCCCATTAACCCAGATTTGCATATGCAACAATGCCGCATTGGCAGCCGAAGCAGCGCTTGACTGTCCTCTCGCCTTAATAATGGCAGCACCACGCTCTTGCACAGTGGGAATAAAGTTGTCGATAAACCACTGATTGCCCACCAAAGCAAGCGCATCCTGCCCCTTGACTTTCGCATGATGCAAATCAGGATACTGGGTAGACGAGTGATTCCCCCAGACAATGACATTTTTAACATCCCCCGAGGTGACCCCTGCTTTTTCTGCCAACTGAGTAATTGAACGATTATGGTCCAGTTGAGTCATCGCGGTAAAACAACCCTGATTTAAATCAGGCGCATTATTCATTGCAATTAATGCATTGGTATTGGCCGGATTACCGGTGACTAATACCTTGACATTTCTATTAGCCACTTCATTTAAAGCCTTACCTTGAATCGCAAATATCTCGGCATTACTCAACAGTAAATCCTTGCGCTGCATGCCTGGACCTCTTGGCCTGGCACCGACCAAAAAAGCAAAATCGACATTTTTAAAAGCGACTTTAGGGTCATCTGTCACCACCACCTTATGCAACAAAGGATAGGCGCAATCATTTAACTCCATCACCACACCTTTTAACGCATCCATAGCCGGTGTAATTTCTAACAAATGCAATATAACAGGTTGATCTTCTCCCAATAATTCCCCCGCCGCCAATCGAAAAAGTAAAGAGTAACTGATCTGACCAGCCGCACCGGTAACAGCGATATCTATAGGAGTTTTCATGGGTTTCCTCAAAATTTAGCGAAAAAAACTGTATTGAAATACAACGCAAACAGCAGGTACATAAACAATGATGCACACACCGCAGCAGACATATAAAGCATTATCAAATTATCGGGTATAATAGCTCAAATTTAGTACCGATCAATAACAAAAGCTATTGACCGATCAATATTATCTCCATTTTAACATCTATATCCCGACGAATTCGGTCGATAAAAGGCACCTGAATGAAAAAATTGTTATTCCAGTTTGACACCGATGCTCACCCCTCATCATTTGATACTGTCGTCGCTTATGATGGTGGTGCGGACCATGTCATTCCTCACGGTGGATTAACGGCTACTAATATTACTTCTTTAGTTGAAGGCACTATTTTTACTCGCCCTCCCCAATATAAAAAAAATACGGCCATCTTTGTGGGGGGCAGCAATATTGATGCAGGTCAAGCTGTATTCCAGGCCGTACAGAATCAGTTCTTTTCTGGCTTTCAAGTTTCGGTCATGATTGACAGCAATGGATGTAACACCACGTCTTCGGCTGCAGTCGCTAAAATTGCCACCAGCACGTCATTAGCGGGTAAAAAGGTCGTGGTCCTGGCTGGCACCGGCCCTGTAGGCCAGCGTGCAGCAGCTTTATTTGCTTTAGAAGGTGCCGACGTATCCATTAGCTCTCGCCATATTTCGGGAGCAGAAGCCGCTTGTACTGCCATGAAAAAACGCTTTGGTGTTGAATTAACCCCCCTTGAAGCCAGCGATTGTGATGCTCGTGGCGCTATAATTGAGCATGCTAATATTGTTTTGGCAACCGGAGCTGCAGGGATTGAATTGCTTAAACCCGAACACTGGGAAAACAATCCTCATCTGGAAGTCATTGCCGATGCCAACGCCACGCCACCACTCGGCCTTGGCGGAACAGACATGCTAGATAAAGGTCTGGAACGCCACGGCAAAAAAGTATGGGGGGCACTGGGATTTGGCGCCCTTAAATTATCCTTGCATAAAAGCTGTATTAAAAAATTATTTGAAGATAATAAACAAGTCTTTGATGCGGAACTTATCTTTGCACTAGCTAAAGAAATGGCCTAAGCGACCGCCCCATGCATAGTTCAATTAAATCCTTGCGAAAAGATGCTTTAAGCTTATTTCAGACAGGCATTGATGCGGCTGACCCCTATGTCGCCACTAAACTTTGTCTGGCGGTCGCTGAAAATCATTTCGAAATAAGCCTGGATTTAGATAAGCCAGCAAAAAAACGCTGTGGCAGATGGTCAAAAATACATCTACTCGCCTTCGGTAAAGCCGCCTGTAAAATGTTAAAAGCCGCAGCAGAAATCATTCCCGAACATCGTCTGGCAAGTCAGCCCCTTGCGATTACCAACCCTGAGAATGTGATCGCGCTAAAAAACACAACAGTGATATCGGCCAATCATCCTGACCCTGATCTTTCCGGGCATAATGCTGCCAAACTAATCGCTGAAAAACTGGCAAATACCGAAGCCAATGATTTAGTACTCCTTCTAGTTTCAGGGGGCGGATCTGCACTTATCCCCTACCCTGCAACAGGGATCACTCTGGCAGATAAACAGACAACCACCCGGTTATTATTGGCCAGCGGTGCAACTATTCATCAGGTTAACTGCGTAAGAAAACATTTATCCCGATTAAAAGGCGGACATTTGGCCAAACTCGCTGCACCGGCTTATTGTCATGCCTTAATCTTATCGGACGTGGTAGATGATGACCCAAGCACCATTGCCAGTGGGCCTACAATAGCGGATAACACCACCTTTGCAGATGCCGTCCACATCCTTAAAGAAAAACAAATTTGGCAGCAAACCCCTTTAAATGTCCAGGTATTTTTACAAAAAGGGGTTCATGGCGAAGTGGAAGAAACCCCAAAGTCTAATGAACTGTTTTTTAACAAGACAGCACACACAATAATTGGCAGTAACCGTATCAGTCTAAAGGCGATCACTCAAGCTGCACAAAATCGTCGCTATAAAATAGCTATTTTTAACGACCAGTTATCCGGTGAAGCCAAAGACATTGCCGAACAATTAGTACTTTACGCCATCCAGTTAACAGAACATGCTTTTCCACAAGCCACTGCGATATTAGCCGGTGGAGAATCCACCGTTCGCCTGCAAGGAACGGGACGGGGTGGCCGCAATCAGGAACTGGCCCTAGCTTTTGCCATTGCCGCACAAAAACATCAACTGCCAGGAAAATGGGCCTTCCTGAGTGGCGGTACAGACGGCCTGGACGGTCCTACTGACGCTGCAGGTGGGCTGGTCGATACAGACACTTTAGCCCGCCTGAAAAAAGCCAGGACCAATCCAGAAAACAGATTAAACAATAACGATTCATATTCAGCATTAAAAAAATCAGATGATCTGGTTATTACTGGTGCCACAGGCACTAATGTCGCTGACTTTCAAATACTATTAATCCACCCATAATATTTTTTTAGGAGACTCCATGTTTAAAAAATCCATGACTATCGCCGGTTTTGATGATGAATTATTTCAAGCTATGGAAGATGAACGCCAGCGTCAGGAAAATCATATTGAGCTAATTGCCTCAGAAAATTATACCAGCCCCCGCATTATGGAAGCTCAGGGCTCGCAATTAACCAATAAATATGCCGAAGGCTATCCTGGTAAACGCTATTATGGCGGCTGTGAATTTGTTGACAAAGCCGAACAATTGGCCATTGATCGAGTAAAAGAATTATACGGCGCTGACTATGCCAACGTACAACCTCACTCCGGGTCGCAAGCCAATATGGCGGTTTATATGGCCTTGCTTCAGCCTGGCGATACTATTCTGGGTTTAAGCCTTGCCGATGGAGGCCATCTAACACACGGCGCCAAACCCAACTTTTCTGGTAAAATCTATAATTCAATCCAATATGGGCTACACCCGGAAACCGGAGAGATTGATTACGACCAGGTCGAAGCCTTAGCGCTGGAACACAAACCCAAAATGATTGTTGCGGGCTTTTCAGCCTACTCCCGTATTTGGGACTGGCAACGTTTCAGAACCATTGCTGACAAAGTCGGTGCTTATTTATTTGTTGACATGGCACATGTTGCAGGCCTTGTAGCTGCTGGTTTATACCCCAACCCAGTTCCTATTGCCGATGTGGTAACCAGCACCACCCACAAATCTTTACGTGGTCCCCGAGGCGGTTTCATCATCTGCAAAAGCAATCCTGCATTAGAGAAGAAACTGAATTCCAATATTTTTCCGGGTATTCAGGGCGGGCCGTTAATGCATGTGATAGCGGCTAAAGCGGTGGCTTTTAAAGAAGCCATGCAGCCTGAGTTTATACAATATCAGCAACAAGTAGTGAAAAACGCCAAGGCCATGTCTGACGTATTTATTAACCGGGGCTTTGATGTCGTTTCGGGTGGCACCGACAACCACTTAATGCTCGTCTCTTTGATCCCCAAAGGCATCACCGGTAAAGCAGCCGATGCAGCACTGAGCAAAGCGCACATTACAGTCAATAAAAATGCGGTTCCTAATGACCCCGAATCCCCTTTTGTAACCAGTGGCATTCGTGTAGGCACCCCCGCACCGACTTCCCGCGGCTTTAAAGAAGCTCAGGTTGCAGAAATTGCTAACTGGATGTGTGATGTCATGGAAAATATGGATGATGAAAATGTGCTTGCTGCGGTACGCGATAAAGTGGGTTTCCTATGCTCTCGCTTCCCGGTTTATAGTGACTCATAGTCTCAGCATATGGTATTGACCTGGACTGTAGAGCAGACTGACGTCCGCTCTGGCAAGGAATCACTGTCAATACAGCCCTAAAGCACTACCGAGAACAGCGACTCAAAAAGTAGCGTCGCCCTCTCAGAAAAAAGCCTGCATCATTGAATGAAACAGGCTTTTTGCGTTTTTTGAATACCTATATACATGGAGAATTGAATGTCTGATATTGAAATCGCCCAACAAGCAAAGATGCAACCCATCATTGGCCTCGTTGAGGAAAAGTTTGGCATACCTGCCGAACATATGGATCCCTACGGTCACTACAAAGCTAAAGTTTCGCTGGAATACATTGACAGCTTAACGGAAAACAAAGAGGGCAAACTCATTCTGGTTACCGCCATTAGTCCCACCCCTGCTGGCGAGGGAAAAACCACCACCACGGTAGGATTAGGCGATGCCATGAATCGCTTAGGTAAAAAAACCATCATGTGCCTACGCGAACCGTCGCTCGGCCCCTGTTTTGGCATGAAAGGGGGCGCGGCAGGAGGCGGATATTCCCAAGTAGTCCCCATGGAAGATATTAACCTGCACTTTACCGGAGACTTCCATGCTATCGGGGTAGCCCATAACCTGCTGTCAGCCATGATAGATAACCATATTACGCATGGCAATGCATTAGGTATTGATGCACGACGCATCAAGTGGAAACGTGTCGTTGATATGAATGACCGCGCCTTACGTAAGATAACAGTGGCCCAAGGTGGCCCTGCCAATGGCTATCTGCGTGAAGATGGCTTTGATATTGTCGTCGCCTCCGAAATCATGGCAATTTTATGCCTGGCCACCAGTCGCAGCGATTTAAAAGCACGCTTAGGACGTATTGTAATTGCTTATAAAACAGACAATGTCACCCCCGTTTATGCCAAAGATTTAAATGCTCAAGGTGCGATGTCGGCATTACTCAAAGATGCTATCAAACCTAATTTTGTACAGACGCTTGAAAATAATATTGCCATTATCCATGGCGGTCCTTTTGCTAATATTGCACATGGCTGCAACACAGTCACTGCAACTAAGACTGCATTAAAACTTGCCGATTATGCCATTACAGAAGCAGGATTTGGTGCTGATCTAGGGGCTGAAAAGTTTATCAACATTAAATGTCGCATGTCGGGCTTAAAACCTTCAGCCGTAGTTCTAGTCGCTACGGTTCGTGCCCTAAAATTCCACGGCGGCGCCGCCAAAGAAGAATTGAATCATGAAAATCTAAAAGCATTAGAACATGGCTTTGTTAATCTGGAGCGCCATTTACACAACATCAAGAATAACTTCGGCCTGCCTTGTATTGTCTGCATAAATCACTTCACTTTCGATACCGAGGCTGAAATTGCCTTATTACAACAAAAATGTGAATCTTTAGGAACAAAATGCGTGGTCTCTAAACATTGGGCAGAAGGCGGTGTAGCGGCAGAAGCATTAGCTCAGGAAGTCATCAATGTTGTTGATAACCGTGAACCCGGGTTCACTTACGTTTATGATGAAAACATGCCTTTATGGGATAAAATTGAAGCCATTTCCACCAAACTCTATGGCGCTGCCAATATTACCGCCAGCCCTAAAATACGCAGTGAAATTGCCGCGTTACAGAAAAATTACGGAAAATTCCCTGTCTGTATAGCAAAAACCCAGATGTCTTTTTCTACCAACCCGGCTATCAAAGGCGCACCTACAGGACATACCGTTGAAATCAGCGAAGTCAGACTCGCCAATGGTGCGGGATTTATTGTGGCTATCGCGGGTAGCATGATGACCATGCCCGGCTTACCCAAAACACCTGCCGCTGAACGCATTGATATTACAGATGATGGCATCATCACAGGCCTGTTCTGAGCCACTGTACGCCAGCAGTTTGTTAGCGCCCGAAGACGCGAGAACTGCATCACCCGCGCATCAGGACTGCATGGTCATGTACGGCTCACTGTATCATCGACCTCAACACAGCAATGCTGGGCATGGCACATATTAAAGTCACTTTTTAACATCATGCCCCGGAACCGGACGGATCAACGTCAAGGACGCTAAAAACCGTCCAGACTTGGGTCAGGACAGCCTGACTTTAAGCCTTTACCACCGCCGGAATGGTCTCATGACACTAAAAACCTAAAAGTGCGAGGACTAAATATTATCGCCCCCGGCCATCTTATTCAAGATGGCCGGGCCTGAACATTCAAGTCCGCACAGCTATCTACCACAGAATTTTCCCGAAAACACAATCAAAAATTGCTAATAAATCAATTTATTTATATAATGGTGTGTTAGGTTTTATATTGCTTATAATTAAAAGCGCTATAAACCAGTAAAATAATTTAATAGGTTTTGATAATGGCTAGAGTTACTGTTGATGATTGTTTGGAAAATATTGGAAATCGTTTTGATTTGGTGTTATTAGCCAGTAAGAGAGCGCGCCAACTATCTAAAGGGGCTGAAGAGTTCATACCCCGCGACAATGATAAGGACACTGTTTTAGCTTTACGTGAAATTGCCGAAGGTCATGTGACAGAAGATAACATTGATCTTTTACACAATGTCGGTGAGAACACAGAAAGCAATCCCTTCGACATAGTGTAGCTACCATTGTATGCCTGAATTAACCGTCAGTGAGCTTATACCTGAGGTAGATTCCCCCGAAGAAAAACTACTCAGACGGCTATGTTCAATCATAGAAGAGTATCTGGATCACAAACAAGTATCCGATGTAGTCCGCGCTTATCATAAAGGTGCGGACGCCCATTCCGGGCAATTCCGAAAAAGCGGCGAAGCTTACATTTGCCACCCTCTTAGTGTCGCTATAACGCTCGCAGACATGCGTATGGACACCCGTGGCATCATTGCCGCCATTCTTCACGATATCATTGAAGACACCCCCGTTAGCAAAGAAGATCTCGCCAAGGAATTTAGCCCTGAAATTGCTGATTTAGTCGATGGTGTCACCAAGTTGAGCAAGCTTGATCACAAATCACATGCTGAAGCGCAAGCGGAAAATGTCAGGAAAATGCTACTGGCTATGGCCAATGACCTCCGTGTCATCATCGTTAAACTGGCGGACCGCCTGCATAACATGCAAACACTAGGCGCCATGCCAGCGAAGAAAAAACGCAGAATAGCCAAAGAAACACAAGAAATATACGTCCCTCTGGCCAACCGCCTCAGCATGAACAGCATTCGGCATCAACTGGAAGAACTGTGTTTAGAAGCCCTTCACCCCTTACGCTACCGAATCATTGATAAAGCCGTAAAAAAATCGCGTGGCAACCGCAGAGAAATAGTCAGCACCATTGAAAACGCCATTCAGAACAGGCTCAACCAGGCAGGCCTTATCTTTAATGTAGCCGGCAGAGAAAAAAACATTCCCAGTATTTATTACAAAATGAAACGTCAGAAAATTTCATTTTCAAACGTTTTTGATGTTTACGCCTTCCGTATTTATTGTGACCACGTCGACGATTGCTACCGAATTCTGGGCTGCATCCACAATCTATTTAACCCCGTTCCAGGCAAGTTCAAGGATTATATCGCCTTACCTAAAGCCAATGGCTACCAGTCGCTGCATACTGTGTTAATCGGCCCTTTTGGCGTTCCTATCGAAGTCCAGATCAGAACCCATGAAATGCATCGTCTGTCGGAGTCTGGCATTGCCGCCCATTGGCTATACAAATCTAATGACCCTAGCGGTGAATGCGTACAAGCCAAAGCCAATGAATGGTTAAGAGACCTGCTGGAAATACAAAAAACCGCCGGTGATTCGCTAGAATTCATTGATAACCTGAAAGTCGATTTATTTCCCCAGGAAGTCTTTGTCTTTACCCCTCAGGGTAATATCATTAAACTTCCCAGGGGAGCCAGCATTGTTGATTTTGCCTACGCTGTACACACAGATATTGGCAACGCCTGCATTTCAGCCAGAATGGATAACAAACTCATTCCCTTACAAACAAAACTTGAAAATGGCATGACAGTTGAAGTGATTACCACCGACTGGGCCAGACCTAACCCGCTTTGGTTAAATTTCGCGATCACAGCCAAAGCAAGAAGCAGCATTAGAAATTATCTGAAAAATTTCAAGCAAAAAGATGCCATCAGTCTGGGACAGCGCTTGCTGGAAAAAGAACTCAAAATCATGAACATTAATCTTGATGATATCAAAGATGACCTTATCATGGAGCTGCTGCAGGTTATAAAATTACATTCCATGGATGAACTATTGGAAGAAATAGGTTTAGGCAACAGAATGCCTATTTTGATTGCCAAACAACTGTCACAAGATGATATTCATGCCGCGGTTAAACTGGAAGAAACAGACAGCACTAATTCGCCGCTGGTCATCAAGGGAACTGAAGGCATGGTCATTACCCTGGCCAAATGCTGCCGCCCTATTCCTGGCGATCATATTGTCGGTTTTTTTAACCCGGGCAAAGGCATTGTTATCCATCACCACGAATGCCGTAATAGCACTGAAACTAAGAAAAGGGAAAGCAGCAGACTTGATGTAGAATGGAGTAAAGAGGTTTCAGGTGAGTTTTCTGCGGAACTGCGCATGGAAGTGCTTAATCAACTTGGCACACTGGCAACCATTGCCTCGACTATTTCCAGCCTGGAATCGAATATTGAAAATGTGAGCATTATTGGTCAGGATGACAAAGTCTCCACCAATATTTTTACCTTGACGGTTAAAGACAGAGTACATCTGGCCAAGATCATTCGCAAGTTAAAACGACTGTTTATCATTTTAAAAATAACACGGATTAAAGCATGAAAATGACAAAAACAATTGTACAAACCCCCAAAGCTCCCCAGGCTATCGGCACTTATTCACAAGCCGTCAAAGTAGACAATACCGTTTACCTTTCTGGACAAATCCCTTTAGTTCCAGAAACCATGGAAGTTGTCGAAGGGGATATCTCTCTACAAATCAGACAGGTTTTTGACAATCTTCAAGCCGTAGCAGAGGCGGCTGGAGGCAACTTTTTTGATATTGTTAAACTCAATATTTTTTTAACAGATCTCTCGCACTTTCCCATTGTCAATGAAATCATGAGCGAATATTTTTCACAGCCTTATCCTGCACGAGCGGCTGTGGGTGTTGCCGCGTTACCTAAAGGCGTAGCTGTAGAAATGGATGCTGTCATGGTTATAAGAGAAGAATACTCAAGCTAAGACCATGAATGCACATGAAACACTGAGCACCTCAGTTGCTTCATTATCAGGCATTGGCTCTCAATCCATCATCCGCCTCGAAAAATTAGGTATTCATACCTTACAAGATCTTATTTTTCACCTGCCGCATCGTTATGAAGATCGCACAAAAATCTACCCGATCAGCGCTGTTTACCCAGGCATGCATGTGCTCATCCTTGGCACCGTGGATTTCACCGAAGTACTCACCCGAGGGCGGTCTAGTTTAATTTGCAGAATCAGCGACCCGACCGGCACCATCACCCTGCGCTTTTTTCATTTCAATGTTAAACAACAATCAACCCTGAGCTCAGGCACTCTGATTAGCTGCTTTGGTGAAATACGCAATGGCTACCGGGGGCTTGAGATTGTTCATCCCGAATACAGAGTCAACCCCTCCCCTGACGAGATAACAGAAAATAGCTTAAGCCCCATTTATCCACTCACCGAAGGTTTGCGCCAGGCCAGCTTACGTAAAGCCATTAAACAGGCACTTTCACGCTGTCTGGAGCAAGAACAGGAACTACCTGATTATTTACCCGAAGCGGTTTTAAGCAAATATCATTATCCTGCCTTACCACAGGCACTACAAACACTGCACGCCCCCGAACAGAGCATCAGCTCTGAACAACTGCAACAAGGGCATTTACCGGCCTTAAAACGCCTGGCTTTTGAAGAACTGCTCGCCCATCACATGCTGCTAGTTAACAATAAAGTGGCTTATAAACAATGGCAAGCTCCCTTTTTTAACGTTAATAAGACACAACAACAAGCCTTTACAGCCTCTCTCCCATTCCAGCTGACTCAGGCGCAACAACGCATTATTGCTGAGATCACCGCCGATTGTAACAGCCACCAACCGATGCTGAGACTGATTCAAGGTGATGTCGGCTCCGGTAAAACCATTGTGGCTGCTTTTGCCGCACAACTCGCCATAGACAACGGCTTTCAAGTCGCTATTATGGCACCGACGGAATTATTAGCCGAACAACACCACCAAAATTTTAAACAATGGTTTAACAATGACCCGTCAACTATTGTGTATTTAACCGGACAGCTCAAAGGAAAAAAAAGAACAGCGGTTTTACAAGCCATCGCAGACGGCTCGGCAAAACTTATTATCGGCACACATGCCTTATTTCAAAATAGTGTTCACTTCAACAAGCTGGGACTTATCATCATTGATGAACAACACCGGTTTGGCGTTCATCAACGGCTGGCTTTACGGGAAAAAGGGCAAAGTGCGAAGCAACGCCCCCATCAATTAGTCATGACCGCGACACCGATCCCCCGAACACTGGCCATGCTAAACTATTCCGACCTGGATATATCCATTATTGATGAACTGCCTCCTGGCAGAAAACCGGTGACCACCCGTGTAATTCCTAACGAACGACGCGCGGAAATCATAGCCAAAATCAAACACTGGACAGCCAATCAACACCAAACCTACTGGGTATGTACGCTGATTGAAGAATCCGAGACCTTGCAGTGTGAAGCCGCTGAAAAAACCGCAGAACACCTGAAAGAGAGCCTTCCCAATGTACGTATTGGCCTGGTGCATGGCCGCATGAAAACAGTAGAAAAAGAAGCTATAATGCATGCTTTCAAAAACCATGAACTTGATCTACTCGTTGCCACCACCGTTATAGAAGTCGGGGTGGACGTACCCAATGCCAGTTTAATGATTATAGAAAATGCAGAACGCTTAGGTCTCTCTCAACTTCACCAACTCCGCGGTCGAGTAGGTCGAGGAGAACAGCAAAGCTATTGCCTGTTAGTTTATCAGCCACCATTATCAGACACGGGGCGACAGCGCCTGGGTATTTTAAGAGAAAGTAATGATGGCTTTATTATTGCTGAAAAAGATTTACAACTGCGAGGTCCCGGAGATGTCATGGGAACCCGGCAAACCGGCCAAATGCAGCTTAAAATTGCCAACCTCCATCGCGACACAGATCTACTGGACAAAGTACAGGAAACAGCCCAATTAATGATGACTCACTATCCCGAAACCATTCAACCACTGATTGAACGCTGGCTGGGGCATCGCCACCAATATGCTGAAATATGAAACAGCAGTCTAAAGCATACAAGAGCAGATCTCACCCGACTCCTGCAGCCTAATTATTTTTACTCACTCCCCCCTTTAGCGTGCATAAAAACAGCTTCCTATTTACTCAAGAACCTCATTGGAAAACAGATCATCCAGGAATACGAAATTCACTGCCTGCGAATGTCCAATCCTGGGTTTATGAAACCCATTCTTTAACACGGCGTTTAAGGCAAGTTTATGGCTCGTCTTTTACCGTTGAAATTCTATTTCACCGCAAAAGACCCGCTTTTCTTAGCGAATGCGGCTTATTAAAACTGCCGCATCAACAATATAATTTGATTCGTGAAGTTTTATTACATGCGGATGGTGAACCCTTAATACTGGCCCGCACCATTCTTCCGGAAAAAACCATCAAAATCGCCAAACGTAATCTATCTCACCTCGGCACCCGTCCACTGGGAGAAGTTATTTTTGCCTACCCCAAACTGCAAAGGCTGGCCCTGAATATTAGCCACATTAAACCAGACCAGTGGACGGATGGACTGACCGACAAAGTAGCCATTCCCGAGAATATATGGGGAAGAAGAACGGTCTATGCTATTCACCAACAGCCCTTGTTAGTCAGTGAGTTTTTTATGCCCGCGGCCTTAGCCCTGACCCCATAATTACTTCACAACATCAAGCTCAGGAACCAAGAGCACACAACGCCCTCTTGAAATTATTCAGCATATCAAATAGAATTCTAATAATTACCAAGAACATGTTAATTTAAGCCTGACTTTTACCCCACTAGCCCATACGAGAAAACGAGAATGATCACTAAAAAATGTTTAACGGCTTCATTAGCTGCACTAAGTTTTAGTTCAGAAATTGCCCTGGCAGCCGAAAGCAGTGATGCAGGTTTGTTAATCACCGCCTGGCCCTTGCTCGTGACTTCTATTGTGCTAATCATTTTCAGAAAACAGCTGATAGTTCAGGCAACACCTGAACATCCCGAAGCTGATCATCATGATACGCCCGCAGAACACAGCGTTGTCATAGAAGATACTCCCGTTGCAGAGCCCGCCAAACAAGTACCGGCAAGCAATGAAAATATTGATTTAAAGGATGGCAGCAATCAATGCCAGGCAAGCACAGCAAAAGGAACGCGCTGCAAACGCAAAAGCAATCTAGCAGATACTTCCATCGACTTTGCTGGAGAATCCTATGATCTGACCGTTTGCAAACAACACAATAACGCTGCACTTCAACCTTTTTCAGAGTTCATCAAATAAGCCCGAGTCTCATCTGCTTTTTGCCGGCCTGAGGCACAGCAGCCGATGAACACCGCACCTTGCTTTAACAAATAAATCACTCTCCAGAGAACTTCAGTCCACCGCAGTTCTCTGGGTACGAGCCAAGTTCCGCTCGACAACATCCAGTAAAGCAAGCTTGCCAGTGCAAACACCGGAACCCTTCATAACGCACTTTCTTCCGCAGGGTAAGCCGTCAAAAAGTCTAAGGCAACGTAAATAGCAATTCACTCAATAAACAGTCTATCAAAATATATTGTAGCGAACCCTTCCGCCTTCAACAGTATTGATCGCGCCATACAGATAACCCCCTTTCAGCAGATACTTGTTTCTCACCCACTTTAAAAAAGAACAATCCTTGCTAAATATAGCATTCTGACAGACCCCATCAGCTCATTACAATGGCATAAAGAAAGATGGCCGTATAAACGGCCTGAGCATGAAATATAACACCTCTCCCAGGTCTACACATTATTCGAGCCTAATGATAGCGCTAGGATGCCTTATGAACATGGAATAGCTTTGTTTATGCTTACTAATCCAGCCACGTACTTCTACTTTTTTTCCGGTATAACTTGCCAGCGAAGGAAATAGCGACAATGACTTTTTGCTCATTTTTAGCGAAAAATACGCGGTTAAATCCAGATAACTATATTTACGTTCATGACGAAAATGTTTAATGCTTCCTAACACGCGTTGCCAGCCGTTATAAGAACCTGTTCTAATTTTCTCGACCGCTTTAGGCGCATACGCCTTATCCTTCCAGATACCTTTTTTACCGTATTCTGCGGCGCGTTGCGCGGCAAGTAATGCAGCCGTATATTTCAAGTTCGGGGGATATATATTGACGCTTGCCAACCCCTTTTTAACCAGTTCAAGATTAATATGTTCTTGCTCTTCAGTAAAAAGATGCGCTAATAATCGATCATATTTATCCTTTCTTTCAACATCAACTTCCAGACGCACTTTGCTATTTTTGAGTTTTTTAATTAGCCAGCGTTTGGCTGCTTCACCTCCGGCTTGTGCCGATTTATAACGCCCTTCAACTTCAGGCGTATTGATCCCTGACAAACGCAGCCTTTTACCATTAGCCAATAATATGGTATCCCCATCATAAACCTTGCTTACCTCATAATAAGTATATCCGGCATGCACCTGAAAAACCCGTGCATTGCGCTGCGGCTTATCGGAAAAATGTTGATTGCCCTCTGCATCAAGCCATAAATATATTTCAGCTTGCGCTGAAAAAGAAAGTGACAACAACAAGAATAACAATAAAATCATAATTAAAGTTAACACTGCACAAAAAATGCTTTATCTTATTATAACTAAAAAAATACCCGACTCTAATCCATGATCACCATCATTCAACGTGTTACCCAAGCCAAAGTTGTTGTCGACAACCAAACAATAGGAGAAATCAATCAAGGCATTATGGCTTTACTTGCCATTGAAAAAGAAGATACTGAAAAAGAGGCAAAACGTCTTCTTGAACGTATACTCAATTATCGCATTTTTGCAGATAGTAACGATAAAATGAATTTAAGCCTGCGCGATATTAGCGGTGGATTGTTAATCGTACCTCAATTCACTTTAGCCGCGAATACCAACAGTGGCAACCGTCCCAGTTTCTCCGCTGCAGCATCACCTGACAAAGCTCACCAGTTATTTTGTTATTTTACTGAACATGCAAAAGCAATCTACCCCACATCTGAGTTCGGTGAGTTCGGTGCAGATATGCAAGTATCACTGACCAATGATGGTCCTGTTACTTTTAATTTAAGCGCATAGACTGAATTCGATTGCTGTAGCTTTCTGCTTTAGAAAGCTAAACCTGAATATAACACCCTAAAACATATACGGAAACTTTACCCCATTTATTCCGCCCATATTCCCTAACTTAAATTATCCATTCCCCCCATATCTTTCAAAACATAAATAATATTTGACACTTAAGACGACCGGTCACATACTAAATCCATGCAACAAACCAACAAAGACCTCAAACGAAATATTTTATTAGACCAAGGCGTACTACTCTTAACTGAAAAGGGTTACCACGGCACAGGCTTAAAAGAAATTCTGGATGCAGTAAAAATCCCTAAAGGTTCTTTTTATAATTATTTTAGTAGCAAGGAAGAGTATTGTGCTGAAGTCATCACTCATTACATAAAGCCTTTTATTTTCCAGTTAGATAACCACCTTAAAAACCCTGAAATCAATGCTTTAACTGCATTACAGCGCTATTTTGATGAATTGATTACAGAACTTGAAAACAGCAATTTTAAAGAAGGCTGCTTATTAGGTAATTTAATGGGTGAACTGGGCGGCACCAGCGAAATATGCAGAAATGCTTTAAATCAAGCCGTGCAACGTTATAACGATTTATTAAAAGACGGATTAGAACAAGCACAACAACAAGGTTTAGTCCGAACTGATAAAACCGCTCAAAGTATGGCCAACCTTTTAGTCAATGGCTGGCAAGGTGCACTACTACGCATGAAAATTGAACAATCAAGTGCCCCACTGAAGGAATGCTGCCAAGACTTATTACATGACTACTTTCTTAATTGATTGTCACCTCCATCACTGCAAAAAGGAAAAAATAATGAAAACAGCCTTAATAATATTTATTAAATCAATAGCATTTTCCGCAACGCTGCTCGCCCTAAGCGCATCAGCTATACAAGCTGATGAAACCTGCCAATCACCCTATATGGCTAAAATAACGGGACAAGAAGATTTTGTTTATATCTGGACCCTGGGTTCGGAAGGTATTGGTGATGAACAGGATAAACTGGTCACTGTTGATGTAAGACCCCAGTCACCCTCCTATGGAAAGGTCATTAATTCCATTTCAGTAGGCGGTAGAAATGAAGCGCATCACTCAGGCTTTACAGATGATAGAAAACATCTTTGGGCTGCGGGATTAGATACCAATAAAATATTTATCTTTGATGTGCACAGCAACCCTGCCAAACCCGCATTAAGTAATACTATTACTGACTTTGTGGAAAAAAGCGGTGGTGTTGTAGGGCCTCACACAACTTATGCCTTACCGGGACGAATGATGATTACGGGGTTATCCAATAGTCAAGACCATAGTGGCGCAACCGCATTGGTGGAATACACCAATGCCGGTAAATACATCGCTACACATTGGACACCCACTGATAAAAACTTACAAGGCGCCATTAAAACAGGCCAATTTGCTGATGGCTATGGCTATGATGTTCGGGTACTGCCCAGACTTAACGCCATGTTCACCTCATCCTTTACCGGCTGGAACAACTATATGATGGACTTCGGTAAAATGTTAAACGATGGCGAAGCCATGAAACATTTTGGAAATACGGTGGTGCAATGGGATTTACATGCCAAACAGCCTAAAAAGATCTTTGATGTTCCGGGAGCACCTTTAGAAATACGTTGTGCCTGGGATCCACAACATAATTATTGCTTTACTACCACGGCATTGACTTCAAAAATATGGCTAATCTACCAAGACCCTAAAGGTGAATGGCAAACTAAAGCAGTCGCTGATATAGCTGACCCAAGCAAAATACCTTTACCTGTCGATATTTCCATTCAAAGTGATGACAACATACTTTGGGTCAATACCTTTATGGATGGTACTACCAGAGCTTTTGACATTTCAGACCCGTTTAACCCAAAACAGTTTTTTGAGCAAAAAATAGGTTCACAAGTCAATATGGTATCTTCTAGCTGGGATGGCAAACGCTTATATTACACCTCCTCTTTATTAGCTAATTGGGATAAAAAAGGCGACGCTAACGACCAATATTTCAAACTATATCACTGGGATGGCAAGCAACTGACTGAACAATTTGCTATTGATTTTACCAAAGAAAAACTGGGCAGACCTCACCAAATGCGTTTTGGTGCCTATTCGCTTTATGCTAATAAATTAGAACCTTCTAAAACCTTAGCGCTAAATTAATACCTTTAAGTCCTTGGTGCCCCCGCTCTGCGTGGGCACAAGTTGGTCACAACATTATTCTGTGTAATGAAATATTTCAAATTAGCTAAAATTTTATTCACTCTCCTAACCTGCCTAGTGCCGGGTATTGCCATTGCAAATAATCCTCCAACTTTAGCACCAGGATACAGCCCACTCGCATTTACCCCCCCCAAACCTGGAAGTTATCTATTACCGCCTTTAGGTCTAGCAGCCAATGGTCAAATAGTAAACAGCGAAAACAAAGACCTTCAGCTGCATGATTTAATGGGCGATAAAATTGTGTTATTAAGCTTTATCTACTCTACTTGTAGTGATATCAATGGCTGCCCTCTAGCCACTGCTGTCTTTCATAAAATAAAGAAAAGACTAAAAAAAGAACCGCTACTAGCCAATAAACTGCGGTTATTAACGCTTAGCTTTGATCCTCATCACGACACCCCGAAGGCCATGAAACATTATGCGGAAGGCCTACAAGACGCGGCTCTTGATTGGCAGTTTTTGACTACCCGCTCAGAGACAGAGTTACAGCCTATTCTGCAACATTACCAACAAAACATCCAAAAAGTAAGCAATGCAGCAGGTCAGTTTACCGGTACTTTTTCCCACATTCTTCGCGTCTATTTAATTGATAAAAACAAACAATTAAGAAATATTTACAGTGTCTCTTTTTTACATGCAGATACACTAATTAGCGATATAAAAACCTTACTTATTCCCCAGACAACACAAACGACACCTCCAAAAACCTTAAAAAAAAATCACTTAATCAACACTATTCTTCAACCACCATTAGGCTTGCCCAAAGTCCCCGTCCCTAACGAAAACCCCATAACAGCAGCCAAAATAAACTTAGGGAAAAAACTGTTTTTTGATCGGCGATTATCCGCCAACAATACTTTCTCCTGCGCCATGTGTCACATTCCTGAACAAGGGTTCAGCAGTAATGAAATGGCAACAGCAGTCGGTGTTGAAGGCCGCACAGTCAGACGTAATTCCCCCACGCTATACAACGTCGCTTATTATCAGTCCCTGTTTCATGATGGCAGAGAAAGCACACTAGAAAATCAGGTATGGGGACCTTTACTGGCTGATAATGAAATGGCCAACCCATCCATCGGCTATGTTATTGACAAAATCAAACAGCTTCCCGACTATCAAACATTATTTAAACGCGCCTTTAAACGCCCCATCGGCATGGAAACCATCAGCTTTGCGCTTGCCAGTTATGAACGTAGTTTAAATTCAGCCGACTCGAATTTTGATCGCTGGCATTTTGGCCAACAAGAAAATGCCATCAGCCCATCAGCACAACAGGGTTATCGCTTATTTACTGGCAAAGCAAAATGCAGTCATTGTCATACTCTCGCAGCAAACCACGCCTTATTCACAGACCATCAATTCCACAATACCGGCATCGGCTATAAGCAAACCATGTCAACAACGACTAAGACCACTAAAGTCCAATTAGCCCCCGGTTTGTTTATCCAGGTTGAAAACCAGCTGATTGATGCCGTCAGTGAACATAAAACCAGTGATTTAGGACGCTACGAAATCACTCATAATCCTGCTGATCGCTGGAAATATAAAACCCCTTCTCTGCGTAATATTAGCCTCACAGCCCCCTATATGCACAATGGCTCACTTAACACACTCGAACAAGTCGTCCATTTTTATAATCAGGGAGGAATCAACAATGCCTTGCTGGACCCTATAATCGAACCTTTACATTTAACAGCACAGGAAATCAGTGATCTGCTTGAATTTTTAAAGACATTAACGGGAAATAATAATCATGAGCTACATTAATGAACATAAATATCCTTAATTCCAACCGCATAGGCAGCAGCCCTACCCCGAGTATGCGGGTTTAAAAAAGTAATCCTAAATTAACTGAGCGACTAAGGCCTGCGTTGTACAGGTCCATCAGATACTGAGGTGGTCAAGAAAAACTGACCAACCCAGTCAAGAGAAACTGATCTTAATTGGAGAAAAATATTCCAAGGAATTTAAATTGGATGCGATCAACTGTCTCCCCCTATCAATAACGCCTATCACCGCAATGACTTAACAGTGTTGTGTCAGGGGTGTCCTTAGAGTTTCTCACAGGACGGGGCGATTACCTTACCGTTATGATTCATTCATAAATCAAGCGGTGATAAGCTTAAGGACTTGATGGATGGCTTGGGGATAAGCTGTATTAGTTCCGTCTTAATCTAACACTTCAGCCCAGGGTATTTATCCACAAAATTCGGGGTCAACCACTGGGTTCTTCTGTTCTTT
>JAPYOW010000016.1:35612-36722 GCA_029937975.1 Methylococcaceae bacterium | reverse complement strand
ATAACACATCACCACCGCCTAACCCTTTTCATTTTTCCACTACTGCGTGTACCAAAAATACCGTAGGAAACCACAGCCAGACAACACAGATTGGCCTGCGCTATAAGCCGTGACTGGTTTACGCGCTCCTATTTGGCTAAAGACGGCTACTTCAATACGCTTAAGCCCGGAACAGACGGGCAAAAAAAACGGGTAGATTGAAAGGTATTACTCTTGTGGTTCGACCAGGTCTAAGTTGAATCGATCATCTCCCTCAAAATCCATATAAATGTCAAAAGACTCATCTTCTGGCACCGCTGCATCATTAATTAAATAATCACGATACTGCAAGTAAGAGCTCTTAATAAAGTCATAGCGATCGATAGCCGCTTCAGTAACAAACGTTTCAGTAGTCATAAATCCAGCACGTCGGTCAGTAGTATCTACGATATCAGCTGCTGCCCCGATAGCACTGGCCGTAAACCCAGCGAAAAAAGTATAGTTAAGCGGATCCATTAAGCCATCGCCTAGCAAGCCTGCAGCCCCTCTGGGTGAGCTGGGACCCCAAAAAGGTATTACTAAATACGGTCCCGATGGAACGCCCCATACGGCTAAAGTTTGAGCAAAATCTTCATTGTGCTTAGGTAAATCAAGCATGGTGGCTACATCTATAAATCCAGCAATACCCACCGTAGAATTAAGAATAAATCGACTAATATCCATTCCACCCTGAATGACTTTAAACTGTAAAAAATCATTTATAAAAATACCAATATCATCAAGGTTACTAAAAAAGTTTGAAATCCCTGTATCTACTGGCCCAGGCATTGTAAACAGGTAGCCCCTTGCTAAAGGCTTCAGTATGTTATCGTCAAAGTTATCATTAAATTCCTGCGTACTACGATTCCAGCTTTCCCAGGGATCATCTAAATTTTTAGCTGTAGATGCACAACCAGTCAACAGCACTAATAATAAAAGATAAAAGAATAAAGCAGTTTTCTTATTACTCATTTCTACTCTCCTTTGCAGCATTTACTTTGCTAAATCAAAGAATAGGAAAATTTGTCAAAAAATCAAGCTCAATTATAAAATACTCTATCGATGGCAGATAAGAAAAAAAAGGGGAGCGGC
>JAPYOW010000016.1:0-35512 GCA_029937975.1 Methylococcaceae bacterium | reverse complement strand
CATCAGGAACCGGGCAATGGTCAAAGCATCATTCAGGACCCTGACCGGTTGCAGTAATCACCGGACAGCTTCCGTTTCAGTCGCAGAGTACTAACTCACAGCCCACTGATTTAATAAAGTCTGTAAATCGGTTTTTTGCAGCACCTTATTATCCACTTTTAAATAAGCCACACTTTCTTCAAAATGCAAGGTGACCTCTTCTACTCCCGTGATATCAAGTAACTCTGCTACAAAAGCTTCTTCTTTAGCTGCATTAATGTCATCCAGAGAAATCAACATGTTTGCCAGATATTTAGGCGTATTCATAAACATGGCGACAATAACCCAGGTACATGTGGCAACGGCACAAAATAAAAATACCATTTCTGCACCCATTTCACCATAAAGCCAGCCACCCGCTACACCCCCCACAAAAGCACCCATAAACTGTGAACTCGAATAGGCCCCCATCGCGGTACCTTTTAAATCACCGGGTGCGGTTTTGGATATTAAGGAGGGTAAAGTGGCTTCTAACAAATTAAAACCACAAAAAAACAACCATAAAAACCCAATAATCCCATACAAGTCATCATAATATTTAAATAAGCCCAGATTAGCCAGCATAAGGGTAATGATAGCGCCTATAAAAACCTTCTTCATCTGGCGTTTTTTTTCTGCAATGATGACAAAGGGCACAATACATGCCATCGAGCCAATGAGTACCGGCAAGTACACCATCCAGTGATTTTCAGGGATTAAGCCTGCATCCCTGATCAATAAAGGCAGCACAACAAAACAGGAGGTTAAACATAAATGTAAAATAAAAATGCCATAATCCAGTCTTAATAAATCGGGCATTTTCAAGACACTAAAAAACTGCGCAGGCACTAATTGGGCATCACAATGCACTATCGACTTTTCTGGGTTGGGCACAATAAACAGGACAACCAAAATGGCTAATAACGAGAGAATAGCGGTTAACCAGAAAATACCAGAAATCCCGATATACCCGGCCAAGATAGGGCCTAAGGTAATGGCTATACCAAATGAAATACCAATACTGGCACCGATGGTTGCCATGGCTTTAGTACGATGCACTTCTTGCGTTAAATCCGCAAGCAAAGCCATAATAGCCGCGGCAATAGCTCCCCCGCCTTGTATGGCTCGCCCTAGTAATACACCATAAATATTGGTAGAGAGGGCCGCAACCACACTACCGGCTGAAAACAGGATCAAGCCAATAATGATTATTTTTTTTCGGCCAAACCGATCAGATAGCAAACCAAAGGGAATTTGTAAAACCGCTTGGGTTAAACCGTACACACTGATAGCCAGACCAATTAACATCGGTGTGGCACCCTCCATTTGTTCGGCAAATAATGACAATACTGGCAAGATCATAAACAGACCCAACATGCGCAAAGCATAAATACTGGCTAACGATAACGTTGCGCGTTTCTCCAATGCTGTCATTGGACTGGTTATATCCTGCATATGTGCCAAAACTTAAATCTCCTGTAATTTAAAGTAGCTCCCATTTTAAACAATTCTAGATCGCGTATGTTTTTCAGGGGGATTAATTTAATGTGGATTTAATGTCGATAGGCAGAGCAAGCAACAAAAACCAGCAACACATGCCCCGGCTTTCGCAATTCACTGTACCCAGTTCACACAAATACTGGAAACATTATATTAATACCACGCCTTCGTTTTTATTTAATTAAAATAAAAACACCCGCTAACCTGGATTATTCAGTAATGGAAAATCACCTAACTTTGCTATTTAGTGATAAAAAGACGTATATTATCAGGTTCTTTAAATTGTCGGAATTCAATTAGTGGACAAAATTAGTATTCGAGGTGCCAGAACACACAACCTGAAAAATATAAACCTTGATTTACCCAGAGATTCACTGATTGTCATTACCGGCCTTTCCGGTTCAGGCAAATCTTCACTGGCCTTTGACACTATTTATGCAGAAGGCCAACGACGCTATGTGGAGTCATTGTCTGCCTATGCCAGACAGTTCCTGTCCATGATGGAAAAACCCGATGTAGATCATATTGAAGGGCTTTCTCCGGCCATTTCCATTGAACAAAAATCCACCTCGCACAATCCACGCTCTACCGTCGGAACCATCACAGAAATTCATGATTATTTAAGATTATTATACGCTCGGGCTGGCATCCCTCATTGTCCCGAGCATGGCAGCTCTTTAGAAGCACAAACGATCAGTCAAATGGTTGATCAGGTTCTATCTCAGACAGCAGGCGAGCGCTGGATGTTGCTTGCCCCTGTGGTTAATGAACGTAAAGGTGAACACATTCAACTCATGGATGATTTACGCGCACAGGGCTTTATTCGCGCCAGAATAGATGGCGAGATTTATGAACTGGATGAACCCCCTTCACTGGATTTAAAAAAGAAACATACTATTGAAGTAATCGTTGACCGTTTTAAAATTCGTGATGATATTCGTCTGCGTTTATCTGAATCCTTTGAAACCACCTTAAGAATTGCTGAAGGTATTGCGATTGCCACCCGTATGGATGGCCAGCAGCAATTATTATTCTCCGAACGTTATGCCTGTCCACAATGTGGTTATAGCATTTCTGAACTGGAACCCCGTATCTTTTCTTTTAACAACCCCAAAGGGGCTTGTTCTGGGTGCGATGGCTTAGGCGTGAGGCAGCATTTTGACCCTGCCTTAGTCATCCATAGTGCTGATATCAGCCTGGCAGGTGGAGCCATAAGGGGCTGGGACCGTCGCAATGCTTATTATTACCAAATCATTTGCTCTTTAGCGCAGCATTATGGTTTTGATACCGAAGCCCCTTTTTCTGAAATACCGAAAGACATACAAGCCATTATTCTCTATGGCAGTGGTACGCAAAAAATCAAGTTTCAATTTGGCTCAGCCACTGGCAAAAAATCAAGCCGTAGCCACCCGTTTGAGGGCATTATTTCCAACATGGAAAGACGCTATCATGAAACAGAATCTCAAATGGTGAGAGATGAACTGGCCAAATACCTGGCTCAAAAAACCTGTGAGCAATGCCAGGGCGCGCGATTGAATACTGCCGCACGCCATGTTCTTATTAATCAGCAACCCTTGCATAAAATAAGCTGTCTGCCGATTAAACAAACGCTGGAATTTTTTAGTCAGCTACATTTACCGGGGCATCGCGGTGAAATTGCCGAAAAAATCAATAAAGAAATTCAAGAGCGGTTAGAGTTTTTAGTCAATGTTGGATTGGATTATCTCACGCTGGATCGAAGCGCTGATACGCTGTCGGGCGGGGAAGCCCAGCGCATTAGACTTGCCAGTCAAATCGGTGCGGGGTTAATGGGCGTCATGTACGTTCTGGATGAACCATCCATCGGGCTGCATCAACGAGATAATCAACGCCTACTCAATACCCTATTTCGCCTACGTGACCTGGGCAATACCGTTATTGTGGTTGAGCATGATGAAGATGCGATTTTATCGGCACAATATATCGTCGATATTGGCCCTGGTGCCGGTATTCATGGCGGTGAGATCGTAGCCACAGGCACGGCAGAAGAAATTAAAAACAACCCGGCCTCTTTGACAGGACAGTATTTATCGGGACAACAGAAAATTGAGATTCCGACCGTTTTAACCGCTATTAACCCCAAAAAATTAATCACGGTTCATAATGCCACAGGTAACAATTTACAACAGCTAACCATCTCTTTTCCGGTTGGACTTTTAACCTGTGTCACCGGTGTCTCCGGCTCAGGAAAATCTACGTTAATCAATGACACGTTGTACCGGAATGTCGCTCGCATCATTAATAAAGCCAGTTGTATCCCAGCACCTTGCGATAAAATCAGCGGCTTAGCGCAAATCGATAAAGTCGTTGATATTGATCAAAATCCTATCGGCCGGACGCCCCGCTCAAACCCAGCCACTTATACCGGTATTTTTACCCCTATCCGTGAATTGTTTGCCGCCACAGCGGAAGCCAGATCCAGAGGGTATACCCCGGGACGATTCAGCTTTAATGTAAAAGGTGGTCGCTGTGAAGCCTGTAAAGGGGATGGTGTCATTAAAGTAGAAATGCATTTTCTCCCTGATATTTTTGTGGCTTGCGATATCTGTAAAGGTAAGCGTTATAACCGGGAGACCCTGACCGTTCGTTATAAAGGAAAAACCATTAATGAAATTCTGGAAATGACCATTGAGGATGCGGCTGAATTTTTTAGCCCGGTCCCGGTTCTGGCAAAAAAACTGCAGACCCTGATTGATGTCGGGCTCAGCTATATCAGCTTGGGACAAAATGCTGTTACTCTATCAGGCGGAGAAGCACAACGGGTAAAACTGGCTAAAGAATTATCCAAACGCGATACGGGGAAAACGCTGTATATATTAGACGAACCGACCACTGGCCTGCATTTTCACGATATTAAGCAATTACTTACCGTGCTGCATACCCTACGCGACCATGGCAATACTATTATCATTATTGAACATAATCTGGATGTCATTAAAACAGCGGACTGGGTCATTGACATGGGGCCTGAAGGCGGTGTGGGAGGCGGCATGCTCGTTGCACAAGGCACACCTGCCGAGGTATCAAAAAACAAGCATTCATATACCGGGCATTATTTAAACCGTTTTTTTAGTGACTAAAGCCTGGGGCTGAGGTATATCCTGAACTTTGAGACAACATGCCGCTTTTACCCCAACATTAACCACACAGATGCATGCTGTTGGACGTGGTAACGAAATACCTCGGTATGTGATGATAGCCTCCCCTCTGGCCAATAATGGCCGAAGAGCATGCCGCTATATCGGGCTGTAGTTGAAGCAGACAGACAACACTTAGGGAATGACAACACAGATTGGCTTTGAACGGGCAAGTTGTGGTGCTTTAGCGCTGTCGATCAAGCTTCAGCAGTCGACGATTTCTCTTAATAAAGACGTTGCATAACAGCCGGCAGGCAAGCAAAAACGCAGTAACAAGCCGTCATCGGCTATAAATTCCCAGCTTAAATCATCAGGCATCACCCGTAATGCCCGTCTACTCGCCTCCAAGCCATAATCAATAAGCCCATCACTCAAGCATTGATGTTGAGAGATAACCTTTTCCTCTATCGCTAATGCCTCAGCCTGAGTTTCTAGTACACCCTTTCCATACATGATAGCTGTGGGGTGAATTTCTCCCTGACCAATACGTTGCCTCACGCAATCATCAATCTGCTCAGGTTTAAAATAACTGTTGGAATGATTAAAAATAAAAACATCACCCGCAATGGCCTGATTCCAGTTGTTGGCAATAATTCGTTGGGACAGGATTTGATTGAATAAATAGGAGCGAACAGCCGATAAATAAATACTACGTAGCTCTCTCTTGACCTTTGCGCCTTGCAATAAAGCCAGGGCTTTGTTGACATTTTGGCCTTGATGACCAAAACGCTGAGAGCCGAAATAATTAGGAAACCCACTTTTTTTGATGCATTGTAGCTGCATTTCAAGGCGACTTTTATCACCTGCCCAGTCGCGAATTAACAGTTGAAATCGATTACCAGACAACACCCCACGCTTGAGTTTTCTGGCATGTCGAACCGCCTGTAACACTTGAATGCTGGGCGTTTCCAGCTGACTCCAGTCAGGGTCCTCTTTACCGGGCAACCAGACACTGAACCATTGCGTTGTCCTACCATGACGGTCTTTTAACCCGGCATAACCAATATCACGCTGTCTCACCCCTGCAAACCGGGCTAATAAACGCGCAACATATTCTGTATTTTCGCCTTGCTTTTGTATCTGCAAAAAGGCATGTTCTCCAGAGCCTTCAGGCTGAAAAGACAATATTTCTTGCACCATAAAATCATCCGGGATGGATTTTATTTTTCCGGTACTGGCTGGGCCTCCGTAAACGTGCGGCCAAAGGGGGATGCTTATTGCTGGTTGTGGATGCTGAACACTGTTAGTCATGTGAACCGTTTATGCTATTTTGCTAATGAAGGATACGAGAGAAATAAAGAAAAAACAATTTACCAACATGCCCTTTAACAGAACTCCCGTGACCGCTGGTTAATTTAACTAACGCCTGAAATCTAGCATTGCAGATGCGTTAACCGAGCACAGTGTCATATCCGGAGACATCAACATACCGTATACTTGACCCTACACGGCCAGTACACAGCAGTCGTGAGCTGCTAGCAACTCGAGCTTGTTAAATACGCTGATCTCGTGATCTGCAGCGAGTATCTGCTCCGCTTATTTTTCGACTAATACCACGGCTTGTACCGCGATACCTTCTTTACGACCTTCGAAACCCAATTTTTCCGTAGTTGTTGCCTTGACATTAATGAACTCAATATCAACCTGTAAATCCGCTGCAATATTGCGACACATCGCAACAATATGAGGTGCCATTTTGGGTGCCTGAGCAATGATGGTAATATCCGCATTAACCAGCTGATACCCTTTTTCTTGCACCTTACCATAGACATCGCGTAATAAAACACGGCTATCTGCGCCCTTGAATTCAGCATCAGTATCCGGGAAATGTTTCCCAATATCACCTAGCGCAACCGCCCCAAGTAATGCGTCGCACAGTGCATGTAACACCACATCACCATCCGAATGCGCTTCCAGACCTTTGTCATAATCAATGGTTACGCCACCCAGTATGACCTCACCTTCATCTATAAAACGATGTACATCATAACCTTGTCCAATTCTAATCATTTTGCTGTTCCCGTTGTTGTGCTTGTTGCTTCATATAAAACTGTGCAAGTGCTAAATCTTCGGGTCGGGTTATTTTAATATTATCCGGACGGCCTTCTACAATTTTGGGTTGCAGACCTTGCATTTCCAAAGCACTGGCTTCATCTGTAATTGCCGGATTGCCCTCTGCTGCTTGCAACGCCTGCTTTAACATACCATAACGAAACATCTGCGGCGTTAACGCTCGCCAGATGACACTTCTATCGATGGTTTGGGTGATGCTATCAGCAGCCACATTTTTGAGTGTATCGTGGGAAGGTAATGCCAAAATCCCCCCCACCTCATCCTGTTGCAGGGTATTAATCAGCTGTCTGATATCGGCAACAGTTAAACAAGGTCGTGCAGCATCATGTACCAACACCCAGTCATTGTCGGCCGCCTGTGCACTTAATGATTTTAAGGCAGATAGTACTGAATCTGCTCGTTCTTGACCTCCGGCTGCGGTGATGATGTGTTCATGTCGACTGCAGTCTAATTCAGGCCAATAGGGATCTTCTTTGGAAATAGCAACAGCCAGGGCAGAAAAAACATCCGCTTGTAATAAACAATTCAGGGTATGTTCTAAAACTGTTTTGCCCGCCAGGGGAAGATATTGTTTGGGTCTGTCCGCTTGCATTCTTTTACCAACACCGGCAGCAGGAACAACAGCCCAGAAATTTACAGACTCGGTCATATCGTATTATGGAATCATTGAGGTTAAAAATTCTGTAGTATGAAAATACTCTTACCTTATGCGTTGACTCGGTAAAGCAGCGTTAACCCGAAATAGTCAGAAATAGCGTTATTCAATCACCTGAAAATACGTCTCATTGTGTTTAATCATGCCTAACTCATATCGCGCTCTTTCCTCTATTGCCGCCTCACCTTTGCGTAAATCCAGCACTTCTGCATAGAGTTTTTCATTGCGTTCTTGTTTCAATCGAACTTCTATTTTTAGCGTATCCAGACGCTGTTGATAGACTTTAACCTGTTGCACATTTCCATCACCAAACCATAGACGATATTGCAACTGGATAATCAGCAGAAAAAGAATGACTGCAAGAATTTTAAAAACATTCATAGTTGACAAGTTCCCACGCTCTGCGCGGAAATGAGTGAGAGGATGCTACGCGTCCTGTGATGAGGAGCGTTACTGACTGCGTTCCCACGCAGAGCGTGGGAAGCAGCATACTCTCTTGTGAGAGGAGTAAAAACCAAGTCTTGATTTACAACATTTTGAACGCACTACGACCGGCATAAACGCCATTTTCACCCAGCTCGTCTTCAATTTTCATCAGACGGTTATACTTGGCGATACGATCTGAACGGCTCAATGAACCTGTTTTAATCTGCCCTGTACCGGTAGCCACAACCAAATCAGCAATCGTAGTATCTTCGGTTTCACCTGAGCGATGAGATACCACCGCACTGTAACCGGCTTCAGAAGCCATATTAATAGCCGCCAGAGTTTCAGTTAAAGTACCAATTTGATTAACTTTGATCAGAATTGAATTAGCAATACCTTTATCAATACCTTCTTGCAAAATCGCAGGATTGGTCACAAATAAATCATCACCTACTAGCTGAATTTTACCTGCCAGTTTTTCAGTCTGAACTTTCCAGCCATCCCAATCATTTTCGTCCAGGCCATCTTCAATAGAGATAATCGGGTATTTTTCTACCCAGTCTACGAAGAAATCAGTCATTTCTTCAGAGGTTAAGCTTTTGCCTTCTGCTTCTAATACATATTTACCGTCTTTATAATATTCAGAGGCTGCCGCATCCATTCCCAGATAAATATCTTCGCCGGCTTTGTAACCCGCCAGTTCAATCGCTTCCAGAATAACTTCAATGGCTTCTTCATTAGACGATAGATTCGGTGCAAAGCCGCCTTCATCACCCACAGTCGTTGCCAGACCTTTGCTTTTTAATACTTTGGCCAGGTTATGGAATACTTCGGCACCATAACGAATCGCTTCACGAAAAGTAGGAGCTCCTACTGGTAAAATCATAAATTCCTGTAAATCAACACTGTTATCAGCATGTGAGCCACCATTAATGATATTCATCATGGGTACAGGTAAAATAAATTTTCCGCTGGTATTTAAATAACGATATAAAGGAACGCCAGCCTCTTTTGCTGCAGCATGCGCCGCGGCCATAGAAACGCCTAAAATAGCATTAGCACCTAAAATAGCTTTATTATCCGTACCATCCAATTCGATCATTTTTTGATCGAGTGCAACCTGATCAGTCGCATCCATACCAATGATCGCTTCACGAATTATGGTATTGACATTGCCTACAGCTTTTAAAACGCCTTTGCCTAAATAGCGTGCTTTGTCGCCATCTCTTAATTCTATGGCTTCACGCTCACCTGTTGATGCACCTGATGGCACCATGGCAGTACCAACAACGCCTGATGCTAAAAAAACATCTACTTCTACTGTTGGATTTCCACGTGAATCAAGAACTTCACTTGCTTTAACACCAATAATTCTAGCCATAATTTCCTCTATAAGGTTGTTTCTATCAAACTGTTCGCTTTAACAGCCTGATCAATAGTTACTAAAGTTTCCAATAATTCTTTCATTCTGTGTAAAGGCCACGAATTAGGGCCGTCACTCAAAGCTTCCTCAGGTTTTGGATGTGTTTCCATAAATAAACCTGAAATGCCCACTGCAATCGCAGCCCTTGCTAATACAGGTACATGTTCGCGTTGTCCATCAGAACAAGTCCCCTTGCCACCCGGTAACTGTACAGAATGCGTTGCATCAAACACCACAGGACAATCTGTTTTGCGCATTTCAGCCAATCCACGCATATCCGAAACCAGGTTGTTATATCCGAATGATGCACCACGCTCACACACCATAATCTGTTCATTCCCCGTCGCCTTGGCCTTATTGGCCACATGGACCATATCCCACGGTGCTAAAAACTGCCCTTTTTTAATATTGACAGGAATGCCCTGCTTCGCAACATTCTGAATAAAGTTGGTTTGTCTGGATAAAAATGCTGGAGTTTGCATAATATCAACAACCGATGCCACCTCATTCAAAGGTGTGTCTTCATGCACATCGGTTAATACCGGCACCCCAATCTGATCCTTTACTTTTTGCAGAATCTGCAAGCCTTTTTCCACACCCGGGCCACGATAACTTTGGTGTGATGAACGATTAGCCTTATCAAAAGATGATTTATAAACAAAAGGAATATTCAGTTCATTACAAATTTCTTTCAGTATACCGGCCGTGTCTAGAGCCATCTGTTCACTTTCGATGACACAGGTTCCGGCTATTAAAAAGAAAGGTTGATCCAGACCTACTTCAAAACCACATAATTTCATTATTACTTACCTTCTCTAAACTGCGCTGCTGCGTTAATAAATCCTGAAAACAAAGGATGTCCTTTGCGCGGGGTCGAGGTAAATTCGGGATGGAACTGACATGCTAAAAACCAGGGATGATCTGCAATTTCAACAAACTCGACTAAACGACCATCCATTGACTTACCCGAAAATATTAAACCTGCCTTTTCAAAATCTTCAATGTATTTATTATTAAATTCATAACGATGTCTATGTCGTTCAGTAATAACATCCTTCTGATACAACTGATGCGCTAATGATCCCGGTTGCAGACGACACTTTTGCGCGCCTAATCGCATGGTTCCCCCTAAATCAGAATCTTCATCCCGTGTTTCAAGTTGACCATCCTCATCCATCCACTCCGTAATCAAGCCAATGACGGGATGCGGCGAGCTGGCAAGAAACTCAGTACTATGAGCACCTTCCAGACCAATCACATTTCTAGCAAATTCTATCACTGCAGACTGCATGCCCAGACAAATCCCTAAATAAGGTATTTTATTTTCACGGGCATAACGCACTGTTGCTATCTTGCCTTCTACCCCTCGTTCACCAAAGCCCCCCGGAACCAAAATAGCATCGACGTCATTTAACAGTGCAGTGCCTTCATTCTCGATGATTTCAGAATCAATATATTTTATATTGACCTTGTTACGGGTCTTCAATCCGCCATGGGTTAATGCCTCAGCTAATGATTTATAAGCATCTGAATGATCCACATACTTCCCGACAATAGCAATGGTGACTTTATTTACTGGGTGCGTAATCGCCTCGACCACTTCTTGCCACTCAGTCAGCTTGGCCACCGGGACATCTAATCGTAACTGCTTGATTACAATATCATCCAGCCCCTGTTCATTCAATAATAAAGGAATACGATAAATGGTGTCGGCATCAATAGCAGAAATAACAGCCTTCTCGGGAACATTAGTAAATAATGCAATTTTACTGCGCTCACTGGCAGGGAGAAATTGTTCAGAACGACAAATCAATATATCCGGTTGAATACCAATCGTTCTAAGATCTTTAACGGAATGCTGAGTCGGTTTGGTTTTTAATTCCCCTGCCGATTTAATATAAGGCACCAGGGTCAGATGAATAAACAGGGCGTTATCGCGCCCCTGCTCAATGCCAATTTGCCGGATAGTTTCCAGAAAGGGTAAGGACTCTATATCACCTACCGTGCCGCCGACTTCGATAATGGCAACATCCTTACCTTCAGCACTGGCATAAATACGGCGTTTAATTTCATCGGTAATATGAGGGATGACCTGAACCGTCGCACCGAGATATTCACCTTTTCGTTCTTTACGTAATACACTTTCGTAAACCTGGCCCGTGGTGAAATTATTTTTCTTCCCCATGGTGGTTTTAAGGAAACGTTCATAATGGCCTAAATCCAGATCAGTTTCTGCACCGTCTTCAGTCACAAAAACTTCGCCATGTTGAAATGGACTCATGGTGCCCGGGTCTACATTGATATAAGGATCCAGCTTCGTCATGGTAATGTTTAAACCACGCTCTTCTAAAATAGCGGCTAAAGAAGACGCGGCTATGCCTTTACCTAATGAAGAAACTACACCGCCTGTGATAAATATGAATTTAGTCATGTATCTTACGTTTTTATCCTTAAGTTGTAGCTAATAGTTAAATTTAAAACCTTCAATTATATCATTATTGGCCTTATTTTTCTGGTTTTATCGCTAAAACAGCATAATCCAGCACAAAACTGAGGCTCACTATTTTACTTCTTGCGCTGCATTTGTTCTGTTCCACTTAAATTGCAGGCATTCCTCTTCGCTATCACACATAAAATCAGCACTGACCCATAAATCAGCAACAGCGGCCAACTCCCCATTCATATAAATTAAAGGGATAGACCCCCTTTCCCAGGGTGGCATGGCTATTTCCTGAAACAATTTCTTTAAGGTATGATGCCCCTGCCGACCTGGTAGCTGAATCTTTTCAGCCCCCTTCCTGAAGCGCACCCAAACCGTCGAACTATCCCACAATGCGCGGGAAATCCCTGTTGAAGCCCGACAAAGCGTTAAAGTACTGTGCTTTAACGCCAATTGCTCAAACCCTTTTTTCCAGTGCTGTTCGCCTTCTTCCCGAGGCATCGTATCGGCTTTAAAACAATACAATTTTTTTCGATACCGTTTAATACAATACCTTTTATTCTTAATCTCCGGGTTTGCCGATGGTTTTGCTCCCAGTACCTCAGCAACTATCGTAATAACTGTTTTTTCAGACGGCATCCTCAAATGCAACATTGCAAACCATTGCCGGATAACCAGATATTGCTGGTTATCATCCAGCTCAAGTAATGGTTGAATAGCGAGTGATTGATCTTCTTTATCATAAAGAGGATGCAATAATTGCCGCGATAAATCGGCATTTAAAAAATGGCTTTGGGCACAATGTCTTGCCGCTCGGGAAACGGTTTTATCTAAAGCAGGCCAGCGTTGTTTCAGCTGAGGCAAAATCTGATTACGTAAAAAATTTCGGTCAAACGTATTGTCTTGGTTACTAGGGTCTTCGATCCAGTGCAAATTATGCTGTTCTGCATACGCACTAATCGCCGCTTGTGACACATCAAGCAACGGTCGAATCATTTGCCCCTTGCCAAAGCCAGTGGACAAGGGCATGCCTGCCAGACCTTGAACCCCGGCACCCCGAAACAGTTGTAGCAATACCGTTTCCAACTGATCCTCCTGATGCTGGGCCAGCAATAAAACATCTTTTTCAGCCAATAAAGGCTGGAGTGCCTGATAGCGCGCATTCCTTGCAACCTCTTCCTGGCTTTGTCTGGGTTCTTTGTGTGCATTCACCGTTAAACAATGAAAATCAACATGCACGCCCAATGCAATCGCCTGACAATGCTTCTCCCAAGCCAGCGCTTCAGACTGTAGACCATGATTCACATAAACCGCAGTGACTTTATGCCTGATGTCTGGAATTGAACTCAGCAGGTGCAACAACACATGAGAATCTTTACCCCCACTAAAAGCCAGATAAATCTTTTCAGTATGTTGAGGTAAAATGGAAAGAATAAATTGAGATGTCAGCATAAATAACGCAAAAAACCGACATAAGCCGGTTTTTTAAATGCACCTTCGGTTTCATTAGTTATAAAAGGCAAACAACACCTTAAGTTACAAATACACTGAAAACCCCTAAAAAGAAGCTATTTCACTACTTCCTCGGCATACGAACCAAAAGACATAATTCGCTGATAACGTTTCTCCAGCAAGACATCCAATTCCTCACTTTTTAACTCGTCAAGATGCCTGATCAGGGTTTCCCGCAAACTTAAAGCCATTTTTTGATGATTTCGATGCCCGCCTCCGACCGGTTCACGCACCACCTCATCCAGCAAACCCTGTTCACGCACACGATCTGAGGTTATGCCCATAGCTTCAGCAGCCAATACCGATTTTTCAGCACTTTTCCATAAAATGGAAGCACAGCCTTCAGGTGAAATTACCGCATAGGTACTGTATTCCAGCATAATCAAACGATCACCGACACCAATCGCTAATGCCCCGCCTGAACCCCCTTCACCTATGACTACACAAATAATAGGTGTTTTGAGTTTAGACATTTCAAACAAATTGGTAGCAATCGCACTACTTTGCCCACGTTCTTCAGCGCCTATGCCTGGATAAGCCCCTGGCGTATCAATTAAGCTAATAATGGGCATTTTAAAACGTTCAGCCATTTTCATCATCCGCAAGGCCTTACGATAGCCTTCGGGTCGAGGCATGCCAAAGTTGCGATATATCTTTTCTTTGGTATCGCGTCCTTTTTGATGGCCGATCACCATCACTGGCTGATCTTCTAACCTGGCGATCCCACATACTATGGCAGGATCATCTGCATAAAGTCTATCGCCATGCAACTGCTGGAAATCAGTAAACATATATTTAATATAATCCAGCGTATAGGGGCGCTCAGGATGGCGTGACAACTGAGAAAACTGCCAATCAGACAAGTCGGAAAAAATCGACTCCGTCAGGTTACGACTCTTTTCTTCAAGCTGTACCAACGTATCTGAAATATTAATATCATTATCAAACTCTACTTTACGGAGTTCTTCAATTTTTGCTTCAAGCTCAGCAATAGGTTGTTCAAAGTCTAGAAATTTAAGGTCCATAAAAATTCTGGAAATAAATAATGAATGAGTAAGTTTAGTAATTATTCTTTAGATTTTATCGAAAAACAAAAATAAATGTTTAATAATTTATTTTTTCCTGAAAAATAATGAAATAACGGGATTTTAACCCAACAAAAAAGCAAGGTGGCTGTTAAAAACCGGCCTTACATCTTAATGTACTTCTATCAGCTGAATAGTGCCGTCGGGTAAGACCTCAGCCATTGTACTTTTAGGCTCATCCAGAAACAAAGAGCAAATTGCAGCAAAGGCAATACCCCCACCAATAGTCATAAAAAATACAGCAGGAGGAACCATCGAAAATATCGTCAAAAACAACACCGCTCCAACATTACCGTATGCACCAACGATTCCAGCAATCTGGCCGGTCAAGCGCCGTTTGATTAGAGGCACCACAGCAAAAACACAGCCTGCCCCCGCACCCAGAAAAAAAGAACACATCATGAAGACGACTACAGCCAAAGCAATGGGCCATTCACTATTTATTTGTGAAATGGCTAAAAAACCGATGGAAGCACCTGTTAACATAAGCAGTAAGGGCATTTTTCGTCCAAACCGATCACTGATCCAGCCACCTGATGGACAAGATAAGACATCAGTAATGGCAAAGCTGGCGCCCAGTATACCCGCAAGAGACACGGGGATCAGAAAAGTATTTTTAAAAAACAAAGGCAACATAGAAACCACCGCCAGTTCCGAGCCAAAGGTCACCGCATAAGCGATACTGAGTATGGCAACTTGCTTGAAATCATATTGCAGAATGGTATCAACGGGCTTGCTGAAGATCATCTGATTGACCTTATAGATCTGTCTTGCCTGCAGCAGATAAATCACCACTAAAAGCGAATAGATAGTGGTAGCAGCAACAGCGGTGATCAAACCCAGCAGCTCAACCTTCCAGGTCAGCACTGCCATGGCACCGTACATGGGGATATTCATGAACAGATAGAAAAAGAAATCTCGCTTACTGGTAACTTCCAGTCCTCCTGACTTATTCGGTTTGAAATAAGTAGAGCCTGCCGGAGTATCTCTCACAAAAGCATAGTATATGCCTGCATAAATCAGCGCAACCAGACCGGATAAGGCCGTCGCATACCGCCAGCCATCTTCGCCCCCAAACATCAGCGCCAGAGTAGGCAAGGTTATTGCTGCTACAGCGGAACCGACATTACCCAGACCTTTATAGATACCTTCAGCCAAACCCAGTTGTTTTGAAGGATACCATTCACTAATCATACGAATACCGATAACAAAACCTGCACCCACAAAACCTAGTAAAAATCGGGATAAAGCTAACATCTCAAAACTGGTCGCAGAGGCAAAGAAAAAACACAGACCTGCTGTAGCCACTAACATGGCAGAGTATGTTTTTCTTGGGCCATAAACATCAACCAACATGCCCGTTACAATGCGTGCCGGGATGGTCAGCGCCACGTTAAGAATCAACAATGTTTTAATCTGCTGATCAGATAAACCAAATGATTCTTGAATAGCTAATAATAGAGGAGCATGACTAAACCAAACAAAGAAAGTCACAAAGAAGGCAAACCAAGTCATATGCAATATTCTGGTTCTACCCGTGAATGAGAGAAAATTCGTTCTCACAGAAGTGTTCATCTTAAAGTACGCTCCGCTAAATTAGGCTTTATCCCTGCTAACCAAGCAAGAATTGAACCGATTTAGCATATAGCATTGATTTATAATAAATATACCGCTTTAGTATAGCGACATACGCACCCAAATGGTTCGTATCATGCTCGACTTTAGCCCATCCAATCCATTCTGCAAAAAATCTTTTTATCCCGTGTTTTATCTGGCTTTTTCAAGGTCGTGCTAATGTGCCGAGCAAATCAAAAAATACCGCCCCTTCGAACACTAATGCACAGTGCCTCAGCAAACGCTCACCCTGTAGAGTTTTGCAGTGATGCTAATAAAACCTGTAATTGCTCTTCATCAATAATTGCAATACCTAACTCTCGTGCCTTCAGTAATTTTGAACCTGCTGACTCCCCCGCAACCACGCAATCGGTTTTTGCTGAGACACTCGCCGATATTTTAGCCCCCAGGGTTTGAAGCAATACTTTCGCTTCATTTCTTTTCATTTGGGTCAAGGTTCCGGTTAATACATAGGTTTTACCTGATAAAGGCAAGGATTTCTGTGGTTTTGCCGTCAGTTGCGGCCAATGAATGCCTGCCTCTAACAAGGCCTCAATCACTTCAACATTATGAGATTGCCGAAAAAAATGGATAATATGCTGAGCCACTACTTCGCCTACGTCATCCACTGCTTGCAAAGCTTCCTTATCGGCTTGTTGCAGTCGCTGCAAAGTCAAAAAATGCTCGGTCAAATTATTCACCGTGGCTTCCCCCACTTCTCTGATCCCCATGGCCAGGAGAAACCGGGCAAATGTTGTTTGTTTGGACTGGTGAATTGCATTGATCAGATTTTCTGCTTTTTTGGGCCCCATTCTTTCCAGCTCGACTAACTGATCTGCATGTAAACCATATAAATCGGCTGGCGTACTAATTAAGTCTGCATCCACTAATTGTTCAACGACTTTCTCACCTAAACCATCAATATTCATGGTTTTGCGTGATGAAAAGTATTGAATAGCCTGTTTACGTTGTGCGGCGCAAAATAAACCCGCGCTGCAACGTATCGTGGCCTCATCGGCAATTTGTTCAAGTTCTGACTGACAAACCGGACAAAGATCCGGGAAAATGATCGCTTCAAAATGGGGGTTTTTTTCTGCCAGCCTGCTGGTGACTTGTGGAATCACATCCGCAGCACGACGAATAACCACGGTATCTCCTCTACTTAAACCCAAGCGCGCTATTTCATCCTTATTATGTAAACTGGCCCGACTAACCGTAACGCCTCCGACAAAAACCGGCTCAAGTATTGCAACAGGCGTAATGGCGCCCGTGCGCCCAACTTGAAACTCAACATCAAGTAATAGGGTTTGCTCTTCCTGAGCAGGAAATTTATGTGCTGTTGCCCAACGCGGGGCACGAGAAACAAAGCCTAATTTTTCCTGTAATTTAATATCATCAATTTTATAAACGACGCCGTCTATTTCATAAGGCAAATTATCGCGTTTTTGCAGGATTGAATGATAATAATTCAGACATCCCTGCACACTCCCTTGTCTTTCTACCTCTTGACTCAACGGTAAACCCCATGCTTTTATTTGCAAAAGCCGTTGATAATGGCTATCCGGCAAGGCCTCGCTCGATACCTGGCCGATACCATAACTGTAGAAGGCCAGCGGTCGTGTGGCGGTTATTTTAGAATCCAGTTGACGCAGACTGCCTGCTGCTGCATTGCGAGGATTAGCAAACCTTTTTTGGCCTTGTTGTTCTGCGACTTGATTATAAGCATTGAAATCAGCAAGAGGCATAACCACTTCCCCTCTTATTTCTATTAATTCGGGGATATGCTGACCTTTCAGGGTTAGCGGGATATTTTTAATCGTCTTTATGTTATGGGTAACATCTTCACCTATACGACCATCACCACGCGTAGCCGCCCTTAGCAGATGCCCCTTGACATAAAGCAGGCTAATTGCCAGTCCATCCAACTTTGGCTCGACACAAAACAATAAATCATCACGGGTATCGAGTCGATTATTCAGACGCTCGACAAACGCCTCAAGTTCTTCTGCTGAATACACATTCCCCAGCGACAGCATGGGGATCTCATGGTTAACTTTGGAAAACGCACTTAACACCGCCCCACCTACTTTCTGTGTAGGTGAGTCCGGCGTTTTAAACTCGGGGTTTTCGGATTCAAGCTGCCTTAACTGTTGAATTTTTCTGTCGTATTCAGCATCGGTAATGATGGGTTCATCATGCGTATAATAATGCAAGTTATACCTATTGATAACCTCTCGCAATGCTAATATCTGATCTTCAAACGATGGGGTCATGAGGGTTTTTAAACAATAGGGTTGAAAATAATTAACTTTTTTCATTGCGACGCAATGCAAGACAATACTTAAAGCCGCCCTGCAGCTAAATTGGTCACCCGCGACTTTGCCTTAATGCATGAAAAGCGGCCCTGCAAGTCTGGACTGCCTGAGTTATAAAACAGACTTAAACAGTAATAACGATGCTTCCGCCACTATTCCTTGCGCTGGCAGTGACAAAACTAAGGCGCTCAAAATGTGAAAATTTTTGCTGCATCTTGCTTACCAGACTTTCCGCTTGCTGCACATTATCAACCACACAAAAACCGGTAGGCCCCCACGAAGTCTGACCTATGGCCACAGCGCCGTTCTGCTCCAACCACTGCATTACTTCTGCCACTTCACTACTGCTGAAAACACCGCCTTGTACTGAGGCAAAATGTTCACCTACAGATCGTTGAATCTGTGTAATCACATCACCAAACAAGTGTATATGCTGTTCTGCCACTGCGGGCAATCCTTGCATTAACAGCAAATAACAAAGCCTGGCTGCTTCTTCACTGGGATAAGCGGGCAAGGCCTTAAAAGCTTTGATTTCCTGCTCACCATGCAGGCCTTGATCTGTTTCATCAAACACCAGAATAAATCGCCAATCGGCCGGAATATCCATATGGGAAATAACCGGTGGCGTCTTGGTCAAGGCACCTCTGCCCCCATCAACAACCAACCCCCCTTGCTCAAAAACACCAATACCAATACCCGAACGCATACCACGATCTGTTAGTTCAGCAATTTCACGAATTGTTAGGTCCAAATCATAAAATGCATTTAACGCAGAACCTATCGCTAATGCCATTTGTGTCCCTGACCCCAGCCCCACATGTTCAGGAATGGCCGTTTCGATCTCTATCTGTAATTGATCTGAAACCTGCAAAATTTGACATAAAATATGGACCCATTTTTCAGCTCTTTGCGATGACGGCCCGGTCACGACAAATTGCTTGGCATAACTGACAGACAGTCGCGTGGCTATCTCATCTAAGGCAACACCAATACTGCCAAATTCACGTCCCAGAGAGCTACTCATATCTATAAAGCCCATGTGTAATCTAGCGGGAGCAATAACGGAAACTTTTTTATTCACTACAATTATTTATTGAAATGTAGCACCTTGAATGGCTCAGAAGGTAGATCTGGCAGAACAAATAGCAACAAACAGCAACATAAAAACACTGAACGGCGTTATCCACTCTCCCCAGACTACCGATATGAACTGTGCTTGATCAGCCACAGCCATTCTAATGCTGGTGAAAAACATGACAGGAATTATACAGCAGGGGGGCGACAGTATTTAATAATTTCAGCGACCTGATCCAGGTCCGTATAGATATAATCCGCCATATAAGCAGCGCCAGTATGAACAGGCTGTATGGAAGGAACCAAGACAGAAATAGCGCCAGCATCGACAGCCGCTTGAATTCCTATCGCTGAATCCTCAAGCACTAGACACTGAGCAATAGGTGTTAACAATGCTTGCGCAGTCGCTAAAAAAATATCGGGGGCGGGTTTACCCTGACTCACCTGATCTCGACTGATGATAGTTGAAAAAACCTGACTTAGCCCGGCCAACTCAAGACATTCTAGCGCATTGATTTGACGGCTATTGGTAGCCAAACAAAAAGGGACTTGCTGGCGGTTTAATTGCTCAAGTAAGTTAAAAAAACCTTTTTTCACTGGAATACCCTGTTGAGCAACAATTTGTCGCCAGAATTCTCCGCTTAACTGATAAAACCGGTTTAAATCAAAATCAGCGCCGCCATGTTTGAATAGTCGCTGCTCAATATCTTGAAATTGCAGTCCGGAAAGGGAATAACAGAAATCATCTGAGAACTCACAACCCATGACCGATCCCGCTTCTTTCCAGGCCAGAAAATAAGTGGATTCTGTGTCTAATACCAGACCGTCCAGATCAAAAATAACCGCTGAAAATTGTGGGTACTGATCTTTTCTATTCATGAACCACTTTGATATATTCCCCGCGTGCTTCACGACTGGAGCCAACCACTATCCGCTGAATGCCATCACTGGCCTGCTCTAAAACACCGGACACCTCGATCCACTCCCCAGTTTTTGCCTGACCGGTATAAGTGGCGGTATAACAGATAATAAAAGAAATCTGCGGATGATGAATGGCATAACTTGACGGATAATCAAATGCCAAAGAATCATCAGTGACCCTGACCTTAAGAGTAACTGCTTGCAATTTCTTATACTTTGTCACGCCTGTCTCTTGAGGGCTATCACTGACAAAACTCAAATCGACTTTACGCTGATTGATCAGCACCTTATTATATTTACGTTGTTCATGCCATAAGTACTCATCCAACGTTAAATCACAACCCCTTCGATCATAAGAGGCTTCCCAATCATGATGACTGAGCTCTGCACACTCCCCCTGCTGAATCAAGAGGCGAGTTACCTGTCTGGCCAGATGAAAAGCCTCTCTGCAATAAAAAACCAGGTCAATATCAGAACTTTTCTGTTGCACAGATATTAAAATGGATCCGGTCACACCTATCTCTTCAAGATTGATTCCCTGCGCTGCAAACAAACGACAAAGTATAAGCAAATCAACTTCTACATCATCCACAGGCTGACTATTCAACAACTGTTTAAGTCTATGCCGGGGCTGATAATGTGTCATTATTTGTTCGGCAGAAACAGCATGTAAATAGGCTTCTTTACTCGCTGAAAAGTATAAATATTGCGGATATTGCTCGGATAAAAGCTGGTTAGCTACCGCAGTATCTACTTTTTTCCATTGCTGATCCTTCTGCATATAACGAAGAAAACAAAGGGCTTTTCCTTGCTCCGTGCCATTGTCTACCACTGCAAAAACCAGACCTTCAGCAGTTTCTATAAAATCTTTAGCTAAAAACATTAATTACTTTCCACACGATTCCGACCATTCTCTTTAAGCTCTGTATAAGAGCCTTGTCGGCGACCCTCATCCCTGCATTTATTTAAACTGGCTTGATACCTCAGTATCTCCAAGCTCAGCGGTATGTCATCAGCAACGTTAGTAGCGGCATGGCTTATTCAGCATTATCAGCCGCTAAAACCTTATGCATTTAAAGAACCGGAGCAATGGTTTGACTATCATCCACCCCTAAAACTTTCATCGCTGTTTAAGGTAACAAGCCAGCAAGAATATTATTTACCATTGGGAGCAGTTATCGCTTAACTAACTTACTTTAGCATAAATATTTACGCCATAAATGACTATTAAAAATCTATTGATATAAATTGTTCTATCACATATGCTCAGTCATAAATTTGCTTTTTTCCAGTTTAATAACCATTAAGGGGGACGTAAATGAAAATCGGTGTGCCTAAAGAAATTCATCCTGGTGAAAAACGCGTGGCGACCACGCCAGAAGTTGCCGAACAGCTCATTAAACTGGGCTTTGAAGTAAATATTGAAAGTGGTGCAGGACTTGCTGCCAATCACTCTGATGAAGCCTATAAAGAAGCGGGCTGTAAAATCAGAAAAACCGCTAAAACCTTATGGAAAAATGCGGATATTATACTCAAAATACGGCCTCCTGAAATACATCCAGAACTGGCTATTGATGAAACTCAGCTGTTATCGCAAGGTGGGCATTTAATCAGTTTTATCTGGCCTGCCCAGAATGCCACGTTGATGGATCAACTCGCCGCCAGAAAAGCCACTGTATTTGCTATGGATAGCGTCCCCCGCATATCCAGATCACAAAAACTGGACGCCCTCAGCTCGATGGCCAATATCGCAGGTTATCGCGCAGTGGTGGAAGCCGCTCAACATTTTGGCCGGTTTTTTACCGGACAAATTACCGCTGCGGGCAAAGTGCCCCCGGCCAAAGTATTGGTCATTGGTGCCGGTGTTGCCGGATTAGCCGCCATTGGTGCAGCTAAAAGCATGGGAGCTATTGTCAGGTCTTTTGATACTCGCCCCGAAGTCAAAGAACAAATAGAAAGTATGGATGCCGAATTCCTGATGCTTGAATTCGAAGAAGATGGCTCCGGTGAAGGCGGTTATGCCAAAACCATGTCCAAAGAATTCATTGAAGCAGAAATGGCCTTGTTTGCCAGACAAGCCATGGAAGTGGATATCATTATCACCACCGCCCTGATACCCGGAAGACCGGCACCGGAACTGATCACCCAGGGTATGGTAGAAAGCATGAAGCCAGGCAGCGTGATTGTCGATCTTGCCGCTGAACAAGGCGGAAACTGTGCCCTGACCGAAAAAGACAAAGTCGTGGTCAAACATGGCGTCACCCTTATTGGATATACCGATTTACCCAGCAGACTGGCCGCACAATCCAGTCAGCTTTATGCCACTAACCTTAAGCACCTGCTGACTGAATTAACGCCTGAAAAAAATGGCATTCTTGATGTGAATATGCAAGATGAAGTTATTCGCGGCACGACTGTCATCAAGGATGGAAAAATCACTTGGCCACCGCCAGCCCCCAAATTATCGGCAACCCCCAAGCTTAATAACGCAGCCCCACCGATTAATATAGAGGTCGAAGAAAAACCGGCCTTAATTTCCGACGCGACCAAACAACTCATTTTATTAGCTGCCATAGGTATAGCTTTATTTGCTTTAGGCTCTATTGCACCGGCATCATTTATGTCGCATTTTACGGTCTTTGTACTGGCCTGTTTTATTGGTTATCAAGTCATCTGGAATGTCTCCGCATCCCTCCACACTCCGTTGATGAGTGTGACCAATGCGATCAGCGGCATTATCATTATCGGTGCTGTGGTGCAAATATCAGCACCTGGATTCTTCATTACACTGCTTTCAGGATTAGCCATTTTGATTGCTGCCATTAATATTGCAGGGGGGTTTTTAGTGACCCGCCGCATGCTTGAAATGTTCAGAAAATAGGAAATACTAATGATGTCTCAAGGTTTAGTCATAATGTCGTATGTAATCGCTTCCATACTTTTTATTCTGAGTTTAAGCGGATTAAGTCATCCGGAAACAGCCCGTCGCGGTAATTATTTGGGGATGGCGGGCATGTCAATTGCCATTCTTGCCACTTTATTCAGTGATGCTGTTGATTCTTATGTCGTGCTGATCATCGCCTTGGCTATTGGCGGCTTTATAGGCACTAAAGCCGCATTAAAAGTTGAAATGACGCAAATGCCGGAACTGGTTGCTTTAATGCATAGTTTAGTTGGTATGGCGGCCGTTCTGGTCGGTTATGCCAACTTCATGGACAGTTCCAATAGCTTGGTGGGTATAGAGCATACCATTCATGAAGTTGAAATTTATATTGGGGTTTTTATTGGTGCCGTAACCTTTTCCGGTTCTGTTATTGCCTTTGGCAAACTGTGCGGGAAAATTGATGGAAAACCTGTTTTATTACCAGGCCGTCACTGGCTTAATTTATCCCTGTTTGTCGCTACATTCTGGCTGGCTGGGGTGTTCTTGGACGGAGTAGCAACAGGAGGCGGTACTTTTGCCTTAATACTGATGACTTTACTGGCCCTGACTTTTGGCGTTCATATGGTTATGGCTATTGGTGGTGCAGATATGCCCGTCGTGGTTTCCATGCTCAATAGTTATTCCGGGTGGGCCGCCGCGGCTACCGGCTTTATGCTGAACAATGATTTATTAATCGTCACCGGCGCTTTAGTCGGTAGTAGCGGGGCGATTTTAAGTTACATTATGTGCAAGGCAATGAATCGCCATTTTCTTAGTGTGATTGCCGGTGGCTTTGGCTCAGCTAGCGGAGAAGCTGCCACTGTTGAAGGTGATGTCGCCCCTATTGAAAATGATGAAACCGTGCAGATAATAAATGCCGCCAACAATATTGTGATTATCCCGGGTTATGGCATGGCCGTCGCACAAGCCCAGCATACGGTTAATGAAATCACTAAACTGCTACGGGCTAAAGGCAAAAATGTACGTTTCGGCATTCATCCTGTTGCAGGCCGCATGCCGGGGCATATGAATGTACTACTGGCAGAAGCCAAAGTTCCCTATGATATTGTGTTTGAAATGGATGAAATTAACCCGGATTTCCCCCAGACTGATGTGACTATCGTCATCGGGGCTAATGACATCGTGAACCCTTCCGCATTAGATGACCCGAATAGCCCTATTGCCGGTATGCCGGTATTGGAGTGCTGGAAAAGCACCACGACTATTGTGTTAAAACGGAGTATGGCAACGGGTTATGCCGGTGTTGGCAATCCCTTATTTATCCACGAAAATACGCGTATGTTATTTGGTGATGCCAATGAAAGTATGCAAGCCGTGTTAAAATCCTTGAATGCATAATAACATCATAAGAGTGCACGGCATGTGAAGAGCACCCTACTGTTTATACCCTTTGCAAAGTGCCTGAGCCACCAGCGTATTCAAGCTGGTGGCTCAGGCACTTTACCGCAGAATAAAGCTATTAATGGTAGCACCCGCGCAACGCAACGTCACCGCCCGTTTGCCAGTCTCTAAAGACCCTCAGACCTACCTGATCAGTCAACCGTCTGCTAGCTTAGAAAATTACCGTAAATAATTCGCAATTTTATTCATTCACCATAAAATCCCGATAAGCAGAATTATAATAAAGCAAAGGCTCACCCGTTCGACAACTCACTTTTTGCACTTCACCAATCACCACCCAATGGGTTCCTGCCCGCACTTGCTGAACGACTTTACACTCAAGGGATACCAGAGCATCATCAAAAATGGGAGAACCTGTTTGTCCGGCATGCCATTTTACATTAGCAAAACGCTGTTCCTGACTCGCGCCTCCCGCAAACTGATTGGATACCTCTTGTTGCTCAGCGGTTAGAATGTTAACAGCAAATGACTTCCCCTCTAAAACCGCATCACCGGTATCTGCTGTCTGGTTCAGGCAAACCAGAACTTGAGGAGGATCTACAGAGACACTGGTAAAGGATGTCGCTGTCATGCCCTTTATACCGCATTGCTCGGTTTGTGCCGTCACTACGGTAACGCCACTGGCCCATAATTTAAGCGCCTGTTTAAAGTCTTGATCGTTAACTGTCATACGTTCCTGTTTTCTTTTTTTATTCGATACTGCTATGTTATTGCCGTCTGGTGAACCCAGCCGTATATTGCCTTAGCCATAGCCGCACCCAGCAATGGTAAAAGTAGCTAACTTAAGCGCAACTTCTGTTTTATTTTTTCTTGATATAAAGATCGGTAATGGTACCCGTAATCATTTCAGCTGCAAACCCAAAGGTCTCTGATAATGAAGGGTGTGGATGAATTGATAAGCCGATATCTTCAGCATCGGCACCCATTTCCAAAGCTAACACCGCTTCTGCGATTAATTCACCGGCATTCGGCCCCACCATACCAGCCCCTAATATTCTGCCTGTTTCCTTATCACACAGTATTTTAGTAATGCCTTCGTTTCTACCCAGGCTTAATGAACGGCCACTGGCTGCCCAGGGAAATGACGCTTTGTCATATTCAATACCGTCTTTTTTGGCCTGATTTTCAGTCAAACCCATCCAGGTAACTTCAGGATCTGTATAGGCAACGGCTGGAATTGTTAACGCATCAAAACCTGCCTTAATACCAGAAATGACTTCTGCTGCCACCTTACCTTCATGCACTGCTTTATGTGCCAACATGGGATTACCGGCTATATCACCAATCGCAAAAATATTATCGATATTGGTTCTTTGTTGCTCATCCACTTGAATAAAACCCATGTCATCGACTTTAACGCCTGCTTTTTCTGCCGCTATTTTAAAGCCATTGGGTCTGCGGCCTACCGCAACTAAAACCGCATCGAAAGTTTCAGATTCCGGTGCTTTCTTACCCGAAAAAGAGACCTTCAAACCTTTCTTTAACGATTTTATTTCTTCAACTTTAGTTTCCAGCCAGATATTCTCGTACTGTTTTTTAATGCGCTTATGTAACGGTCTGACTAAATCGGCATCACAACCAGGAATAATTTGATCCATCAATTCAACCACACTGATTTGAGACCCTAAAGCATGATAAACCGTGGCCATTTCCAGACCGATAATGCCGCCACCGACAATTAACAGTTTTTTAGGCACTTCATGTAGCTCTAGAGCATCCGTTGAATCCCATAGTCGAGGATCATCATTGGGAAAAACCGGGATTTCAGTCGGTTGCGAACCGGCAGCAATAATGGCATGATCAAAGCTAATGGTTTGACTTCCCGACTCTGACTCCACCACTATAGAGTTGGCTGATGCAAATGAACCTACCCCGTGCACCAAAGTGATTTTACGTTGTTTGATCAGTGCTGCTAAACCAGTATTTAAGGATTTAGTAATACCTTCCTTCCAGCCTTTGATTTTTTCCAGCTCAAAACTGGGCTTGCCATATTTAATACCATGACTGGCCACTTCATCCACTTCATGGATGATTTGAGCCATGTGTAACAAGGCTTTTGAAGGAATACAGCCGACATTAAGACAGACGCCACCAATCACGGGGTAACGTTCAATCAATGTCACTTTTTTACCTAAATCTGCGGCACGAAAAGCAGCGGTGTAGCCCCCTGGGCCGCCACCTAAAACTAATACTTCTGCATGTATATCGCTCATAATTAAATCCCTGCTTACAATAATAATCGGCGAATATCACCCAGGTACTGGGTTAATGCCACTAAGAACCGAGCAGCCTCTGCCCCATCAACCACACGATGATCATACGTTAAATCCAAAGGCAACATTAAGCGAGGTACAAATTCAGTACCATTCCAGACCGGTTGCATTTTAGAACGACTAACGCCTAATATGGCTACTTCCGGCGCATTGACTATCGGGGTAAATGCAGTGCCGCCAATGCCACCTAGACTGGAAATTGCCATGCAGCCTCCTTGCATCGCTGAGGGAGGTAATTTACCTTCACGGGCTTTACTACTTAAATCCCCTAGAGCCTCAGATAACTGATTCAGACTCATTTGATCAGCACCGTGTATCACTGGCACCATCAGGCCATTGGGAGTTTCAACAGCAATCCCAATATTAAAATATTTTTTGTAAATTAATGACTGGCCATCCGCAGACAATGAGCTATTAAATTGTGGGAATTTTTTAAGCGCAGCTACCAGTGCTTTGATAATAAAAACCAGACCGGTTAATTTAATTTCCGGTTTTCCTGCATTATTGATTTTTCTGAAATCTTCCATTTCAGTGATATCTGCTTCATCATGCTGTGTCACCATTGGCACATTCAAACAAACACGCACCATATGGTCGCCTGTCAGGCGTTTAATCTTACTCAGTGGCTGAGTTTCAATTTCGCCAAATTGTGTGAAATCCACTTCAGGAATGGACGGAATGCCTGCGCCAGTCCCTTGGGTCACGCCTTGGCTCATGACTTTTTTAACAAAAGCCTGAACATCTTCTCGTAGAATGCGACCTTTTCGCCCACTGCCTTGCGTAACCCGGCTTAAGTCCACGCCCAGTTCTCTGGCAAACAATCGCACACTGGGTGTTGCATGTGCCTTACCTTGACTGACCACAGCTTCTGAAACAACGGCAGTAACCGGTGCTTTAACCTCGGCTACCACTTTAACCGGTTCCACTTTTGCTGTTGGCTGCGCTGCAACCTTAGCTTCTTCCGCAGGTTTTTCTTCTACAGCGGCAGCGGCTCCTCCCCCAATTTTCAGCATGGCAACCAGAGTTCCCTGGGATACCTTATCACCGACTTTAAAAATTACTTCCTGAATCGTACCTGCTTCATTGGCGGGTAAGTCCATGGTGGCTTTGTCACTTTCCATCACTGCCAGAGTCTGTTCTTTTTCGACAGTATCTCCGGCTTTAATCAAAATCTCAACGATTTCGACAGAATCAGCACCACCCAGATCAGGTATTTTTATTTCTATAATTTCGCTCATTATTTCAACTCTTAAACCAGCCAAGGCGCTGATATATCAGGGTTAATATCATATTTTTTAATAGCCGCATCGACCTTAGCCAAATCAAACTTACCGTTATCGGCTAAACTTTTCAGTGCTGCAACCACTATATGGTATCGATTAATTTCAAAGAAACGACGTAAATTCTCTCGGGTATCTGATCGACCAAAACCATCAGCACCCAGCACTGTATATGAATTGGGTATATAAGCTCTGATTTGTTCAGCAAAGGCGCGCACATAATCGGTACTGGCTATGACAGGCCCTTCAGCACCACTTAAACAACGCGTGACATGAGGCACTTTAGCAGGTTCTGTCGGATGCAAACGATTCCAGCGCTCACAGGTTTGACCGTCTTTACCCAGCTCATTAAAGCTCGGACAACTCCATATATCGGCTTCTACTTTCCAGTCATCACGTAATAATTGCGCAGCGGCGACGGACTCATTAAAAATAGTGCCTGAACCCAATAATTGTACCCGGGGGGATTTATTGTTTTTACCTTTCTGAAACAGATACATGCCTTTCAGAATATCTTCTTCAGTGCCTTTGGGTAAGGCCGGTTGTCCATAGTTTTCATTCATCACAGTGATGTAATAAAAAACATTTTCCCGGTCAACATACATACGCTTCATGCCATCTTGAATAATGACGGCAACTTCATAGGCAAAGGTAGGATCATAAGACACACAATTGGGCACCGTGGCGGCATAAACCTGGCTGTGACCATCTTCATGCTGCAGGCCTTCGCCATTTAAGGTTGTTCTACCCGCGGTAGCGCCTAATAAGAAACCACGAGTACATTGGTCGCCTGCGGCCCAGATAAGATCTGCCACCCGTTGAAAACCAAACATGGAATAAAAAATATAAAAAGGAATCATCGGCACATTATGTGCTGAATAGGCGGTACCCGCGGCTATCCAATCGCACATGCCACCGGCTTCATTAATCCCTTCCTGCAATACCTGACCGTGTTTGTCTTCCTTGTAATACATTAATTGCTCAGCATCTTGCGGGGTATAGAGCTGACCCACTTGAGACCAGATACCCAACTGTCTGAACATGCCTTCCATACCAAAGGTACGCGATTCATCAGGCACAATCGGTACTATCCGTTTGCCGATGTTTTTATCTTTTACCAGAATACCTAACATACGCACAAAAGCCATCGTAGTTGAGCTTTCATGTCCTTCGCCCGAACCTGCTAATAACGGTTTAAAATCAGCTAAGGCAGGCACATCCAAAGGAATTGTCTGACTCCGTCTGGAAGGAATAAAGCCGCCTAATTCCTTGCGTCTATCCATCATATAAGTCAGTTCTGGCGAACCTTCTGCAAATTTCAGATAAGGTAAGTCTTCTAATTCTGAATCTTCCAAGGGTAATGAGTATTTCTCTTTGAAGCGTCGTAACGACTCCATGCTCATTTTTTTCTGTTGGTGCGAAGTGTTTTGCGCCTCACCGGAAGACCCCATGCCATAACCTTTAATGGTTTTGGCTAAAATAACAGTAGGCTGGCCTTTATGATTGACTGCTTTTTGATACGCAGCGAATACTTTAGAGGGATCATGACCGCCACGATCTAGCTGCCAGATATCTTTATCTGACCAGTCACTGACCATAGCTTTTAATTCAGGGGTATTAAAGAAGTGTTCACGAACATAAGCACCATCTTTAGATTTAAAAGTCTGGAAATCACCATCCACGCAATCCATCATGCGTTGGGCCAATAAACCCTCTTTATCACGCGCTAATAAAGCATCCCATCCATGTCCCCAGACCACTTTAATGACTTGCCAGCCAGCACCACGAAATTCAGCTTCCAGCTCTTGAATGATTTTACCATTGCCGCGAACAGGGCCATCCAGACGCTGTAAATTACAGTTGATAACGAAAATCAGGTTATCCAGCTGTTCTCTACCCGCCATACCAATAGCACCTAGAGATTCCGGTTCATCGGTTTCACCATCGCCTAAAAATGCCCAGACTTTACGTGCTGAAGTATCGGCAAATCCACGACCTTGCAAATAACGCATAAAACGCGCCTGATAAATCGCCATAATCGGTCCAAGCCCCATAGAAACCGTTGGGAACTGCCAGAAATCCGACATCAGCCAAGGGTGGGGATAGGAGGGTAAACCGTTGCCATCGACTTCCTGACGAAAGTTATCGAGTTGCTCACTGCTGAGACGGCCTTGTAAAAAAGCCCTTGCGTACATGCCCGGAGCAGAATGCCCTTGAGAGAAAACCAAATCGCCTGATTGTTCGCCTACATTGCCATGCCAAAAATGATTTTGACCGACATCGTACAATGTGGCCGCAGAGGCAAAACTGGCAATATGTCCGCCTACATTGGTATTTTTATTAGCTCTTAACACCATCATCATGGCGTTCCAGCGAATATAAGAACGTACCTTTTGTTCTATCGTGCCGTCACCCGGCATTTGGGGTTGCTGTTCAACTGAAATAGTATTCACATATTCGGTATTTGCACTAAACGGAATATCTGATCCAAACTTTCTTGCGGATGCCAATAACTGATTAACCAGAAAATGTGCACGCTCATGACCTTCCTTTGCAAGAACAGACTGCAAGGCATCAATCCATTCCTGTGTTTCAACCGGATCAACATCATCATGATCCAAGCCATCCGTAATTAACATTTTATTCATTAAAAACTCCAGTTTTCACCCTAATACCGATACTACTCTGCTTAAGCGTGCGTACAGACTTCACTCCACCAACACGCCACTTTCAACAAAGACAGTTTAATTCTACAATTATACCCAAATTACGCACTTTCATGTACCCTAAAGCTGATTAAATTACAGTTCTTGCTTAAGTTAATGACAAATTACTCAAAAATCCTGGAACGTGACCAGCAATACCTCTGGCATCCGTACAGTGCAATGCACAGCGATCACCCCATATATCCCGTTTCTTCAGCACATGGTGTACATATTAAACTGGCAGATGGCCGGCAGTTAATCGATGGCATGTCATCCTGGTGGAGTGCAATACATGGCTATAATCATCCCGTGATCAATCAGGCCATCTGCGATCAACTCCAAAACATGTCTCATATCATGTTTGGCGGCTTAACCCATCAGCCTGCTGCTGACCTGGCTACACAATTAGTTGAGATAACACCCGCGTCATTACAAACTGTTTTTTTTGTCGATTCAGGCTCAGTCGCTGTGGAAGTCGCGATAAAAATGGCCATTCAATACTGGTATGCCAGAAAACAACCCGAAAAAAACAAGCTACTAACGATCCGTCAAGGCTATCACGGTGATACCTTTGGTGCTATGTCGGTCAGCGACCCGGTGAATGGCATGCACCGTTTATTTGCTGAATCGTTAAGCCCCCAGTTTTTTGCCGACGCTCCCCGCTGCCGATTTGATCAACCCTGTTTAGCAGCGGACATTGCCCCGCTTGCTCTGCAACTACAAAACCACCATCAGCACATTGCCGCAGTTATTTTAGAGCCTATCGTACAAGGTGCAGGTGGAATGAATTTCTATTCGCCTGATTATTTAAAACAAGTCCGCAGCCTCTGCGACCAATACCAGGTCTTATTAATTCTGGATGAAATCGCCACGGGTTTTGGCCGCACCGGCCAATTATTTGCCTGCCAGCATGCCGCCATTGAACCCGACATACTGTGTCTGGGTAAAGCACTGACAGGGGGCTATATGACATTAGCTGCTACCTTAAGCACCCTGGATATCTCACAGACCATCAGTAACGGTGAACCCGGGGTATTTATGCATGGCCCAACCTTTATGGCCAACCCCCTCGCCTGTAGCGCTGCATTAGCCAGCTTAAAAATACTGCTAGACTCTCCCTGGCAACAGCGAATCAAACAAATAGAAAAACATCTAACCACAGGTTTAGCCCCCTGTAAACAATTCCCACAAGTCAAAGATGTGCGTGTGCTTGGAGCCATTGGTGTGGTTGAGATGCATCAAGCGATTGATTTAAAAACCCTGCAACCCCAATTTGTGGATGCCGGGGTCTGGGTACGCCCTTTTAATCGCTTAATTTATTTAATGCCACCTTATATAATAGATACGCAACAATTAAATGTTTTAACCCATGCTATTACTAAAATAGTTTCAACACTGTGTCAGGAATAATTATGAATAATGCAAAACTACGTTGGGGAATATTAGGTGCAGCTCGAATTAATCAACAACTCATGCCTGCTATTGTTGAAGCCAGGAACAGTGAACTCGTTGCCATAGCCAGTCGCCGTCCCGGTGCAGCTGCAAAAACTCTGGCGCAATATGCACCCGAGCAGAAAAATGTCACCCTTTATGACAGCCCCGAAGCACTTCTGGATGATAATAGTATACAGGCTGTCTATATCCCCTTAGCCACTCACGAACATGCATCATGGACTTTACGTGCCATAGCAAAAGGCAAGCATGTGTTATGCGAAAAACCGATGGCCATTAAAGTCAGCGATATTGAGGCCATAGCAGCCGCTGCACAACAACACAATGTCACAGTCATGGAAGGCTTCATGTATCGTTTTCACCCTCAACATCTGCGTGTTCAGGAAATTATTGATTCCGGCGTCATTGGTGAAGTGCGCTCAGTAAGGTCCTGCTTCTCTTATATGATGCAGCCTGCACGTCATTATCGTATTGCCGATACAATAGCAAACGGCAGTGGTGCCATGTGGGACATAGGTTGTTATGCCATTCATGCTGCCCGGCTACCTTTTTTTGGTGCCGCCCCCCTGGCAGTTTCTGCCATGGCCAAACATATCGATAGTGGGGCTGATATCAGCTGCAATGGCATCATTGATTTTGGCGATGGCAAATACGCGCAATTTGATTTTGGCTTTGAACATGCCCGTCGAGCAGAATATGAAGTCATCGGTAGCAAAGGCGGATTAAAATGCCATAATGTCTGGGCTAAATCAACTGAAACACCGGTTATTTCATGGTGGACAGAAGCCGGGGAACAAGCACAGGAAAGCTTAGAGCTAGCCAACCATTTCTGCCTGGAAATTGAACATTTCAGTCATTGCGTACTGCATAAGGAAACCCCCCGACTGTCTTTAGACGATGCTAAAGAAAACTGCCAGATCATCCATGCCGTACTCGAATCGATCAGACACAGCAAACATATTAAAATTGCCTAGCCCTCAGTAACAACAGGTTGACTAACAGCATGCAGCCGTCCTGCTGATAAGCGGCAGCAACAACGGACAGCATGCTGAGCCGGGATAAGCGCCCTGCCGTGCAAACTAACAAGTTGCCTCGCTGTTAAGAAAGCACTGCTGCTACGCTGTCGAGCAAAACAGCCCCATGATCATGAAACATGTTCATCCAAAATATCCATCACTTCCACATCACAAGAACCACACCCCGTCGATGCACCGGTAGCAGAGGCAATTTGATCAAGGTCTTTCGCTCCCTGGTCAATCAGTTGCAAAATTTTAGTTTTTGTTGTCCCCGTACACGTACAAATTATTTGTTCATTTTCTTCTACATCACTCTGCTTCATCTTTAACCCTAAACTCTCACTTTAAAACAAACACCACAAAAAAACAGTCTATAAAACTAAAGCGTCAGCGCGGGATTGTTACGGCCACAATCATATCAATGACATTGCGACTTTTAAAGCATCTTAAAACAACATGCAGCGCCGTGTCATCACCCGCCCAAGCAGCAATGTTCGCTAAAAACACAGCCCCCACAGCAACAGTTGTGTTTAAACTACCCAGTCATTTTCGCCAGACATCCTGATGCTCAGGGGTAAACCGGAATCAGCATCGTCTCCACGAAACCGCTGCCGACTTTACCGAGACTAATTGTTTCCCGCAGAACGGGGAGAATGACTGTTTTTTCTTTGCTGGCTTTTGCCGGCACGAGCTGGTTTTTTTCCACGACTTGAAGGCGATTTGTTCGCAGCTTTAGGTTGGCCACCGGTATTATGTTGCGGTTTTTTAGACCTCTTCGGCTTACTCGATCGATCCATCAACTGAGTGATGGGCACGCTGTGACTGGGCACAAAACCTGTTTCGACTTCACGCACCAAGGTCTGTTGAATCAGTTTTTCTATGTCAGCAAGCAACTTGACTTCATCCGCACTCACCAGTGATATTGCCTCGCCTTCTGTTCCTGCTCGTCCCGTGCGCCCGATGCGATGCACATAATCTTCAGACACATTAGGCAGTTCAAAATTAACAACATGCGGCAATTCAACAATATCAATCCCTCTTGCTGCAATATCTGTCGCCACTAAAACACGAATTTTATTGGATTTGAATTCAGCCAATGCGCGAGTCCGTGCCGCTTGGCTTTTGTTACCATGAATAGCCAAGGCAGCAATACCATCCTTATTCAGCTTCTGAGTCAATCGATTGGCACCATGTTTGGTCCGGGTAAACACCAGCACCTGATCCCAATTATTGTCACTGATTAAATGACTTAACAAGGCTGTTTTCTGACTTTTATCAACCTCGTAAACAGATTGCTTGACACTTTGTGCCGCAGCGTTTCGGGGACTGACTTCTATTTGCACCGGATTATTGAGTAATTTATCAGTCAATCGACGAATATCATCTGAAAAGGTCGCTGAAAACAGCAGGTTTTGTCGATTTTTCGGTAACAAGGCAAGGATTTTCTTAATATCCCTGATAAACCCCATATCCAGCATTCGATCAGCTTCATCCAACACCAGAATTTCAACTTGTGAAAATTTCACAGCATTTTGCATATACAAATCAAGCAATCGCCCAGGGGTCGCCACTAATATATCCACTCCTCCACGCAATTTTTGTATTTGCGGATTAGCTTTAACGCCACCAAATACCACCGCAGATCTTAAATCCATATGCCGACCATAGGTCTCCACACTGTCTGCAACCTGTGCAGCCAATTCACGTGTGGGGGTTAATACCAGAGCGCGAATATGATTTGATCGAGTCCTTTCCCCCTCATCAAGACGCTGCAACAAGGGCAACGTAAAACTGGCTGTTTTCCCGGTACCTGTCTGAGCGGCAGCCATCACATCTTTGCCGGATAGCACAACCGGTATGGCTTCGGTCTGGATAGGATAAGGAGAAGAATAACCTTTTTCTTCAATGGCACGAAGAAGAGGCGCAGAAAGCCCTAAAGAGGAAAATGACATAGATTAATTGGAATTAGTGGATGATAACGATTAGGAACATGCCCTGCATGTCTTGTGTAGAAGGTAACTTCAAACGCTTTGCTAACGGCCCTTATATCCTGTTATTTAGCACAAGAACCGCAACCAAAACCAGTGACCTGCAGGCCAACAACTGATTATTATAACATGGCTCAATTTTAAAACTGAAAAAATACTTGACAGACAACAAATTCCCTGTTGAACCATGCCATCAGGATCAGTCATAAAATCACTGAACC
>JAPYOW010000076.1 GCA_029937975.1 Methylococcaceae bacterium | reverse complement strand
ATTTTACTGAGGAGTAAAGGATAAGGCTCAACATCACAGTAACAAGATTGCAGGGTCTTTGCCATTACCCATGCGAATTTTGGATCTATTACTTATGCTCAAGCCTTAGTGACAGACTTTTACTCCAAGCCCATGTTGTGTTGCCAAAATTTAGTGTAGATTCTCATAAATAACAGACAGGTAACGAGACAATAGTTGTTGGTAAAAACACAGCATCTATAATGACTTATTCCAATCTTATAGTTGCACCCTCGTGCGATCAATTAATAACCCCATGACACAGGTTTCAATGACGCATCAGACAAATTAAAACCTGTAATGCATAACCCTATCCATCATGAATCTGAATAGCAATGAAAGAAATCTTATTATTGTGGATGATGACCCGAGAATCTGTCGTGTAATCAAACGCATGGCTGATCAATTGGGACTGCCGTCATATTCAATGAATTTTCCTGCCTTATTTGAATCTTTTTGTAGCGATATAAAACCAGATATTATTTTTCTAGACATCGTCATGCCAGAAGTCAATGTTGTCGATATGTTACAGGAAATTGCCAATCAGCACCCTGAGGCAGAAATTGTCATAATGAGCGGTTTAGCACCGAGCGTGCTTATCACAACAGTTGAAATTGGCCATAAACTGGGCTTGAATATGCGGGGGTATTTAAGCAAACCCTTTGACTTTAATGATGTGAGTGCGCTGTTAACTGTGGAGCATAAGGCTTAACCCAAACCCTAAAAGACTGTCTTCACAGTGACAGACCATGCATGCTCTCTGGCTATTAAAGTGCATCCGTGATCCATCCATTATCAGCCACAAATCTGGTCGACCCGATCTTATAAAAATTCCGGGTAATTATCTTCATTTACAAGCGCTTGAGTTAAAGGCCCAGCATATCTTCCCCATTAAAATATTTTTCATTATGGTTGGCGCTAAGCCCATCCAGAGTGGGCTGGTCAATTAGCAGCCATGCCAGAATAGCCAACACTTTATAAGTGACAAGGCAAACGATGGAAAAAATGAGTCTGGCTTTTTTCAGCAACCGCATGCGGAATGGTATCACCAGCTACCCCGTCTGCTCAGCTCTAATCATTTCAGCCATCACCTTTAGGCTATACGGTTTTCTGAGAAGTGGAAACCCCCGTCCCTCCTCAGCATGTTGCGACGGCTCTTTACTATAGCCCGAGGCAAGGATTATCTTTATCTGTGGATAGTTTGTTCTGACCCAGTCTGCCAGCCGATGTCCATCCCATTCTCCGGGCATTTGGATGTCGGTCAACAGTAAATCAACCTCCTTACCCGATTCAATGATCTGCCTGGCCATTGCCGCATTATCCGCTGCTATCGTTGCATACCCCAGATATTTTAAATCACGTAGGGTCAGTTTGAGAACGCGCGGTTCATCTTCTACCACCAGAATTAGCTGAATTTTATCCGTAGCAATGCCAGTTTCTGTTATTGGTTTATCATCGGCAGCTGGTGTTGTATTCTTTTCTTCCAGATATTCAGGGAACACCATTTCTACCCTTGTACCCAAGTCTACAGTACTCTCAATATAACAAGCGCCCATGGATTGTTGCGTAAAATTATATAACATAGACAGGCCCAGTCCCGTCCCTTTTCCCAACTCTTTAGTGGTATAAAAGGGTTCAAAAACATGGGGCAGTTGTTCAGCGGGAATGCCTATGCCATTATCGCTAACAGAGATAACCACATAGCTTCCCGGAGCCAGCGATAATTGAGGTTTTAAGTCTGCCACTGTATTGGTATGATAATAACGTGTGGCACTTAACATGATGGTTCCACCTGATACCATCGCATCACGGGCATTGATAGCTAAATTTAACAATGCATTTTGTAATTGTGAAGGGTTGGTCATGATAAAAAGTGCCTGTTCTGGCAGATCAAGCTTGAGCTGAATATTATCGCCAATAGTGCGTGAAATAAAATATTTAAAGCGCTCAAGGACCTGATTAACATTATTGTTTTGTGTCTGCACCTGCTGTTTACTAGAAAAAGCCAGTAAACGCCGGGTTAATTCAGAGCCATCCTGGATTGCTGACCGTGCATCATTAAACAATTCTTGCGTATTAGCATCAATAACACCAAAGTCTTGCTCTAAAAAACGTAAATTTCCATTGATAATTGCCAGTAAATTATTAAAATCATGCGCAATCCCGCCTGTCAACTGTCCCACAGCTTCCATTTTTTTCGCCTGCTGCAATGCGGTTTCTTTAATTTTTAATTCCGTAATATCCCGTATGACGCAATTATAAAGAAGCTGTGGTCCAATCCGCATTTCATTCAGCGAAACAATAACCGGGAAATGCTGGCCACCTTGACGAACACCATCAATTTCAATGTCTGTTATACCTGCGTTTTCCGTCGACCTTCCCTGTAAAAAATCCTTGATGTACGGTACGGAATATAAATCAGGCAGTAGTTGACTATAATGACGCCCTAGCCCTTCCTCCATCGGGTAAGCAAACATCTTTACTGCCGCAGGATTTAATGAGTCGATATTGCCAGCACTATTAATAATGATTAAGCCATCGCTCATGGTGTTCATTATCATTTTCTGCAAGATATCACTCTTCATACGTTGATAGCTTTCCCGCATCAGTGCAAAAAACAGGGTGACGGATTTTATAAACTCCTGTTCAGGCAATCTCCAATGCCGGTTGGTCCCGGTATGTTCAAGACAAATCACCCCGGTGGTTACACCGCTCACTCTAATGGGCACCGTCAGCATTGAGGAAATATTATATCTGTTCATATAGCCGGTTTTAAAAGCCCTTAAACGACTATCCTGTCGCACATCGTAACTCACTATATTGATATCCTTATCCAGGTCAGAAAAAAAATCCGGATACTGACTGTGCTTTAATGTCGCGCCCTTTACAAGACTGCCTTTAGATCGCAAATACATAGTGCTGAGAATTAGCCAGTCTTTACTCTCGCTGTAATACCAGAGCCCCACTCTTTCTACCTCCAGTGTGTGACTGATAATACGAAGTATTTTGCTCTGTACGCTATCAATATCTGAATGCGCACTTAATTGTTCACTGAATCGCATTATTTCAGCCATTGCAGTTTTATTAAGCCGGCTTAAACTATTAACAGGATGGCCAATAACGAAAAAACACAGACCTAAAATAAAAGGCGCACTGTCAATAATATAATGTAAAGCGTTTTGTTGATGTATTTGAAGTACAGTATCGAGAGAAAAAAACAGATGCTGCTGAAAAATATCAATCGCCCATGCAGACAATGGGAATAGCATTCCAAAAGCCACCCCGCCCAGGGTATATTTTGTCTGTCGACGCCATTTCATGATTTAACTTGTACTCTGTTAATCATCTGCATACCGGGATTTTTTAAAATGCACGGGCCAGTTTCCATGACTTTGTACCCGACAGGCCTCTTCCGTATCAAAGGCAACAGGGCGCTGCATATGTTTAAAATTGATATCTATCTTTTGCAGTTCAGCTGCAATGAAAGCAGAAAGTAACTGATCGGTCATTTCCTGACGCGCTTGAGCAAGTTCGGCATGGCTGCCGAATATACAGACAATGCTTAAGCTCTGGGGAAACTGCTGGTAATTGACAAAATGCGTGAGCCATTGAAACCCCGGCACTTCAACTTTGGCCATCTCACATGCCCGAGTCAACGCCCTGCATATTTCCTTATCTATTTTTTTTTGGCTTTTATTCATGTTGTAATTCTATTCCAGAACCCTGCCCCGCAATGCCTTTGTGTGACTTCGTTTAGCCTTACCGTCTAAGCGCCTTTGCCGGGAAGCTTTACTGGGTCGGGTCGATCGTCTTACTTTCTGTATCACTGCTGCCGCCTTGATGATAGTGCCTAACCGCTCAAGTGCATCCTCTTTGTTTTTTGCCTGCGTTCGGTATTTATCTGCCTTGATAATAATGACACCTGCTTTGCTAATCCGTTTATCGGCTAGTGCTAACAGTCGCTGTTTATAAAAAGCAGTAAGAGAAAAGGAGGCTTTGATATCAAAGCGTAAATGAATAGCTGATGATACTTTATTAACCTTTTGCCCGCCATTTCCCTGCGCCCGAATTGCCAATAACTCAATCTCATTATCAGGGATAGTGATATTCTGAGATATGTCTAACATGGTGATGGTGCTGTGGCTGGCAGTGGTATTAAACAAACACGGCTATCTCTCCCCCTGATATTGAGGAAAACATGCCATTCAAGTCGCTTAATCTGCTGAAGCTTGTGTTGAGACGTGGGTTGCAATGTTTGTCCTGCAGCTAACCTGCAGGCTAAGGCGTGTAGCTGTCTTGCTGCCGTGTGAAGCGTCATAAAATACCTCATAATTCTAAATGATCCACCTACAGGCATTTAATGCAGCGGAAAAAGCTTGTGTATTATTCCGGGTGCTGATAATTTCAATTCGACTATTCGCTATCGCTAACGTTGCGGTGATATTAATGTCGCTGCCGGCACCATTATAAAGAAACCATCCCTGATTGGTATAAAGAATACCTTTAATTCTTTCGGGCTGCAATTCATGCAATACCTGCTTTATTTTTTGATAATCAAAACAACTACCTGTGGGAAAAACAGCACCAAAACTTTGATAGCCATCCGCCACATGCTCAAACGGAGATTGTTCGCCAGCTACCCGATAGCGTTCAGGCTGTTGATGCGCAGGAGGGGTGCGGATATTCCTTTGCTGATGTCTGGGGATATCCAGCCAGGCCACATCAAGTTGTCCCTGGCTAGTTTCGGCAATCATGGCTTTACGGGGCTGGCTATTGTTTGCCCAGCAATGAAATAAATCAACCGCTGCGGTATCCGCTAAATCCATTTTATTAGCAACTAATACATCTGATAAAGCAATTTGATCCACGAAATTTACATGTGTGGTATAACGCTTATCCTTGAGTTTTTCAGGATCTACCAGACAAATACTGGCACGTAAATCCAACACCTCTTTAAACGTGTCATGGCTTAACATATCAACAACTTTTTTAGGGTGGCCCAGACCGGAGGGTTCAATCAGTAGCCGATCGGGTCGCACCGCTTTTAACAAACGATTAATACTGACTTGAAATGGCAGCGCAACTGCACAGCATAAACAGCCGCCAGCGACTTCTTTTACAGTAACACCGGCCGCAGAGAAAATGGCTCCGTCAATGCCTATTTTACCGAATTCATTGACTAATACCGCCCAGCTTTCGTTGACTGGCTTTTGTTTTACCAGCTCAAGAATGGCCGTGGTTTTTCCTACCCCCAGAAACCCCATGATTAAGTTGGTGGGAATATTTGTCAGTTTTTCAGGCATATGAGTGATCGGGAGCTAGCAAATAAACACAGTCCGGAATTATATAATAGTTCCGGTGGCTTGATGACTGTCACTTTAATTGCGGTTTATGCACCGGGATTAAAGGTATTGATAGTTTAGGCCGTGTGGCGTTATCTGGCATTATAATCTTGATTGCACAAGATGCTACAGAAAAAGTAAACAGAATAAAGACAACCTATTCACCCTGTTGTTTTTGCATTAACTCAGGTGTTGTATTTTTGACGCCATAGGTCAATATGCACACCTGACGACACTAAACCCTCCGGCATGCTATTTAAGCCTGCAACCTTGAACACATTAAGGCTTAAGTCTGCGTGCCGGAAAAAACACGCCCCGATATTCGCGTTGCCATGATGCGCCGCTATGCTCATATTGACTTAGTGTGGTATACGAATATCTAAACACAATAGCCCGAATATAAGTTGGCGGTTGTTCGGGAAAAGGGTTTTTATCCAGTAAAGACAGAACCTGAGGTGAACCTTGCAGTAATTTGATTTGAAAACTATCGAACCATGAATCTTTTCTGGGGGCTCGAAGCGCCACAAACCACATTTGCCAATCCAGCCGGGGTTGGTGAGGAATATTCCAGCTCAATTTTCCATCCAGTGCCCCCGGTTTATATTTGAATGGGTAATCCAACCAATGCAGTGCATCATTAGAACCTTGTACAATAATTTCATTGCGGGTGGTGGTCATGACCGCAAAAGGTCCGTAATTATTGACCAGATTGAATCTGCCTGTGGTTCTAAGCAACGTTTTAAGCGGATCAAAAAGAGGCATATTGACATGAAAAAGCCAAATCTGTGAAACACATATCAACATAAGCAGGCTGGCCCACCCTCCTGCAACTATATGCGCTATCCCACCCGGCACTGGTTTATTACCCTCAATAACGCTGCCAGAACCCAGTGGAAATAACTTGGCAACATCGCGATCTTCCAATAAGAACAGGCACAGTAGAATCGTTAACATATTAAAAAAGCAATAATTACCGGTGAGCATGATTGCTACTTGCAAGAGGATAAATGCAGCGCAGGCAAAAATCCGGAAGGGTCTGGACAAAAAGATAAAAAACGGCACAATCAGTTCGATAAAAAACATGCCACCCACAAAAAACTGATGCCAGACTGCTGGCAGATGGTGAATATAGTAAGCGACAGGCGTCGGTAACGGCTGCGTTTCGTAATGAAAACTCAAGGCGGTCAGATTGGCCCAGTTTGGATCCCCACTGGCCATTTTTACTATGCCACCCATCACCATAAAACGTGCGAGCAAGAAACGGAATAACAGCACGATGATGCCAGATCCCCAGCTCAGGAATATGGCCAGAAAACCGGCTTCAAGCAGAAAAGAATCCCATTGAAATCCGGTAAAATCCTGACCGCCTGCCACAATTGATAAATATAAAATATAACAAAGGCATAATGAGAAACGGGTAAAAATAGTCAACAATAGCAGCCCAGCGGCCATCATCCCGACATAACAAACTGAGCGGAGCATGGTATCAGAGGCATCAAACCAGAAAATAGTCGGCAACCGCCAAAATTTTTGTTCCGGGTAAAGCTGAGCCAGATTCGCTAATTTATCGCTGACAGGTAATATCCCATTTATACCGATCAGGCCTTCTATTTGAATCGCCATTGAGGCAAAGGCAAAAAAATATATAACAGCCAGTCCCCGCAGAAATAGCCAACTGATGAGCACACAATGCGAACTGTAACGATTCCAGTAAGCGGTTGAAAAAATGTCCATGTCTATGCCTTATGGTGCAACGGGGTTATTCTGGTCTTTATGGAATCCGTTCTACTCTACTTGCTTGCCATTCTTGTAGTTTGCTTCATTCACCTTCTGTCCGTTCTCCTGCCAGTCAGTCCAAAGTCCATCTGGATTACTATCCTTATAGTTTCCCTCGCTCTTCTTCTGTCCATTTTCATGCCAGTCAGTCCAATGGCCTTCTGCCTTGCCATCCTTCCAGTTTGATTCACTCGACATCTCTCCGTTTGCATACCACTTAGTACTCAGTCCATCTAGTTTGCCAGCCTTGTAGTTTGCTTCATTCTTCTTCTGTCCATTCTCATACCACCTAGTCCAAAGTCCATCTAGCCTGCCAGCCTTGTAGCTTGCTTCATTCTTCTTCTGTCCGGTCCAATACCAGTTATTATAAAGTCCATCTTTCTTGCCACCCTTGTAGCTTCCTTCATACCCCTTCTGTCCGTTTGCATACCACTTAGTACTCAGTCCATCT
>JAPYOW010000075.1 GCA_029937975.1 Methylococcaceae bacterium | reverse complement strand
GATCATGATCAACAGGCGGTGTTAAATGCTATTCTTGAGCTGAGGCTACTTTTCGACGAATGAACAAACAGGGCTGGACCGGTGTGGTTCTTTAACAGTCATGATCGCTATTGACATAATAGATGTGTAGGTGAGCCCCTGAATATAACCATCTATTTTTAAGCAGTCATGTAGAGCAATATATTGCTCGTCAAAAACCCCGGAGATGGCCATAAATTGAAGGCTAACATTGGCAAAATAATACAGAGAATTTTGCGAATAAAGGTGTGTGCATTGCAGCACTATTTAATGCTTAGTCCACTGAGAAAGAGCGAAGAAAGAGGTTGAGTTATTCTGTCTTTAAAGTAGTCCAGGGAAAAAATAAGCTTACAAATTTAAATACATGGAATGTAACGCCTATAATAATGGACTTTATGATACCGCGCATTATCACCGCATCAAGTTATGACAGGCCTGGACAACAGTTAACTCATGGCAGCAGATAGGTTCGCGGAGTTTTTTATGTCTAGCGTATTCCTGGAATGGCGGTTGGTGATGAATGAGCGTTATGGTTTGAAGTTGTGAATATTACGAGGATGCACAGAAAAACCTTTTGTTGGTCAGTAAGACAGCTTGCTGATAGTATCTTCAGATATTTCAGTTGCCCGCTCAGCTATGGATAATTTATGCCGCTAACAAAAGCACAGATTCACTATTACATGCATACTGACTATGTGGTCAAACAGCCCCCGTTGATTATCCATATTGGCTCGAGGCACCCAGCACTCGATGCGTTACTTAAGCAGAATCAGGCTGTTGAGTGGTGCTTCATTACGGCTGCAAACCCGTATTCAAGGGTGTTAAGTGATGCAGATAATGATAGCCGCAATCAGCAACTCATTGCGGCCTGTCATGGGGCAGGCTGGAGTACCTATGCGGGGTATGGGAAAAGCCAGATCAGTGACTGGTTACCAGAGCCCAGTTTGTTGGTGTTGGGTATCTCAGCTACAGATGCTAAACAATTAGCTGTTCGCTACCAGCAAAATGCCATTGTGATAGGTGCGTTAGATAAACCCTCTGAATTATTGCTCTGTGTAGATAATGAAACGGGATGAGACAATCAGTTTCTGTGCTAATCCTGCACAAGCTATATTTTGGGTTTCAGGTTCCACAAGCAGCCTGGCAAATTAACGACATTTTACAATAGGCAGTTCATTCCAGTGCGTAGTATAGCGTTTGGATAAAAATTCGACAGGGGTTTGCCAGCGATTTTTTATCCCGGCAGAACTCATGGCAATGCCTTGAGGGAAGCGATGATTAATGCTGTCAATAGTGTTCATGAGGTCATCGCTTTGGGATTGACTGTCTTCTGTTAGCGCAAATAAATCGAGGTGATAAGGCTGCGTGAAGGGTTGGATATGGCCCAATTGCACCCCGCAATGTTGATAGCGATAACCTGACTTATAAATTTCTGTTAATAATCGTTTGGCTGTACTGATAATGTGCCGGGTGTCTTGTGTAGCCTGTTTCAGAATACATTGGATAGAACGTTGATATTGAGGTTCATCAGGATTATGAGGACTGGTTCTGATGAATACCGTAATGGAGCCTGTGATGGATTGTTGTTGTCGCAGTTTTTCTGCGACTCTGCTGCTAAAACTGGTCAGTGCTTCTGCTAATTCAGAGTAGTCGATTAATCTTCGTTTGAAACTGCGAGAGCAGACAATTTGCTGTTTGGCAGGAGGAATGTCAGTCAGTGATAAACAGGCGGTACCCTTTAACTCCAGCACTGTTCGCGCTACAACAATATTGAACTGCGCCTGGATATTTTCCACGGCTTGTACTGCCAGATCGAAGGCAGTGTAGATACCCATAATATGCAAGCGTTTTGCAGTGCGGGAGCCAATACCCCAGACTTCATTAACAGGTACTAAACGCAATAATTTATTACGGCGGATTGGGCAGGATAAATCCAGCACGCCGTCTGTTTTCTTCCATTTTTTAGCGGCATAATTTGCCAGCTTTGCTAATGTTTTGGTTGGTGCGATACCCACGCAGACGGGAATACCGGTAGATTGGTAAATTGATTTTCTGATCTGTTGCCCATAAGCTGTTATGTCAGGCGAATAGATACCCGAAAAATCCAGAAATGACTCATCGATAGAGTACACTTCTATTTGTGGTGAAAAGTCTTCCAAAGTTTGCATGACACGATGAGACATATCGGCATACAAGGTATAATTGGAGGAAAATAAATGGATGCGATGTCGACGGATTAAATGTTTTACCTGATGTACCGGTGTTGCCATTTTGATGCCTAAATTCTTAACCTCCTGGCTACGCGCCACAATACAGCCATCATTATTACTGAGTACAGCAACGGGTTTATGCCAAAGGTCAGGGCGAAACACACGCTCACAACTCACATAAAAATTATTACAATCAACCAAAGCAATCAGGGATGAGTTCATCAGAGTGGGGGGATAATATGAGTCGGTACCGTCCCGGTCAGCCGCTCGGTTTCTTCTGCCATAGTCAGTGCAGAGTCAGCAAGGTTTTCAGCATGGATTAAGCGGCCTTTTTTAGGCTCGGCATTCGAACCGGTATCCTTGTGTTGTGGTGTGTAGTAATCAGGCATCAGAAAAAGTAAGAGGGCATAATAAAGAAAAGTGTACAGTATTCTTTATTGAACAATCAAGGGGCAGTGATGGCTTCAGCAAAACGCATCACGGCCAGCGCTATGGGCTTGCTGTTGAGAATCAAAAATCCCTTGTCGCCTTAAAGAAAAACAAACCGGGCTCAGCGAATTTAGCGATTGGCTGGCAGAGGCCAGATATAGTTTAAGCAGGGAAACAAAACAGGGAGGTGGTGCGCTGATTTGCAAATGCAGGTGCGGTATATGCCTGTAATAAACGCATGGATATACTAGAAAGCTATGGATTCTAGCGGTTTCTTGTGCGCCTGAGGCCTGACAGCTTACGGCAATTTTTATCGTTTTTACCGGAAAATCTAATAACAGACAGACTTGGCTTATTTATGAAATTCATTCACACTTCGGACTGGCACATGGGTCGTCTATTCCAGAATATATCCCTATTGGACGATCAGTTACATGTGTTGCAACAGTTAAAAGCTTATGCGCGCGAACATGATGTTGATGCATTAATTATTGCAGGGGATGTGTTTGATCGTTCGGTACCCCCCGCAGAAGCGGTTGATGCATTAGATCAGTTTTTAGATGACATGGTGGCTGAGTTAAAAATTCCGGTGATTATGATTTCGGGCAATCACGATTCTGCCAAACGCTTGCGATTTGGTGCGCGGCATATGCAGCAGTCGGGTTTATATATTTTAAGTCAGTTGTCTGATGTCACAACGCCCGTGATTATCGACACAGCAACCGGGCCTGTGCATTTTTATGGCATTCCCTATCATGATCCCGTTGAAGTACGGGAAGCGTTTGGCTGTGAGGTCAAGAACCATGATGAAGCACATGGCTATTTAGTTAAGCGCGTTAAAGCAGTGCGCAGGGCAAACACGCCTGCTGTATTAATCAGTCATTGTTTTATTGATGGGGCCGAAGCCTCGGATTCTGAGCGACCCTTATCTATTGGCGGGGCTGACCGGGTTTCTTACCAACCCTTGACAGATTTTGATTATGTAGCGCTAGGGCATTTACATGGGCCGCAATACAAGGGTAAAGAGTCTATTCGTTATTCAGGTTCCTTACTAAAGTACTCATTTTCTGAATATAAACAAAATAAAGGCATTACGTTAGTTGAATTAAATGCGCAGGGTTTGGTTTCCGCCAAACATCTGCCGTTAACCCCTCAAAAAGATTTAAGAGTGATCGAAGGTTTGTTAGAAGACCTGATTGAACAAGGTAAAACGGATCCTTGTCAGCATGATTACCTATTGGCTAAATTAACGGATACACAGGATATACTGGATCCAATGGGGCAGTTAAGAAAAGTTTATCCCAATATCTTGCAATTAGAGCGTACACAATTTACGTTATCCAGAGGCAGTCAGTTGCTTGCGGATGTGGGACGCAAACGCACCGAGCAGCAAGTGTTTAAAGATTTTTTCCGACAGGTCAGCGGACATGATTTAACGGCGGAACAAAATGCCCTGTTAATGGAAATCATTGCAGCTGCCACAGCTGAGGTTGAGGGAAGCGAATGAAATTACATGTCTTAGAAATACAAGCCTTTGGCCCGTTTGCTAAAAAAGCAGTGATTCATTTTTCTGCATTAGGTGACAATGCCTTATTTTTAATTGATGGCCCGACAGGGGCGGGTAAGTCCTCTATTCTTCATGCCATTTGTTATGCGCTTTATGGTGAAACTACAGATTCAGACCGTAAAGAACTGGGGCTAAGATGTGATCATGCGGAGGCAGATTTACTGACTGAATTATCTCTGGAGTTTAGTATTAGAGACGATCGCTATCGTATTACCCGGGTGCCGACTCAAATGCGACCTTCCAAAAGAGGAGGAGGGGAAACCGAGCACAAATCAACGGCGCATTTAAGGCGGATTCTGCAAGGGGGTGAGGAAGAAACCTTAGTCGCTAAAAAGAACAGAGATGCGGATGACAGAATTAAAGAGATTGTAGGGTTGTCATCCGCGCAGTTTCTGCAAGTCATGGTGTTGCCGCAAGGCAAATTTCGGGCATTATTATTGGCAAAATCGGATGACAGGCAGACCATTTTATCCACACTGTTTCAAACTGAAATATACCAGCGAATCGAACAGTTACTTAAGGATAAAGCCGGGGCGATAGATAAGCAGAATCAAAGCTTTGAAGAGAGGAAAACCGAGGCGTTTGCTGATGTGGGACTTACAGAAAGTGCTGCATTAGAAAAAGCTATTGAGGATGCCGTTCATTTGTTAGAGGCCGGGAAAAAAGATAAAGAATTGGCTGCTGATGAAAAACAACAAGCGGCAATAGTGTTGGAAACCGCAGAAGCTTTAGGCCAAACTTTTGCGCGTCGCAATAGTAAACAACAGGAATGGGAAGCTTATCGGCAAAAGGCGGATGAGATTAAAGCGGATAAATCTCGTATCGTAAAGGCCGAACGAGCGGCATCAATTGCACCAACCTGGCAAACTTTACAAGCTGTTTTGCAGGATGTTAAAGATAAGCAGGCCGCAATTAATAATGCGCACAGTGATAAGGAAAAAGCAGGTTGTCGTGTTAATAAGGCAAAGGTTGCAGTAAATACTGCGACAGAGAGTTACCAGCAACGAGATACGCTGAAAGCCGAAGAAAGCAAGATCAGCGGTTATCGGGATAAATTAGCGGTATATCAAGCATTCAAAGCGACTGCGTTAAGGGCCGGGGAGCATCACGAGCGGGCAATAGCTAAAAAAACGGCATTACAGCAGCAAGATAAAGCCATTGAACAAGTGTTAATCACATTACACAAAGAGCTTGAAGCGTTAGCGCAGGCAACGGTTATTAAAGCCGATATTGTTGAGCAAAAGCTGAAGGCTAAAGGACGTTATGATCAACGTCTTGAATTGGCAGCAGCGCGTACTGAACTGGAGGTTGTGAATCAGGCTTATCAGCAACAAAAAGCGCAGTATGAGTCAGCGGATACTTGTTTTAAACAGCTGGAAAAAGAAGCCAATCGCATAGAAATGCGGTGGTTTTCTAATCAAGCTGCGGTACTGGCCGCAAAACTTGAGGCGCATCAGCCTTGTGCTGTGTGTGGCAGTCTTGAACATCCTGATCCTGCGCATTTTGCGGCAGATGCAGCAGACATTAATCAAGCAGCGGTGGAGCAGGCGCGTCAAGCGCAGGCGAACCAATTTAAGGTGATGAATGCGAATAAAGAAAGCATGATGGGCTGTTTGCATGCGGTCACAAATAAACAAAAAGATATTAATGCTTTAGCGACGGCATTAGGTGATGAGGCTGGAAAGTCGGTGCTAGAAACAGAGCAAGTTTATAAGGGATTAGAGCAGGATTTAAAGACCATTGAGGCTAAAGAAATTCAATTACTCAAAGCGAAGCAAGATCTGAGGGATCAAGAGCAGGCGCGCTTACCTATTGCTCAGCAGATGCAAGTGCTGGAGGGTCAATTACCTGAATTAACCGCAGCTAAAGCAACGGCTGAAACTGAGTTAGAGTCTGCTAATACAGCATTACCAGAGGAATATAGAAGTTCTGAGGTCATTGCACAGGTGCTGGCAAAAATTGAAAAAAAGATTAAAGCTCTGGAAACTCAGCATCAAAACGCGCATAAGGAACTGATGGATGCTTTAACCCAGCAATCTTCTCTGGAAGCAACGGTAACCGCATTGCATAAGAGCCTTGCAGATTTGGAATCCCGTCAGCAAGTGCAAGCTCAGCTATGGCAACAAGCTTTGGTAGAAAGTGAATTTGCCACACAGCAGGTATTTGCAAATGCACAAATGGGTAAAGAGGCGCTTAGGGTTCTGCAGCAAGATGTCAAAGTATATGATACAGCGGTCACAACATTACAAGCAGAGCTCGGTTTGCTGGAGCAGCAGTTATCCGCTAAACAGCCCCCTGATGTAGCCAAACTACAACAGCAATTAAACGCATTAAGTCATGCATTTACCTTGGCTGAAGGTCTCTGGACAACCGCCAGTCAGCAGCATAAAAAACTTTTTGATACGCAGAATAAAGTACAACAAATTGAACAGCAACAACTTGCAATAAAAAAACAGTATGAAATAGTCGGCACTTTAGCTAAAGCGGCTTCAGGCCGAGGCAATGTGCGAGTGAGTTTAGAGCGATTTGTATTAGGCAATATTTTAGATCAAGTGCTCAGTATCGCGAGTGAGCGATTACATATTATGAGTAAAGGACAATACCGGCTGATTCGCCAAAATGAACAGCAGCAAAAAAGAAATACCACGGCAGGGTTAGATTTGGCGATTGATGATGCCTATACGGGTAAAACCAGACCTGTTGCTACCTTATCAGGAGGCGAATCATTTATGGCTTCTCTGGCATTAGCCTTGGGTTTATCAGATGTGGTACAGGAACGTTCGGGCGGTATTCAATTGGATACCCTGTTTATTGATGAGGGCTTTGGTAGTTTAGATCAGGACTCATTACAGTTAGCGGTTAATACCCTAATTGATCTGCAATCGACAGGGCGAACGATTGGCATTATTTCTCATGTTTCTGAATTAAAAGAGCAAATGTCACAGCGGATTGAGGTTACAGGTTCATGCACTGGCAGTACGATTAAGGTGGTGGCTTGAAAAGTTTTTGTCCTGGCTGTTCAGGACGCATCCAGCAAATGGAAATGGCGTTGAATCGATTTATGATTGAATTTGCACACCGCGGGCTAGGTTTTAATTAAATTTCGGCGGTGACAGAGCATTATTTAGAGGGTCGCCTTGAAAGGCAGACCTCGATTCTTGGTGATAGTCGATGAATGACTTTTCACTTGAGAGAGTGACTACAGTACTTGATGCAAAAAGCCGTGCGACGAGAGCAGCGACTTTTTGCAGTGAACTGAAGGCAGGGGTTAGGCTGGGAGTGCAGATAGGTGGGATGGTTTTTTTCGCATGGCAATAAGCCCCATTAAACCAGAACCAAATAGCCAGACGGCTGCTGGGACAGGTACTGC
>JAPYOW010000074.1 GCA_029937975.1 Methylococcaceae bacterium | reverse complement strand
GAAGTTCCCTAACGAACCGCTGTTGTTATTTTTGCTGCAAGTGGCCGAAAGACAAAACGAAGGAGCACTATTAGATGCTATCAATCTCACCTTATCAGCGATGTTACAAGGCGGAATATATGATCAGGTAGGCGGTGGATTTCATCGATATGCCACGGATGTGCAATGGCGGGTACCGCATTTTGAAAAAATGCTCTATAACCAGGCCTATTTAGCCAGAGTGTACAGCAGGGCTTATCGATTAACCCAGAATCCTTTGTATGCTCGTGTAGTCCGGCAAACGCTGGATTATGTGCTGAGGGATATGAGCAGTCGTCAGGGGGTATTTTATTCGGCTACTGATGCGGATAGTGAAGGGGAAGAAGGCACCTACTTTGTCTGGACGGTGGACGAAATTAAACAAGTACTCAAGGCCGCTGATGCGACTTTTATCATTGATTTATTTGGGCTGACAGAACAAGGAAATTTTGCAGGTAACAATATCTTGTTTTTGCCGACCTCACTGGCACAGGTCGCCAGTCAACAGCAGCAGCCACTTGAGGCTTTACTCACGCGACTTGATGCTCTCTTAGCGTCTTTAAGACAGTACCGTCAAACAAAAATACCGCCCTTAACAGACGATAAAATCATAGTGGCCTGGAATAGCATGCTGATCACTGCCTTGGCTGAAGCCGGTGATATTTTAAATGAACCCCGGTATATTACTGCAGCTAAAACTGCGGCTAATGCCTTGTGGCAATCGCAACGCCCGGCAGCCAATGTATTATGGCGAATCAATCTTGATCACAAAGCTTCGATTCATGCTAAACAGGAAGATTACGCGCATTTGGCAGAAGCTTTAATCGCTTTATATGATGTCAGCAGTGACCAGTCCTTTCTTTTAAAGGCAGAAATGATTGCCAATGAAATGCTGGATAAGTTTCTGGATAAGCCGTCCGGAATGTTGGTCATGGGGCGAGACCCATTACTGTTCACCCAGTCTGGCGATGCGTTTGACAGTGCGCTACCTTCAGGAAATGCAGTGGCTATGCGTGTTTTTCAGCAATTATTTAAACGCACAGGCCAGCAGGCGTATAGCGATCATGCCACCCGGATATTGCAGGCGTTTGCCAGCGATATTGCACGTCAGCCCGTGGCCTATGCTTATTTGCTGGCACAACTGGATGAATTAAAAAAGGGGGAAGTGAGTGCGCATCAATACGCGGCAAATGGTGCCATCAAAATAGATGCTCAGCTTCGACGCACAAAGGTTAGCCAGCAATATGTGCTGGAGATTCATTTCAGCAGTCAGGCAGATTGGCATATTAATAGTCATCAACCTGTGCAACAAGACCTTATCGCTACCACGATCAACGTGGTCGACCAGCAATACTGGCAGTTGCGTCAGATTGATTATCCTGAACCTGAGCTCATTCAAACCCAGATCAACCGACAAGCGTTGGCATTGTATCAAGGTGTGTTTAAAATTACCGCGCATTTAATGACCAATCCAGTACTTAAAGCGCAAGCACTTAAAGTGACCTTAAATTTACAGGCCTGTAATCAAAATACCTGTTTGGCCCCCGAAGCAATCACAATATATCTTAGCCCCCCAGCATAGCGCGGTTAGAAAATTGACGAGTGATGCCTGTCTATGGGCTTTCAGCTGGAATTGAATGCAGTCAAGTGGGGGCACGAGCTGCCGCATGTTGATCGCTCAGGCAGTCCTTGTCGGTAGGGCTAGGAAAAACACTTGATAGGCCGGGTTGATGTGCAAGCCCTGAATGCACATCGACTAAACCAGGTGGCTGGATTGTTGCTGGCGATCAACCCTGTATCTTGCTGTCATGCCTAATCTACAGGCATGACGAATGCCTGACCAAATCCTGCGATATATTTGCCATCCACCGGTGTTAACGCCAGTAGGTGGAAATCACTTAAATTACGTAATAAATCGATAGTTTCACCAAATTTTTCTTTCATGGCTTGCAGTTGAGTTTCAAAATCGCTCTGCTGACGATGGATTTCAAGCACTGTACAGGCAAACACTACGCGTTCACGGCCAAAAATATTTTCCGCCTGTTGTTCTGGCTGAATAAATAAGATGCTGGCAAGCGCGGTTTGTAACATGTTTTGGGTATGGCTTGCCCGTTCACTGACAAAAATATAAAACACCCCCTGCTGATCTCTGACATAGGGAGCATAACTACATTCAGGGTCTCCTGTTGGGGAAACAGTGGACAATAATAATGTCTGCTGAGTGAGAATCAACTGTTCGGCCTGTGCAAACTGGGTCATTTTAAAGTGCCTTTATTTGAGGGTGTCTGAAACAATCTACGGTATGGTCATTGACCATGCCCACAGCCTGCATATAGGCATAACAAATCGTTGCGCCTACAAATTTGAAGCCATCTTTTTTTAAACAGAGACTCATTTGTTCAGATGCCTCTGTCATCACGGGTACATCATGGCTTTGTTGCCAGTGATTTTGTATGCTTTTGCCCTGGGTAAATTGCCAGATATAGTGATTAAAAGAGCCATATGTCTGCTGTATATCTAGAAAGACTTTAGCATTGCTGATGGCTGCATTGATTTTAAGTTTATTCCTGATAATGTCCGGGTTGTTTAATAACTGTTGAGTTTTTGTGCTGTCATAATGAGCCATCTTCTCGGCATTAAAGTTATTAAAGGCATCGCGATAGCCCTGGCGTTTATTTAAGATGATTGACCAGCTTAAACCCGCTTGAGCCCCTTCTAGAATCAAGAACTCAAATAATGTGCGGTCATCATGAACGGGTACACCCCATTCATGATCGTGATAGTGTTCTTCAGCGATTGACGATAAAGCCCATGGACATTTTTTCATTAAAACTTAAAATCTGAAATATGCTATCTTGTTTATTTTTTATACCATTAATAACGTCATGGCGACATTACTTTTTTCTTTACGCGGCGTCCCCGAAGATGAAGCATATGAAATTAAATGTTTATTAACCGAAAAAGCAATCGATTTCTATGAAACATCGGCTGGCAACTGGGGGGTTTCTATGCCTGCTCTTTGGCTGCGCAACAATCAGGATCTTGACGAAGCGCAACAATTACTTGAGGCTTATCATCGTTATCGATCAGCCGAGCAAAAAGCAATTTACCAGCAACTGAAAAAAGCAGGAGAGCATAAACGGTTAAGGGATTCTTTTTTAAGAAACCCCTTACAGTTTATTCTTTATATGGGGTTTTCTGCTTTTATTCTTTTTGTTTCGGTAAAAATATTATTTGAGTTCGGTTTATAACAGGGACTTAGTCAACGGCATAAAATAGTAAACTGCAAAACCTGCCCAGCTGGTCAGCAATAAAACCCAAGGTAACTTAGCCTGCTTATAGATAATATTTTCCTTAAGCTGAATATCCGTTTCTTCCGCTGCAGACGATAATTTCTGTGAGACTTTATGCAGTTTTTTATTTAATTCTCGAGATTTTACCTTTTGTTGTTTTTTATACTGATCAATTCCTTTTTGTACCCCTTGGGCGATTAACTTGGTTTGTTCCTTGGTTTGCCCTGGGCGTTGCGTTGCTTTCGCTAGCTTTAATGATTGCTCTTGGGTTTCAGGCGAGATTTGTTGGTGTTTGTTTTTTTTAGCCATTGTCTTAAATTCTATATGCGTCTAATTGGATATTAATTACTTGTCTTCCTAGCATAATGATTTTGCCATGATAACGCTCTTCACCGGTTGAGGTGAATTCAAATTGATAAGAACGCCAGCCCATAAACTTACCTTGTTCATTTCTTTTAAGCCAGAAGCCATTTAAAGCTACATATTCATCTAATAATTGCACCTCCATTTTCTTGCAGTGTATGACGGCAGCAGCATAGGCTATTTCTCTAGCTTTCATGGCGTTAGACCAATACCAGCCAAGCAACAGAAGTGCAGAAATTAACAGTAAATCAATCATGGTTTTCCATCTCGAATGTGAGTCTAAGGCTGTTTTAAAAAACGCAGCATGCAATAATAAAGTCAGTTATCTGCTAACAAATGCCATTCGTTGTAAAAGATAGGTGCTGTATAGACGAATCTTGTTAGCAGTTCTAGTATGCAGTCTAAAAAAGGCTTGCTTTATTAGATATTATTAAAGCAACAAATGACAGTGCGACTTATGGGTATGGGAATAATAAAGACCATCAGCTGATCATTATAAAAAAATGCCCGGTGTGGAGCAAAGGTTTTGATGAACCTGATTTATTAAAACCACTGAGTCACAAGTATATCGCTAAAATATACGGGGCATTCGAATAATGAGTGGATGTATATTATCGGGGTGGAGTATTTAAACGGGGGTTCATTTGCCAGCCGCTTAATGGTGGCTATACCCTGAGATGAGGCTTTAAGAACGCTTTGAGATATTGGCGTAGGCCTTGCCTTTGCTTATCAAAATAATGTTATTTATGGCAACCTTAAATCTAGTAATATACTGTTCGATAAAAATACTCTTGTCAAACTAACGGATGTTGGGCGGGATGAATATGACCAGTAGAGGGCTGAAAATAACGGGTACAAATCACCGCGTGAAAAAAACCAAAGGCACCGTCAGAAAAATTTGATGAATTACCCGAAAAATTAAAACCCAGGGTTGTCACTAGGTTGGGCCGGTCAAATATGTCCGGACAAAGTAGTATCATGCAAGTGCTGAATGAAATTGATGCATGACTGGAATATCACCTTTAGTTGACGATGGCTGAGGCAAAAACCCAACAGTGGAAAAAAATAAAGAGTCATAAAAAAGTGCAAGAAGCACTTAAAAAGGTACAGCAAAAGAAAATAACTTTCTGGGGGCGCAGGTCATTAATCGCGCGAACCCCTATTTTCCTGATGATATATTATCAGGAAATTTTTTCATTATTTGATCGAGGAATATTAAGATGAGTTACTGTAGTAATTGTAAGCAACCGATTAGCAATGAAGCGGACAGATGTCCGCATTGTAATAGCTTGAATTCAAAAATTGATGGCATCCTGGCCAAAGAAGCTGCAGAGGCAGAAAAAAACAGTTTTAAAGGCCAGATGAAAACTGTTTTTCAAGCGGATGATAAAAAGCAGGCTTTATTGTTACAACTTAAGCGTGCGCAACAAGCATTGACTAAAGAGGTGTTATTTACATTTTTTATTGTTTTTGTCTTTATTTTTGCAATGACATTAACCGTGATATGAGCTGCCTATCCGTTATGGGTTAGAGGCATAAATATCGGTCAGGGATAAAAAGCAGTCTATTTATTCAGAGGATAATATTTGCAGAACTGCCTGGGCATGTTCTGCCACTTCAATGCCTAAATCGGTTAAATAGCCGCCATCAGGTTGAGAAATAAGACCTTTCTCAAACAATCTTGCTGCCGCGTTGATCAATTCGGGTTTTGCCGAGCCATGAATTTTAATGCCTTCCTGTATAGAGGCTAAGTTATAGAGTGTTATAACCTTAATTTCTTCTACCAATTCAACTGTTAGAGTCATGCTTTATCTCCATATGTTAAAAAAGCCAGCGTGCTTAGGCAGCTGACCACAAATACTCTCGCCATCTTACTGTTTTTTGTTGGTTTTTTTGCGTGGCAGTGCTGGCTATATCGCTTGCTATGCAAGCCCTGGGTGATGCCTTGAATAATACCATTGGAAATCCTGCGCAATATAGGTGAGTTAGGTCTTGCCAATTATCTTATTGATTGACAGGAAACTGACTATAGCAATTTTTCGTTGAAATAATTTACAACATTTCACACTTCCACTACACTAAAACAGTATCACAGACAGGAACCAACCTTGAAACATTTTTTTAATTTAATCATTATATTGGTCGTGCTTTTAATGCTGGGCGCTGCTAAAGTTCTTTTACGCACTAACCCGGTATTGGCACTTTGTGTCCTTGCAGGCTCAGGGGTATTGCTTTATATCTGCTGGTATTTTTACCCTAAAATAGTGACGAAGAGAGAATGACGTTCTCTTGAATAAGCCCCCGATTGGGCTGTTATCTCATGTTATTTCGGTGTCAGAATTATACTTGTTTAGGCCTTAATGGGATTGTTTTCCGCTTGAGCGGGAATAGAATACTGTGCCACCTACGGATTCATTGCATGCTGGTTCTAACAAGGCTTCGTCGCTTTGTCGCAGTCTAAGATGTCAGATTTAGGCGTCAATTTCTAGTAAATACATACCGCAAAAAAACAGACAGCTAATGGTTTACGGATGCTTTATTTACAAAAAAATCCGGCATTGGAAATGGGCTATGAATCAGTAAAAAACCTAACCACAGTTTTATGCAGGATCAAGTATTAGCTAATGTGAGGGTATTAGGGCTGAATATTTTTAGAAAGTACCAAGTAACGCTCAATGATAAAAGAAATACCTTAACGCTCAATAAAGAGTGGAAATAAAAGCATTTCAGTTAATATTCATCAACAAAATGCTACTCTTCCCCGTTAAACATTACCAAAGGTTTTTTTATGGAAGCGTTAGACCAGGTGTCAACCACACTCGCATTAACAATGGGGCTGGCTTGGGCAAGTGGCATTAATCTCTATGCCACCTTGTTTACTTTAGGTTATCTTGCGAGTACAGGTAATATAGACTTACCTGCCGATTTACAAATAGTGGCACACCCTATGGTTATGGGAGCCGCCGGCTTGATGTATTGTGTGGAATTTTTTGCAGATAAAATTCCAGGCATAGACACGGGCTGGGACACTATCCATACCTTTATTCGTATCCCAGCCGGAGCCATGTTGGCTGCCGGAGCGATAGGGGATTTAAATCCTGCAATAGAAATTGCTGCTGCACTGTTAGGAGGTGGTTTAGCCGCCACCACGCACGCGGCAAAATCCGGTTCTCGGGTCATCATCAACAGTTCCCCTGAACCCTTCACGAATTGGACTGCATCCATCAGTGAAGATATTGCCGTTATAGGCGGAGTCTGGGCATGTATAAACCATCCGCTCTGGTTTTTAGTTGGGTTAATCTTTTTTATTGGGTTAATGATTTGGTTATTACCCAGGATATGGAGTGGAATAAAAAAAGTATTCCGGTTTATCGCTCGCTTGTTTAATAACAAAGCGAGCTCAACCCACGGTTAGCATGTGCTTAGCCGTGCAGTATGGATGCCGGTTTTAGGGTGGCGGGGATTTCAATCGCCTATGTCTTAGCAAGCGTTTTAGGCTGAAGTTTGCGCCCACACTTGCCATGGATGATTTTTTTCACTTATAATCAGCGCCGCATGCACAAGAAACTCTTTTTTTTTCTTGACTAAAAGCCGATAACTTAGTTTAATAGGCGGCTTGTTTTGGTGTCTTGCCCAGGTAGCTCAGTCGGTAGAGCAGAGGACTGAAAATCCTCGTGTCGACGGTTCGATTCCGCCCCTGGGCACCATCTACAATCAATGCAGACTTGATATAAGTCAAAAAAATATAGTGCCCAGGTAGCTCAGTCGGTAGAGCAGAGGACTGAAAATCCTCGTGTCGACGGTTCGATTCCGCCCCTGGGCACCATTTCTTAGAATAACCTCCTGTAAACACCCCCGGAAACTGAGTCTTGAGAGATTTTTGTTTTTCCCGATATTCCCTGTTGTAGATAAAAACTAAACAAAGCACTGTTCATGCGGATTGCATCCGTTGTCTAATGCCTTATCTGTTGGCTTTATTGCTCGTAAACTGAGTTGTGCTTTAGGTTTGATCATGCAGATACAAAATGTAGCCCCATTGCTGTGTTTTGTGACAACAGGTAGTCCAGCACCATAGTGCATCACTTGTAGTTGATAGGGCTTAAGGAACTCGTTAAGTTACGCCTAGATAGATTTGATCAGTAGCAAGTGC
>JAPYOW010000015.1 GCA_029937975.1 Methylococcaceae bacterium | reverse complement strand
CGTTAACGTCAATACATGGATTACCAAGAACTCTATTCAATATTCTGAATTTGTTCCCGCATTTGTTCAATTAATACTTTAAGGTCAATGGAAATTTTGGTCATTTCTTTATCGGCTGATTTAGACCCTAAGGTATTGGCTTCACGATTCATTTCTTGCATTAAGAAATCCAGACGACGGCCAACAGCTTCCTGTTTTTTTAACACATTGAGCACTTCGATAACATGTGTTTCCAGACGATCCAGCTCTTCGGCAACATCCAGCTTTTGAGTCAGAAAAACCATTTCTTGTTCCAGGCGATCAAAATCGGGTGCGTCAAGGATTTCTGTAATACGTTCTTTTAGTTTATTTTTTATTTGTACCAATACCTGCGGTAATCTTTGGTTTGCAGCCTGAACCAAGTCATGTATTTGCTGGCAGCGATCTTCTATCAACAGAGATAATTGTGCCCCTTCTCTTTCTCTGTTGTCTACCAGTTGTTGCAGAGCGTTGCCAACCAAATCAAGTACACCTTGCAATAAATCGGGCTTATTTCTTTCCGGTTCTTGCTGTATTCCCGGGAAATTAAGCACCTCAAGGGCTGAAAACGTTTGTGCAGAATGCATCTGGTCTTCGATTTCCCCTGTCGCCTGTAATAAAGCTTTTACCGCCGCTACATTAATGGTGATCGTGTTCTGGGTGTTATCATTTTTTTTATAGCTTAATGCGCATTCTATTTTGCCACGTTGCAGTTCAGATTTCATCAGTAACCGGATATCGGCTTCGACAAACCGGATACGCTCCGGTATCTTGACTGAAATGTCGCTATATCGATGATTAACAGACCGTAATTCGCAATTTATTGTTAAATTGTCTATTACTGCCTCGCTACTGGCAAACGCAGTCATACTCTTTATCATTGTATTACCTATTGTTGTGTTTATTGTGCGCTCAAATTCACGACATAAATGACTAAATATTACGATCCAGAAACTATCCTTAAGAATGGAATTACCTGCAATCGGCTACCATTATAAACCAGTATATGATCGAACGGGAACTCGCCTGAATATCTCGCCATTAACGGGGTTTTGGCCATTGATCCAGAACAAAGACCGCAATCCGTCCAAGTATTACAGAATGCTCTTATGAACAAAATCTGGATGGCCTGACCCACTATGCTGGTTGTTTCTGAACGCAGCCTGGACTTTATTCCTGCCATCGCAATCAATGTCATCTGCACTTTAAGCACAGCCCTTATCATCCGTGAACTCAATTGCTGTAAAGGCAATTAAAAATCATTAAGCCAATAAAAGCGGGTATACTGAGCCGTTTTTCTATGAGTAGCAGTATGAGACCGAGTGGACGCACCCCCAAACAATTAAGAGATGTTAACTTTATCTGCCACTATACAAAACATGCGGAAGGTTCTGTCATGGTTGAGTTTGGTGATACCAGAGTGCTGTGCACAGCCTCTGTGGAAAAAAGAGTCCCCCGATTTTTAAAAGGCAAGGGCGAGGGCTGGGTCACTGCTGAATATGGCATGCTACCAAGATCTACCCATGATCGAATGGGGCGTGAAGCCTCCAGAGGCAAACAAGGTGGCCGCACGCTGGAGATTCAGCGTTTAATTGGCCGTTCCCTCCGTGCTGCCATTGATTTGAAAGCCTTGGGAGAACATACCATTACGATTGATTGTGATGTTATTCAGGCCGATGGCGGCACTCGTACCGCAGCAATTACCGGTGGTTTTGTAGCCTTGTCTCTGGCGATCAATGGCATGCTGGCTAAAAAACAAATTAAAAAGAACCCCATTCACGGTCAGATTGCGGCGATATCAGTCGGCATTTATAATGGAGCGGCTGTTTTAGATCTGGATTATGCTGAAGATAGTCATGCCGAAACCGATATGAATGTAGTGATGAATGATGCCGCTGCATTTATTGAAATACAAGGCACCGCTGAAGGCCACGCCTTTAGAAAAGACGAACTCAATACCATGCTGGAACTGGCAGAACACGGTATTAATCAGTTACTGGAAAAACAGCGCGAAGCATTAGCAACAGTTAAATAGTTTTTTAAAGGCGTATTTCCTATGGCATTGACAGACAATCAAACCCTTGTTTTAGCCAGTGCTAATCCAGGAAAAATCAGAGAAATTCAATCCATACTCACCCGGCAATCCATTGTGCCCCAGTCTCAATTTAATATTGAAGAGGCAGATGAAACGGGGTCCACATTTGTGGAAAATGCCATTATAAAAGCCAGAAATGCAGCGCTACACAGTCATCTTCCGGCCCTTGCAGATGACTCGGGCCTCGTGGTGGATGCACTCAACGGTGCCCCCGGTGTTATTTCGGCAAGATATGCCGGGGTGGGGGCCTCAGACCAGGAAAACTTACAAAAGTTATTAACCGATTTAGAGTCGGTTGCGGTTGAAAAACGTACTGCCCGTTTTGTCTGTGTCATGGTTTTCATGCGTCATGCCCATGACCCATTACCCATTATTTCCCAAGGAGTGTGGGAGGGCGTTATTTTGTCAGCCCCCGCCGGTCATCATGGATTTGGCTATGATCCCATTTTCTGGGTGCCAAGCCACCAACAAACCTCTGCCGAAATGTCGCCGGACATTAAAAATGAACTCAGTCACAGAGCACAGGCATTACGCCAATTAACTCAATTCATTAGCCCTTGATGTGGTGACCCGCGCTGCACATATAGCCGCCAGCTACTTTAGTCATGCCGCACATCACCAAATTTCGGCATTGGGCAATGGCTTAATCAACGATACTTTTCTGGTCACAGCGGCGCAGGAATCCTTTGTATTACAACGCATTAACACACAGGTTTTCCCTGACCCGGCGGGCATGATGGAAAATTTGATCCGCTTAAATCAGCATCTTCGTCAAAAAAGCAGTTCAGAGGTCAGACTAAAGATACCTCAGCTGATAAAAACCCTGAATCATCATAATTATGCTGTTGATCCACAAAAAAATGTCTGGCGGGCTTTAGAATTTATAGACAATACCGTCAGTAAAGAGCTCATCAGCAATCTGGAGGAAGCAAAACAACTGGGTTTTGCCTTAGCTCACTTCCATTGCTTATTCAGAAACGTCGCGCTGGATAGCTTTCATGATACCTTGGCAGGTTTTCATGTAACCCCTGAATATTTAAAATATTATCAGTCGCTTGAGGATAAACAGGGAAACCCTGTCGATGCTAAGAAAGTACAACGCTGTAGACAATTTATTGATAGCTTGCAAGCACAAGCATCTGTGCTGGAAACCGCACGATTAAAAGGCTTATTGACCGAATCGATTACCCATGGCGACCCTAAACTGAATAACTTTTTATTCAAAAAAGACAGCAACCAGGTGCTGAGCCTCATTGATTTAGATACTGTTAAACCTGGCTTAATCCTTCATGATATTGCAGATTGCTTACGCTCATGTTGTCATATCAAGGAGTCTAATAGCTTTGATATTGAGCGGTGTAACGCCATATTAAGCAATTACTTACCCGAGATGCATGGTTTTTTAAATACCTGGGATTACGCTTATTTATACCCTGCCATTCAATTGATGCCCTTCGAGTTAGGCTTACGTTTTTTTAGCGATTATTTAGCCGGCAATTTATATTTTAAAGTGAATTCGCCAGAACAAAATCTGCACAGAGCACTGCATCAATTTCAATTGTGCGAAAGTATTACACAGCAGGAAGGGGCGATCAGACAGCAGATTGAAATTTTCCGGACGGCTCACCGCTAATACCGTTTACCGTTTACCGTTAGCCCGGGTTGACTTTGCGTGAGACAACGACCGCTGCCTTCACCCAGTCAAACCCGGTTTGCCGCAACATCCCTTTACGTAATGACCGTGGGCTCGGTTCTACCTGTGCGTTTTTTAACTTCACAAAATTGTTCGGCAAGTTCGATTAAATAAGACAGTGCCTGTTGCGCATCCTGATTATGTTTGCGGACATCCGCTTCATATTTTTCAAGATAAATTCTTAATGTTGCCCCTACCGTACCTGTTCCTGATAAGCGATAGATAATACGGGAACCATCCTCAAAACCAATGCGAATACCCTGATGGCTACTGACGCTATTGTCTATCGGGTCGGTATAGCTAAATTCATCGGCATATTTGACGGTGTAATCACCAAATGACTGACCTGTAAGCTCGGGCAGCTGGCCTAGCAAGTGCTCAACAATTTCGTTAGCAATATCCTGATCGACGGCTTCATAGTCATGGCGGCAATAAATATCACGACCAAAAGCTTGCCAATGCTCTTGCACAATTTGCTCAACAGGCTGGCGCTTTTTAGCAATAAGGTTTAGCCAAAAGAGCACAGCCCATAACCCATCTTTTTCTCTGACATGATCTGAACCCGAACCGAAACTTTCTTCGCCACATAAAGTGATTTTTCCAGCATCCAGCAGATTACCAAAATATTTCCAGCCCGTCGGCGTCTCAAAACAAGGCAAGCCCATTTTTTTAGCAACCCGGTCAACCGCTTGACTGGTCGGCATGGAACGAGCGACACCTGAAATCCCTCCCGCATAAGCGGGAATCAAATGGGCATTCGCTGCCATGATGGCCAGACTATCACTCGGGGTAACAAAAATATTAGCGCCCATAATCATATTCCGATCACCGTCACCATCCGATGCTGCGCCAAAAGTAGGACTGTTGTCGCCAAACATGCATGCGGTCAGCTCTTTGGCATGCGCCATATTCGGATCAGGATGCCCCCCCCCAAAATCTTCCAGAGGAATACCGTTAATCACCGTGCCTGCAGGGGCGCCTAATATATCTTCAAGAATTCGGCGGGCATAAGGGCCGGTGATAGCATGCATGGCATCAAAACACAAAGTAATGTAATTAGCTGCAATGCTGTTCTTTACCAGCTCAAAATCAAAAATGCTTGCCATCAGTGCAGCATAATCGTCTACCGGGTCAATAATGGTGACGATGAGGTCATCAATTTGTTGCTGGCCAATATGGTCTAAATCAAGGTCCGCAATTTCTGCAATTTTGTATTCCGTAATATTTCGGGTATTTTCAAACAGTGCATCGGTAAATTTTTCGGGAGCCGGGCCACCATTATTTACATTATATTTAATACCAAAATCTTCGTCAGGCCCACCAGGGTTATGACTTGCAGAAAGAATAATACCGCCAAAAGCTTTATATTTTCTGATGATATGTGATGCGGCAGGAGTTGACAATAAACCACTCTGGCCAATGATCAGCTCAGAAAAACCATTGGCTGCTGCAATTTTTATAATAATCTGGATAGCATCGCGGTTAAAATAGCGACCATCGCCGCCTAACACCAAAGACTCTCCCTGAAAACCGTCAATAGAGTTGAAAATTGACTGCACAAAGTTTTCCAGATAATTGATTTGTTGAAAAACAGTGACTTTTTTTCTTAATCCGGAAGTGCCTGGTTTCTGATCGGTATAGGCCGTGGTTGATAGCGTATTGATTTGCATATTTAGAGCCTGACTGCATTTTTATTGTTATAAGTCGGTTTAAAATACACTAAAACATTCATTAATTGTAGGTTTTTATGAACCGGATACCATTATTCGTCTTTTTATGCTTAGCACCGGTTTTTCTTCTGGAATGCCCGAAAGCCGAAGAAAATATCTGGCTTTCCATTGATACCCAAAAGTTACAACTTGAAATTAAACAAGGTAACAAGACCCTTGCCGTTATGAAAAACATTGCTATTGGACGCAATGGTGCAGGGTTTAAACAATCTGTAGGCGATGACATTACGCCCTTAGGAGACTATAAGATTACATGGGTGAATGTAAACAGTCTGTTTCATCGATTTTATGGTTTTAATTACCCCTCCGAGAAAAATGCAGACCAGGCCTTATCCGCGGGTTTGTTAGACCAGCAAGCCCACGCGGCTATTATTGCTGCGCATCGACAGCATAAGACACCGCCACACTCCACCCCGCTAGGCGGCAGAATTGGTATTCACGGTTTAGGCAATGCCGATGAACGTATTCATAATCTGGTCAACTGGACGCATGGCTGCATTGCCTTAACCAATGCGCAAATTGATCGTCTAGCGCCCTGGATTACTGACAATATGCGGGTAAAAATAAAATAAAACTGGAAACTTTCCCCCAAAAAAGGCAGAATTGGCCGAAAGCTCTGTCCGTACGTGATTATGCGCTTGGTCCGTTATTAATCTCTTTATAAGGAAACATAACATGATGAAAACAGTAAAATTTTCAGTAGTTGTTCTTGCTGCCGCTTTAGCAACAGGATGTGCGTCTAAATCTGATATCGAGTTTTTACAAACCCAAATTGATGCATTAAAAGCCCAAGTATCAGCAGATGTTTCTAAAGCGCGAGTATCCTCCGCTAAAGCCGCTGAAAAAGCGACATCTGCAGAAGCTGCTGCCAATCGTGCGGCTCAATATGCGCAAGATACCAATAATAAACTTGATCGTATGTTCAAAAAGTCAATGATGAAATAAGTTAGAATGCAATCGTTTTAAAGCATCGCTTTCAAAAAGACCTGAGTACATTGCTCTGCTCAGTTTTTTTGCCCTTTTTTAACCGGCAGCATCCCGTTTTTCCTGTAAATAAGCACAGGAATGCCAGTACTTTGCTGCAAGGCCTGCCTTAACCCACCGGTATCAAGAGCGGGCAGCGTCTCATCATTCGCTTTTGCTATCAGTTCCATTGCGATTTCCAGCCTTTGTTCCATGGCTAACTCCTGGCCTTCCATATCCGGATAAACTTCAATAAAAAGCGCATTATTTGACCATCCCACTTTTATAGCTTGATTAATAATATTGACTTGGGTGCCGATTTTTATCTGTGAGAATAGGCCTTTGATATCTTCCGGGTACATACGGACACAGCCATGACTGACACGCATTCCAATACCATAGGGTTTATTAGTGCCATGAATAAGATACCCCGGGATAGCGAGTCTAATGGCAAAAAGGCCTAATGGATTATCAGGGCCTGCCGGGACAATAGCGGGTAAGATGTCCCCGCTTGCCTCATGCTCTTTGCGGATTGAGAGAGGAGGTATCCAGACCGGATTTCTGGTTTTATGGGTCACGCGGGTTTTACCTAAAGGTGTATTCCAGCCTGCACGTCCGACACTGATCGGGTGAGTAATGACCTGTTTAAGCTGGCCATTACTCTGTCGGGGGTAATAATACAAACGAAACTCCGGCAAATTAAGCACTAAACCTTGATGCACTGTCGCGGGTAACAAACGACTATGAGGGATGCTTATTAAAGTCCCTTCTCCGGGTAGCCACCTATCGACACCGGGGTTTATCCGGAGAATTTCATTTTGTCCTGCATTAAAATACCTGGCAATATCAAGCAGCGTATCTTCATATCCGGAAAAAAACACCCGGGTTAAAGAAGATGTGTCACCAATGAGAGAGTCGCCGTTATTTTCAGGATATGAAAAACTAGCCGCTCCCAGCGTATTGCTTATTAATAACAGCAAATAAAATAGTGGCGTATTAAACATAGAAATAAGCTGTTGGACATAAATGTTTTCCTGCCAGACTTAAACTTTATTTTCACCGCCAAAAAATTCCAGAAAACGCGGTAAAAAATGAGCCAACTCCAGAGACATAATTGAAAAGTTTACATCAAATTGAGCCACTTCGTCATCTGCTTCTATATCCGCCACCTGGTCTTGAATTAAATCAAGAAATTTCAGGCGTTTAATCGCCAGATTTTCATCAATAATAAAAGATAGGCGATCCGTCCAGTTAACCGCTAATTTAATGACTTGTTTACCCTTCTCCAGATGATTCGTAATTTCAGGTAAACTCAGGTTATGCCGTTTACAACGGATAATACTGGCCTCGTCTTCTTTACTACGCAATTCACATTCATCCTCAATGGTGACGCCCTCAGGAACGGAATGCTTATCTGTCAGCCACTGCGTCATGACTGTTACCGGTGATTCAAGAGTATTGACCGGTACGATGGGCAAAGAACCCAATCCTTTCCGTAAAAAACTTAATAAATCCTCTGCTTTTTTTGGCGTAGCGGCATTCACCACCATCCAGCCGCCTTTCGGGTCTATATAGGCATAGGTCTTTTTTGAGAATGAAAAAGCGCGGGGTAAAAGCTCAAAGATGAGTTCGTCTTTTAATGCGGCGCGTTCTTTTTTAGCTAATTTTCTAGACTCTTGTGTTTCAACATCCGCTATTTTTTCCTGTAACATTTCATTGATCACTGCCGCAGGAATGACTTTTTCTTCCTTTTTCAAACACAACATCATAAAACCATTGCTTGCGTGTATCAGTTGCTCGGCAGTATGATTAACAGGCGATGTCCAGCCTTGACTAAATTCATCCTGTTTACCACAGGGCTGAAATTGTTTTTCACTGAGTTTGTCTTCAAGCTCCTCACTGGATAAAGTAAAAGCTTCGGTAAAACGGTATAGTGCAAGATTTTTAAACCACATGGAATTTAACATCGACAATAAAAGGGGCATGCATTATCTCAGATTTACTGCGACCGTAAGGTTTATTTTTGACAAACCCGATAAACCGGGCGTGCATTCCATTCATGATGGCCGATGACTAAGCCTATCAGCGGATTTGCCCCGATCGCCGACAAATCAGCGACCTTACTGATTCTGGGTTCAATGCCCAGCCAAGTGTCTTTAGCAACCCAACAATATTATGCACATCAACGCAATGCATTCTGGCCTATTATGTTGCGTTTATTGGACCCGAATTGCCAGACCACCACGTACGGTCAGCGCACAGCGCTATTACTTAATAATGACATTGCCTTGTGGGATGTTTTGCATAGTTGCCATAGAACAGGCAGCCTCGATACCGCGATCGCAATGAATTCCATAAAGGCCAATGACTTCAAAGCCTTCTTTGCGATTCACCCGGCCATTAACACGGTATGTTTTAACGGCGCAAAAGCCGAAAACATATATAAAAAAACCGTGTTACCCCAACTTAACAGTCCCTTCAGCGATTTGACATATTTTCGATTACCCTCAACCAGTCCGGCACATGCGACGATGTCCTTTCAGGAAAAACTTGATATTTGGAAACACGCCATCAGCAATGATCACGTATAATCCTCTGTAAACAATTAAGGAAACACCATGGAATTTTCACTTTGGGAAAATCTTTTATTGGGCGTGATGGTACTGGGTGTCATATTATGGATGCGCCCAGGCATAAAATCCGCAGCCCACTTAAGCAAGCATTCAAAATCTGACTGGAAAAGTTTGCTGCTACCACTGAGTTTTGTAATAATATTTGTCGTCTTTTTAATAGCAATGGTTTAATCATGAGAGATAATAACGAAGTCGCCTACGGCGGAGATGAAGAACCGGAATATGATGAAAATGGTGATTTGATTGAGTTTTACGCCATTCGCCCCAATAAATCCCAGATCAAAAGGGATATTGCGGATATTGCGGAACTTGCAGAGGCATTAACGCAATTAACAGATGTTCAGTTAACGACCATGAAGCTGTCTGAAAAAGTTGAAGTTGCCGTTAAAGAGGCAAGAATAATGTCGGCTACAAAAGCGGCCAGAAAGCGTCAACTTAAATTCATTACCGGACAACTAAGAAAGATTGATCTGAATGATATTCAAGAAGCGCTGGATCGCATAAAGTCCAAGAGTGCGCATGGTGTCAGAGATCATCATCAGTGTGAACAGTGGCGCGATAAATTAATTGCCAGTCAGGATAATACGGTATTAACCGCATTATTGAATCAGTTTCCAAATGCTGACCGACAATATTTAAGACAATTACAGCGCAATGCACAAAAAGAAGCCCTGCAAGAAAAACCCCCTAAAATGGCTCGGGTTTTATACCAATATCTCAAGGAACTGCTGATAGAGTAATGGATGGCATATTCCCCTGAATCAATTCGAACCCAGCACATCAAATAAATCCATCTGCTGATAAGCTAATGGCTGAGCTAAGGAATGTAAAGAGGAAAAGCTGACCCCCAACAATCGCACATGACGCTGGCCAACATCCGTATCTTTTAATAAATCGTCAAAAATCCCGGTCGCGTCCCATGATGATGAAATGGCACGGGATAATGTTTGACTACGCGTTATTTGCACAAAATCATGATATTTAATTTTTATGGTGACAGTTCGCGCGCTTAATTTTTTCGCGTTCAACTTGACCAAGGCCTGACTTAATAACTGATTTAACTGTTCTAGAATATGCTGCCGCTCTTTAATATCTGTTTGAAAGGTTGTTTCAACACCTACAGATTTACTGAGTCGATGGTTATTGACGGGTCTGAGGTCAATACCTCTGGAAATATCATAATAATGCTGTCCGGCTTTACCGAAGGTTTGCAACAAAAAAGCAAGCGATTGTTTTTTTAGCTCACGCCCCGTTTTTATGCCATAAGCATGCATTTTCTTTTCCGTCGCTTTACCAATACCATGAAATTGTCCAATAGGCAGCATTTCAACAAATTGCGCGCCTTGCTCCGGTGTGATTAAATAAAAACCATCAGGTTTATCCCTGTCAGAGGCAATTTTTGCTAAAAATTTATTATAAGAAACGCCGGCTGAAGCAACCAGTTGCGTCTTCTCAAGAATCGCTTTTTTAATGTCTTTAGCGATTAAAGAGGCAGAGCCATGATGCAAAGAAGTATGACTGACATCCAGATAAGCTTCATCCAGCGACAACGGTTCAACTAACTCAGTAAAGCAGCTAAAAACCTGCCTGATACTGGCCGCGGCTTCTTTATAAGCCTCGAACCGGGGCTTTACAAAAATAGCCTGAGGGCATAAGCGATAGGCCTGAGAAGCAGGCATGGCGGAATGAATACCGTACTTTCGGGCTTCATAATTACAGGTAGCAACGACACCTCTGGAATGAGGTTGGCCGCCAACCACTAGGGGTTTATGGTTATATTCAGGGAAATCACGTTGTTCGACCGCTGCAAAAAAAGCATCCATATCAATATGAATTATTTTTCGGCATCTATCAGGCATTGCTTTTAATATAACATTCTATCGTTAACCCCGCTGGATAGCGGCGAATAGCGAAACCCGGCATCACTGAAAAACCGGGTGCTGTTGCTCATAAAAGCCTGTCTGTAACGTAAACAAAGCGATCAAGGTACGGTACAGCGGGCTAAAGTATTATTCTTGAATTTCAGGTAACTTTACTTCGTCAATTAAGTTCCAGGCAGAAAAGGGAAAAGGTAATTTATCGGTGTTATAGGTTAGAAATAATAAGATATGATAAAGATAAGCGGAAAGTTTGCCGCCCAGTCCCAAGATATTTTTATTTGCCGCACCGGTCATTAAAGCAGATGCAACTTGTAATAATATGACAGCCCAAAGCAGAACTCTCACCAGGCCTACTATGACGGAAAAAACCAACATAAAAAATATGCGTTTCCAGGTACTTATTTTCTTCAGGTTATCATTTATTTCTTGATCCATTGTCTCTTTAACCTTTATTCATTAAATCACGTAAATCCAGTGCAGCAGCATTGGCTCGAGCAATATAGTTAGCCATCGTTAAGGAATAATTGGCAGTTACGCCAAAGCCATCACCACTTAAAACCATCGGGCTTAATATAGGGGTCAGAGCATTCTCCAGTGCATGAATCATATTATCCAGCGTATTCATGGCCCGTTTATCAAGAATAATATCGCCAAAATCAACTTTGATCGCTTGAAGAATATGCAATAAAGCCCAGCTTTCACCACGTGCTTCATAAAAAATATTATCAATTAATAACCACGGTGTTTTACCTACACCTTTGGTTCTTTCTTCCATGTTGGTAGGTGCTATTTGTCCACTAGGGTCATAAAGGACGCCTGCCGCCCCCGCAAACCGGTCTGTACTGGCGGTTAAACGTGTAGATAAACTACCAAGGCGTTTGATGACCACTTCCAGATAGGTCCATAAATTATCCGCACGAGAATAAAATTGGGCACGTCGCTGATTGGCTTTTGGGTTTTGCAAGCGATGCATATAAACATGCAGATACTTCACGCCTTTATCGTACTCGGATTCTGTGGAAGGTAAGGCCCATGAATTAGGCTCATAATAAAAATAAGGTTCTGCCATCGACAAATCTTTATCTTCAATGGATTGTGATTGATCTCGGGCAAAATGGTTTCTTAATGCCGTTGTTCCATCACGCAACATGACCAACGCACCATATTCCCAGCTCCGAATATTATCTAAAAATAAGCCGGGAGGCGCGACATCGTTGGAGATATAGCCTCCGGGTTTTCCCATCAATACTTCAGCTATATGAGCCAGTGTATTGGTGTACACATAACCAATTGGCAGAGATGTAAATTCCGGGTCTTTATTTGTCATCCGTATAAGGGCTTCATCTTGCACATTAAACGTGTCGGGCTCAGACCCCCACCATGCCCCAAGACCGATAAATATCGTAACAACCATAGTCGAAAAAATACCAAAAAACCAAAGTATTCCTCTAGATCTAGCGTCTATATCAGTCATCTCTTAAAACCCTAAGTAACATAATTAAATTCTACGTTTATCCCATTGAAAACGCTTCAATATTAACAGGTTTATATTTTAAATTTCATTTATTCTTTTTATTTTTTGCTCTAGGGTGAGTTCGGTCATAAACCTCAGCTAAATGCTGAAAATCCAAATGAGTATATATCTGGGTGGTACTAATATGACTATGCCCTAACAATTCTTGCACAGCCCTGATATCCTGACAGGATTCTAACAAATGACTGGCAAATGAATGCCGTAACATATGAGGATGTACATGTTCAGGTAATCCCCGTTTTTTACACCACCGGTCTAATCGGAGTTGAATGCTACGCTGACCTAATCGACGGCCTTGTTTGGAGGTGAATAGTGCATTTTCATCCACGCCATGTATGGGCTTACGAAATTTAAGCCACTCGTTAATAGCTCTCAATGCCTGTCGACCGACCGGCAACTCTCTTTGTTTGCCACCTTTACCCGAGCGCACACGTAAAGATCGTAAAGAAAAATCCAGATCATTAATATTGATGGCGGCCAGTTCACTTAACCGCAGTCCTGATGAATAGAAAAGCTCAAAAATAGCCAGGTCTCTTATTTCCAACATGGAATCCGCCGGAGCTTCCAGCATGCCTGTCAGCTGGTCCACATCCAATAATCTGGGCAGTTTTCGCGGCTGTTTAGGGGCTCTGATATGCGCGGCAGGATTGGTATTGACCTTATGCTGTTGTAAAAGATAGTTATAAAAACTGCGAATAGCAGACAATTCACGCTGTAATGATTTGCTACTAAGGCCTTTTCTGTGCCGATTTGCAATATGATTACGCACATCAAGAGCCTGAAGGTCATCCCATCGTCTTAGCTCTTGATTTTCACAATAATGCCTTAGTTGCCTTAAATCCCGTTGATAACTATCGAGCGTATGGATAGATGCGCGTTTTTGGATTTCCAGATATTTAAAAAAATCATTAATTTCCTGTTGTGCATTATTATGCATGGCCATGGCGGTGCTTAACGTTCACATGCCAGCACTGAAATTAAGCGTGTCCCAATCACCTCACCCATTTGGGTCAGGAACAAATCGCCCAGACTGTAGTGAAAACGAGATTCATCTCGACTACCAATCACAATAAGGCCTTCCAGTTCGGTAAATATCATAGGAATAATGGCACACGATTTAACTTCCGGGGCTTGCTGCCCAAAAAGAAACCGGGCCTGGGTTAAGGTTGGCGGGCCACAATTGGGCTTATTCGACCTTAGCTCAGCGCTGAAATGCTGCAGATTGTCATCCTTGCGATCAATAAAAAAAGGATTACCCGTTTCATCATTGCTATCGTTGATCACCCGTAGCGCCACAAAATCGGTTAAAAAACAGTCTGCAAATACTTTTTCAAGATTAGCAACGACATCTTCAATGGTTTTTGCTTCCATTAATGCCAGCGTTAATTCATGCATCCGGTTAATCGAGGTATCATTTTCTTTCGCTATGTCGATTAAGGCAGTCAATTTCTCTTCCAGCGCCTGATTTTTGCTTCTGAACAACTCCAGTTGTTTTGACAGCAGCGAGATGGCATTGCCACTGGGATGCGGAATACTTAAATTTTCTAATATCCCTAACTGGTCATGAAAAAAGTCAGGGTTTTGCTGCAAATAGACAGCAACCTGTGCCGCATCAGGTGCATTGTCAGCCTGTTTTCCGGCGGGGGGGTTATCACTCATAGTTTAATGTGTCCTTCAAAAACAGACGCGGCCAAGCCTTGCATCGTAACCGCGTGACCTCGACCGGGCCAGTTGATGGTTAAATTTCCACCCAGCAATTCCACCTTGATGTCTTGCTGATCTAAAAGCTGTTGTTCAATACCAATCACCACAGCAGCACAAGCGCCACTGCCACAGGCTAAGGTTTCTGCCGCACCCCGTTCGTAGACTCTTAACTTGATATGTTGCCGGTTTATCACTTGCATGAAACCAATATTTGCGCGCTCTGGAAAAATGGAATGACTTTCTAACATCATGCCCAGTTCCGATACCTGTGCGGATTGAATATCGTCCACTTGAATGACAGCATGAGGATTACCCATGGAAACTGCCCCAAAACTGATCGTATCATGGTTAACCTGCAAGCTATAGCGGCGTAATTCTTGCTCCATGTTTATAGGGATGTCAGCCGGTGAATGCCTGGGAATACCCATATTAACAGTGATTAAATCATCCTGCGCAAAACTTAATATTAATTGGCCGGAATGAGTATCGACTATTATGTCATCCTTGTCAGATAATTTTTTGTCGCGCACAAATCGCGCAAAACAGCGGGCACCATTGCCACATTGTCCGACTTCACTACCATCGGCATTAAAAATACGATATTTAAAATCAGCCGTTTTAGTGACTGCTTTTTCCACTAATAACAATTGATCACAGCCCACACCAAAATTCCTGTCGGCAATGTATCGGATTTGTTCCGTGGTTAATGCTATCTGTTGGTTAATTGCATCAATAACGACAAAGTCATTACCGAGCCCGTGCATTTTTGTAAATTTAATCATGTTCACATCAGTGGTATCAAAACAGCGATAACGTGTAATACTCTAATTTTATACGCAGGCCAGGGTGTCTGAGCAACGAAACCCGGTTTTACCTGTATGCTACAGCGCTTAAGGTAACAGTTTTTCTCCCTGCCACAGTTGAGAAATACTTTCCCGGGCTCTAATTAAATGCATCTGCTGGCCGTCCACCATCACTTCTGCCGCCCGGGGTCTGGAGTTGTAATTAGAACTCATCGTGAAGCCATAGGCCCCGGAAGATCGTACCGCCAATAAATCGCCCTGAGCAAGTTGCAATTTTCTATCTTTGCCTAAAAAATCCCCGGTTTCACAGATAGGCCCCACAATATCCCAAGAATATTCCTCTTCTGCACTGCTGTTGTCGACAGGAATAATATCTTGCCACGCACTGTACAGGGCAGGACGAATCAGATCATTCATGGCCGCATCGACAATGGCAAAGTTTTTATGTTCTGTCGGTTTCAAATATTCGACACGAGTCACTAAAATACCGGCATTACCCGCTATGGCCCTACCGGGTTCCAATGCAATCTCGTAGGGACTGTCGCCCAATCGCTGTAAAATAGCTGCCACATAATCCTCGGGCGATGGTGGCTGCTCATCTTGATAGCGTATCCCCAGTCCCCCTCCTAAATCCAGATGGTGTAACTCAATCCCTTCCTGCTTTAACGTATTGGCTAAAGCCAGCACTTTATCCAGAGCGGCTAAAAATGGCGTCGTATCCGTCAGTTGTGAGCCAATATGACAATCCATTCCGATCACTTGAATATGTTGCATTTTGTCAGCACGTCTATATTCAACCAGTGCTTTTTGAATATCGATACCAAACTTGTTTTCTTTCAAGCCGGTAGAAATATAGGGATGCGTCTGTGCATCCACATCCGGATTTACCCGGAAGGAGACAGGGGCAATGACACCCAGATTTGCAGCCAACTGATTGATTCGGTCCAATTCACCACTGACTTCAATATTAAAACAGCGAATACCGATTTTAAGCGCTGCAATGATCTCATCTTCGCGCTTCCCTACGCCAGAAAAAATAATCTTGTCAGGGCTGCCACCCGCTGCTAACACACGTTCCATTTCACCCTGTGAAACAATATCAAATCCAGAACCGAGTCTTGCCAAGATATTAAGTATGGCAATATTCGAATTGGCTTTTACCGCATAGCAAATAAGATGGGGATGCTTGCCAAAGGCCTGGTTAAATGCTTTCCAGTGTCGCTCAAAGGTCGCCCGGGAATAAATATAACAAGGAGAACCATAGCGTGAAACTATCTCTTCAACAGCCACCTCTTCGGCAAACAGTTTGTTTTTCCGGTAATTAAAATAATCCATATTTAGTGATCTTCTTTGGGGTCTGAGTATTGCCCATCCGGCACATAGATAGGTGCTTGTTCATCAGGATGGTAAAGAGGGCCTATTTGTCCGCAAGATGACACGGCACACCCAACAATCAATACTAGTAAAAACTTTTTCATTGGTTTATTTATACCTCACCGTAAATAATCGTAGGCAGCCAGGTTGCCAGTTCCGGCCAATAGGCCAAGATAGCTAACATGATAAGCTGAATAACAATAAAAGGCATCACCCCTTTGTATATTTGTACCGTAGTCACTTCTTTTGGTGCAACCCCCCGTAAATAAAACAAGGCAAAGCCAAAAGGCGGCGTCAGAAATGAAGTTTGCAGATTAATAGCAATCATGATGCCCAGCCACACGGGGTCAATGCCCATGGTCAAGAGTACCGGGCCGACTATCGGCACTACCACAAAAGTGATTTCGATAAAGTCTAAGACAAAGCCCAGAAAGAACATAATAAGCATCACAAAGAACATGGCGCCAAACTTACCACCAGGGAGTTCCGCCAATAATTCGATAATCAGCTCATCGCCTTCAAAGCCTCGAAAAACCAGTGAAAACAAAGCCGCACCTATCAAAATCATGAACACCATACTGGTGACATGCGTGGTATTTTGCATGACTTCACGTAATTTATTCACTGACAACTGCTTTTTAAACAGCGCGAGTAACATGGCACCTGTGGCCCCGACAGCCGCAGCTTCAGTCGGCGTGGCAAAACCGCCAATAATTGAACCCAGAACAGAAAAAATCAGGCCTAAAGGGGGGGCCAGACTCTTGATAATCCGTCGATAAAAACCCCGTTCGCGTGAGACCGCAGCGGGTGCAGGCATAGACTCCGGAACCATCCAGGCCATCAAGACAATATACAACAAATACATAAAAACCAGACCTATACCGGGGATTAATGCGCCTGCAAATAAATCCCCGACAGAAACCGTTTCCGGGGCAAATATGCCCATTTCCAGCTGTGCTTGCTGATATGCCGTGGAAATGACATCCCCCAGTAAAACCAGAACAATAGACGGTGGAATAATCTGACCTAAAGTCCCCGAAGCACAAATAGTGCCACAGGCAATCGAGGGGCTATACCCATTGCGTAACATGGTCGGTAACGAGAGCAAGCCCATGGTGACCACTGTTGCTCCGACAATACCGGTGCTTGCAGCCATTAACATCCCCACCAGCGTCACCGCCAGCCCTAGGCCGCCGCGCAAAGAGCCAAAGAGTTCGGCCATGGCTTCCAGCAAATCTTCGGCAATTCGTGCCCGCTCCAGCATCACCCCCATAAAGACAAATAACGGTACGGCCATCAATGTCGCGTTATTCATGATGCCAAATAAACGATTGGGCAAGGCATTCAAAAAAACCACATCAAAAACACCAAATTGTACGCCCACGGTAGCAAAGGCAAGGGCTGTCCCACTCAAAGCAAATGCCACAGGATAACCCGATAAAAGCACCAGAAAGACGGCGGCAAACATCCATAGAGCCAGATAACTATCCATTTAAAGCTCCTCAGTCTGCATGTCTAAAGCAGTGATCAAGTTTTGTAGAAACCAAGCGATACTTTGCAAAAATAACAAAGCCGCCATTAATAGAATCGTGGTTTTGAGTAGATAAACACCGGGCAGTCCCCCTGAATTCCTTGAGCTTTCTTGAATAGCCCATGAATCTGAGACATATTCCCAGCTACTGAAAATAATAAATCCCATGACCGGCATGAGTAGAAACAGAGTGCCTAGACAATCTATCCAGGCTTTATTTCTAACACTGCAAGCCTGATAAAAAATATCCACTCTGACATGTTTATCATGTTTTAAGGTGTAGGCTGCCCCCAGCATAAACACCAACGCGTGCATATATGAAACTGATTCCTGCAAGGCAATCCAGCCAAGATCAAAGGCATATCGAAGCACCACAACCAGAAACGTGGTCAGCACCATCAGTAACGTTAACCAGGAGATGGTTTTACCTACCCCTTCATTAATACAGTTAATAGTTTGAATACAAAAACGAATGATTTGAAGAAAACTGGGCATAAAAAAGGATTGTACTTTGGGTGATTAAGACCCCATTCCAATCATAGACTGATGTTATGGGTCAGGCGTAAAGCAGTTTCGATGCTATTTTTTTACTTCGGTCACAATAACATCAATATTATTTTTTCTTAATTGGGTTTTAAGAGCCGCCACATTGGATGGTCGACTAAAAGGCCCTATTTTTACTCTATTCCAGGTGACACTGCCAACGTTGGCTTTTTCTATTCGTGATTCAATGCCCAAAAGAGCCAGACGCGCTCTTAGCTTATCTGCCTCGGGAAATTCTCTAAACGCACCGACCTGCATGACATATAAGGTGGATTTCCCTTTGCCAAACTGTTCTTCACGACTGCGTGTTTTGATTTCATAATCAGGAATCACCACTTCTGTTTCTGGAAGAATCGTATAAAAATCAAAGCGGGGAACTTCAGGTTTTGAATTTTTCTCGCCGGATGCCGACTTAAGCCTGCCAGATGCCTTTGGGATGACACTATTTTTTGCTATTTGTCCGGCTTTAGGCTCAGGAGCCGTATGTCTTAACAACATTAAAAAAAACACAAACAGAGAAATCAACAGCATAATTAACAACCATTTCCACCAGGCAACGGCAGACTGTTGCGATGTTTTCTTGTTTTGGTCCGCTCTGTATCTGTAATCTCTGGCCATTACATAGATTCAGGCGTGTTTATTTTTAAAAGATTTAAGCCATTGAACAGTATTTGTTTGGTCGCCCCAATCAGATTTAACCGAGCATTACGCAGTGCGACATCGTCTACCAGAAACTGATGCGCATTATAGTAAGTATGAAAGTGAGTCGCTAAATCACGGAGATATTGAATTAACAGATGAGGCTCATACTGTAATGCTGCTCGCTCCAGTGTTTCAGGATATTTAGATAAAGAGGTTAACAATGCCGTTTCATGCTCCTCTACCAGCAGGTCTAAATTTTCCATGCCAACCACCAAGTCTCGCTCCCAGCCTTTTTCATCCAGCTGCCGCATCACGCTACAAACCCGGGCATGAGCATATTGTACATAATACACTGGGTTTTCATTGGTTTTGGATCTTGCCAATTTCAAATCAAAATTCATATGCTGTTCAGACTTACGCATGACATAAAAAAAGCGGGCCGCATCGGTCCCGACTTCACTGCGCAATTGCCGTAAAGTAACAAATTCACCCGAACGTGTAGACATAGGCAGCTTTTCTTTGCCGCGATAAAGTATGGCAAACTGCACCAGTTTCACTTTAAGTTTGGAATCATCAGCGCCTAATGCAGTCATGGCCGCTCTCACTCTGGGAATATAGCCATGATGATCTGAGCCCCATATATTGATGATCTGATCAAAGCCACGATCCAGTTTATTCATGTGATAGGCAATATCAGATGCAAAATAGGTGGACTGACCATTCTCTCTGACCACCACCCGATCCTTGTCATCCCCTAACTGACTGGATGCAAACCAGGTTGCTCCCTCTTTTTCATAAAGAAAACCCCCTTCGTCCAGACGTTTTAATGCTTCTTGAATCGAACCATCTTCTATTAACTGACGCTCGGAAAACCATTCCTGATAACTGACACCAAATTCCTCAAGATCTTCTTTGATATCATCAAGAATGACCGATAAGCCCGCTTGAAACAAATCATGATAGAGCGATGAACCTAATAGGGTTTTAGCCCGGTCGACCAGTGCATCAATATGTTTCTCTTTATCCCCGCCATGCGATTCATCCGCAGGAATATCTTCCAGCAGCAATTCTCCCGGTCTGCGATATTCGTTACCGGTCTTTTTATGTATATTAAAGGCGATATCTCTAATATATTCTCCACGATATCCATTGCATGGAAAAACAATCACTTCGCCACATTCTTCAAGATAGCGCAGCCAAATGCTGGTTGCCAGTATATCCATTTGTCGACCGGCATCATTGACATAATATTCTTTAGAAACCTCAAAACCGACTGCGCTGAGCAGATCAGCCACCGCCGAGCCATAGGCCGCACCGCGACCATGCCCAACATGCAGTGGCCCCGTCGGATTTGCCGAAACAAATTCCACCTGAACTTTGCTCCCGGCGCCAATTTGACTTAAGCCAAATTGATTGCCGGCATCATGTATCTGTCGAACGACCTGAGACTGAGAGTCCCCTTGAATAAAAAAATTAATAAAACCAGGCCCTGCAATTACTACTTTCGAAACACTGGCGTCATCGGGTAACAATGCAATGATTTTTTCGGCTAATTGTCGAGGATTCGATTTGGCCGGTTTCGCCAGTATCAAGGCAAGATTGGTAGCATAATCGCCGTGACTGCTATCACGTGAGCGTTCGATATTAATTTGAGGTGTTAAATTGTTATCAAGCACACCTTCAGATTGAAGACGTTCAACAGCCTGCAGCAGCAGAGATTTCAGCTTTTGTTTCATTATAATGAGTTAATCAAGGTCTAACTAATTGCTGCATTATCCATTAAAAAACGATATTTATCCAATGTATATGGCTTTTAATACGGATTTTTCCTGACCCATCCTGAGATCAAGAATATACCAAACTTACCCCGACTCTGGCCCGTTTTGCAATTCAGAATAAATGAAACTACTTATCCCTGTATTGGCTGCCGTTATAGCGATCGACGCCATGAGTCTGAAGCTCAAGATGATTTTCTTCCGCGCATCACCTTTCTTGTTGTAAGTTGTTAACAACCCGCAGCCCGGGCATTCGCCGAAAGTATTTTTCATGCTAACTCTAAAGCTGGCCGGTTTCTCTGCGCAGGACAGGAGCATTTTAATCCTGGCGACACCACTTTGATGCCTAGACACATGCGCCATTGCCCCCCGATATCAACCGCTGAAGCGCTGACAGTTCATTATTCAACCACATGAAGACTCAGCGCGCTTCGAATAAGGCCCATAAAAAATGTTTCAAATCCTCAGCAACACTGTGCACAGCTTATTGTTTAACGCGCCCCAGATAATCCTTGCTCACTTTAAAGACCACCGGACTTAATAAAGCTAAAGCCATTAAATTGGGTATGGCCATCAAGCCATTCAGGACATCCGCCAATAACCAAATCATCGTCAGCTTACCCATTGCCCCGACAGGAATCGCGCACAACCATAAAATCCGATAGGGTAAAATCACCTTTTCCCCCCATAAGAACTCAGCACAACGCTCTCCGTAATAACTCCAGCCCAAAATGGTTGTAAAGGCGAACACCACCATCCCAGAAACCACGATATACCCTCCCCAACCGGGCAAACCCTGATTAAAAGCCAATGTAGAAAGGGCCGCACCATTTTCACCACTGTCCCAAACGCCGGTTAAGATAATGACCAATGCGGTGAGCGTGCAAATAATCAAGGTATCAATCAATGTCCCCAGCATCGCGATCATACCTTGTTGTACAGGGTCTTTGGTTTTGGCTGCTGCATGAGCAATCGGGGCACTCCCCAATCCCGCTTCATTGGAGAAAACGCCTCTGGCCACACCGAACCGGATAGCGGCCCAGACACTGGCGCCGGCAAAGCCTCCATAGGCGGCTGTTTCGCTAAATGCACTTTTTATAATAAGTAAAAGGGCCTCTGGAACCTGCTGAATATGCAAAAACACCACACAAAGTGCGCCGGAAACATAAGCGATGGCCATAACAGGAACCAATTTCGCCGCGACGCCGGCAATACGCTGGATCCCGCCTAAAATGACAATCGCAGTTAAGACCGTCATGGTTGTCCCCGTTAACCAGGTGGGTATCTGAAACATTGCCTTAACCGCATCGGCCACAGAATTTGCCTGTACCATATTGCCAATACCAAACGAGGCCAGCGTTCCCAATAAAGCAAACGCCATAGCCAGCCAACGCCATTTTTCCCCGAGTCCGTTACGTATGTAATACATGGGCCCACCCACATGACGCCCTAATTCATCCACTTCTCTGTATTTAACCGCCAGCACAGCTTCTGCATATTTGGTTGCCATCCCCAATAATGCGGTGATCCACATCCAGAAAATAGCACCTGGCCCCCCCAAGAATATGGCTGTGGCCACACCGGCAATATTTCCTGTGCCCACCGTTGCTGATAACGCCGTCATCAGCGCCTGAAAAGGCGTGATATCACCTTGTTGCTGTGATTGACGACTTCCCCACAGTAATTTGAATGCATTCGGGGTCTGCCGCCAGGGAAAGGCTTTTAATCCCCAGCTTAAAAAAATGCCGATACCCAATAAAAAGGCCAGCATGACTGGCCCCCAAATAATAGAACTGAGTTGGTTTAAAAAATCTTCTAGCATTTTCATCGGAGCAGTTGAGTCGCCTCCTCAGACCGATCATAATCCACACCCACACTAATAATAAAACTGGTTGCCTGTTCTATATTCATCTTGGATTTTATAACCTTGGTTTCATGCACAATGACCGTGAAACCCGATGTGGGGTTAGGTGAGGTAGGAACAAATAAAATATACATATCCTTTTCTTTGTTAGTGACATAGGCCGGTACCCATAGGCCTTCTTTCGGATATTCCAGGTAAACAACTTCTCGCGAATCGACTTGCTCGTGCCCGGCCACAAGATTAACCAGTTTTTTGGTAACTCTATAGACCGTATTCAAAAAGGGAACAACTTCAATCATGCGATCTATAGCCGAAATAATCGATGATTGCCCCATCCGCACACGATAACCAATATAGGCAAACAAGGAAAAACTCACCATGAAGATGACTAACGTCAGGGCATAGTTATCGTAATAACCATAAACAGATTTAATTAAATCAGTAAATTTGTCATTCACAAAAAACACGATCTGGATAATCACATAGACGGGAATAAACGCCAGAATACCGATCAAAAAGTAATTGAATATTTTTTTCATCTTGAACCTATTTGATCATTAATAAAACACCGGAACATAAAAGAAATACAGCAAAAACCTGGCTATATTTTTGATTATCTATTGCACTATACACAATCTCTTCTGTCAGTAAAAAAACGATAACGCCCAACAGCACAAAACTCATGTGCCCGGCAAATGTTAATTCAAACGAGCTGCCTAATAAAAACAGGGTAATTAACTGAAAGACCGCAAAAGTCGCATAACAGATGGCAACCGTTACACGGGTGGTATCTTTTTCATAGCTTTTAGCATGTACCACTGCCGTTAACAACGATCCGCCCAAATTAGTCAAACCATGGATAATGCCCATCACAGCAAGATAAATACGTTCATATTTCATCATGCGCTGCAATGCTTTCTCCATGATTGGAAAGTAGCTTTTTAATGCCACCAGCACCAGAAAACCACCGACCAGCATATTGATATTTATTTTTGCAATACTGACAAAAAATAAAAACAGCACCACAAAAGGCAGGGTATACAGCAATACATTTTTATAAAAACCAACGTCTATACCCTGATAATGCTTGAGGATTTGCAGTGAATTAATGGCAATTGAAATAGGCAGCAAAATACTGAGCGCATTGATAAAATCATAGCCTAACAGTAATAAAATGGGGGTGCCAAATAATAAAACACCCACTCCAAAAACGGACTGGATAATCGTTGTGGCGATGACGGTAAGTAAAATATCTGCTGGCATTTTTCTGCTCTTTTATTGTTTTTATTATTTTAGATGTAAGCCATTGTCGACTGAAAGCACTGGCTAACAGTCATATTCATCAGGACTTTAACATCACTCTCTCACAGGGCTGTTTCTGAAATCTGTCCGGCATCCTGCGCATATGCAACAACACCGACTCCAATGGCCAGCAGTACCGCGTCTACGGGAAATCAACATGACCGACAAGGTTCTGTTGATTCTATTGCCCATCATTTCTGCGCTCGTAAGCCACCCCGGGTAAAACTGATACAAAGCCCTGTTTCCCGACGCTTGCCGCCATATCCAGGCCCAATCCGGATATCCGCTTTAATTGTAACTTCAACATTGAGCAACGGAGTTTCTATTTCATGCGCTGCCAATAGGTATTTCAACTTAAAGACCTCAAACTAATATATAACCAAGATAAAGGCAAGCCATTACCCGGTGAATTATGGATTTTCTCATGGTCAGCGTAGCAAAACACCTTCCCAGGTGAATAACTGCGTCACAGTATTCAGCGCCACATTTTCTTCCGTCAAGGCTTCTTCAGCCTTGAACCGCAACACCTTAATGATGCCCCAAGAAACACCCCAGTATCTAGCTAAAAAAACCACATACCAGCCCCCCTAATAAGCCCTATGCTTGTCTTTATGCATCTATTCAGTTGCCAGCTTGCACCTCAACGCGCGAAAAATCCAGCCGCTATATATCAAAATGAAAGGCCAGCAAATAACGGCACCCCAGAACATTAAATTCAAAGTCCACAGGCTAGCGCTTGCATCCCAGACGGTTAAAGAGTGATTAACAACCAGACTGGATGGAGCAATGAATGGAAACATGGAGCACCCTGCCGTTAAAATAATTGATGCGATCGCAATAGAACTAAAAATAAACGCACCTTCTGGTTGATCCCGTTTCGATAAACCCCAGGTCATTAAACCCGCAACAAAGGTACATCCGGGGATAGCCCATAAACCCGCTAAGTGTCCATAATTATCCAGCCATAATCCCGGCGCCTGTTTCACTGTTTTGAGTAGCGGATTGGAAGGGCCATCAGGAAAAACTTCAGAGCTAATGTGATAGCCCTCCATCAACGTGACCCAATAGCCGGCTAATGCAAATAAAGCCAGCGTCACGAGAGTAGAAATAAAAACGACTTTTTTAGCCCGGTCATTGATCACCTCTACGGTTTTAATTTGCAGGTAGACTGCACCCTGCATGACCAACATGGACAAACTCAGCAATCCGGCTAACAACGCAAACGGTTGGAACAAACTCCAGAACGATCCCTGGTAAATAATGCGCATATCCCCCTCCAAATAAAAGGGAAGCCCTGTCAGTAGATTACCAAAAGCAATGCCAAACATCACGGCAGGAACCACCCCCCCCACAAACAATGCCTTATCCCAGTTGCCACGCCATCTCTTAGTGCTCAATTTACTGCGACAACCAAAACCTAAGGGACTTAAAAACAAGCTAAACAAGCTCAGTAACAAGACAAAAAACAGGGTCGAAAATGACACCGCATAAGCCACCGGCCAAGCTGCAAATAAAACGCCGCCAGCTAGCACCAACCACAGCTGATTACCATCCCAACCTGAGCCGGTCGCATTAATAAGAACGCCTCTTTCCTCATCAGTTTTAGCTACCAATGGGAGTAATACACCGACCCCCAGATAAACCCCGCTCATGATAGCAAACCCCATTAACAGTAAACCTAAAAATGCCCACCAAATGATTCGCAAGGTTTCATAATCAAACAGCATTATGGCCTCCTTTCATTAATTTCAAAATGATACTTCCCCTTATACAGACTACTGGAGCACAATTTCATCAGCAAAACAGTTCTATGCCTAAAAGCACTGTATAGCAGACAATAAGTCAGGGCTAATCCTGATAAGAAATATAGCTTAAGACATGAGTCGCGACGCTAAAACAAGTAAACACAGATATCTGGCAGATCATTATACGTTGCACAGCCACCGCTTTCTATGCCTCGGCTTGCATTGTTAACCGGCAAGTTCTCAACAGTTTTGGTGAAGCGCTGAGGCCTCTGTTGCAGTCACCCGTCATGAATAAACCCCGCTTGAAACCTGTTATCAGGCGTTATCTGCAGGGATGAGCCTATAGGGTAATAGCGAACGCGCGCGCGATCCCCCCATATTAACAACAAAAATTAAGTTAAACTGTCAGTCTATTTGTTAACATATAGTGATTAAAGGATGTACTTGATACATAAACAACGCTCAAAAATTCACTTGCACAGACTCAAAGAAGAATTAACTCATCGCTATTTTTTCAAAAACACATTATGAAAACTGAACACCATACCATTAACATTACCCAGAAAGCTGATATTTCATCGGTATGGTTAATTCCAGAACAATATCAATCAGTTCTAATTATTGCACATGGTGCAGGGCGTGATATGAACTCCCTATTTGTCAGCCAAATGCATGAAGGTATAGCCAAACATAATGTGTTAACCGTCAAATTCAACTTCCCCTACATGGAACGCGGTGCTAAAGCACCGAACACACCTCATGTACTGGAAGAGACCTGGCATAAAGTCATTGAAGCCGTGATAGAAAAAACCGGTGTTAGCCGTAAACAAATTTTTCTATCCGGTAAAAGTATGGGCGGAAAATACGCGACTATTCTGGCTTGTAAAGAAGATTTATACGCCGGTATTATTTTATTTGGATTTCCTTTGCATGCGCCTGGAAAACCTAATAAACCTCGCTTTGATCTATTAAAAGTGATTCACGAACCTATGCTGTTCTTTCAAGGAACACGTGATTCCTTATGTAAACTGGATGTTTTTGAACCCCTTCTATCCACCATTTCACCCAAACCCACCCTTCATATTATTGAAGGTGGCAATCACTCTTTTAATTTGCTTAAACGTATTGAACGTACAGAACAATCCGTATTGGATGAAATTATTCAGAAAAGTGCAGACTGGATTAAGCAAAAAAGTTAATTTGTAAGCCACCGGTCACAGGCTCAAGTCCTGTCATCCGCACCATATTCTAAAGGCCTGGAAATATAGACAGCCATTTTTGTTATTAGGCCGCTTAATCGCCCTTTGCTACAGGCAAGCCTCAAAAATAACAAGCCGATAATCATCGGTAGTCGTAATATTAGAAACGTGTTTTTTTATGCTTGCCAATAAATATCTTTCTGGCAAGTACATTTCAAAAACGGGGACGTGTGACTATGGGCTGATTGCTTTAGGTACAAAGCTAACTGGCATAAAAAAGCCCCGGTTATGTAACATAACCGGGGCTTTCTGGTAACGCTAGCTGTTAAGCAACACTTACATCATGCCGCCCATACCACCCATACCACCCATGCCGCCCATATCAGGCATAGCAGGAGCTGCTGAATCAGCAGGCTCGTCAGCCACCATTACTTCAGTGGTGATCATTAAGCTGGCAACCGATGCTGCATTTTGTAGTGCAGTACGTGTTACTTTTGCAGGGTCTAAAATACCCATTGCAATCATGTCGCCGTATTCGCCAGTCGCTGCGTTGTAACCAAAGTTACCTTCGCCTTTAGCCACTTCGTTAAGTACCACAGAAGACTCGTCACCCGCATTCGCCACGATTTGACGTAAAGGCTCTTCCATCGCACGACGTAAAATATTAACACCGACAGTTTGCTCGTTGTTAATACCTTCAAGACCTTCAAGTGCTGCAATAGCACGTACTAGCGCAGTACCACCACCCGCAACAACACCTTCTTCAACCGCTGCACGTGTAGAATGTAACGCATCTTCTACGCGAGCTTTCTTTTCTTTCATTTCAACTTCAGTCGCTGCACCTACTTTGATGACTGCAACACCGCCGGCTAATTTAGCTAAACGCTCTTGTAGTTTTTCCTTGTCATAGTCAGACGTAGCGTCTTCAGCTTGTGTTCTGATTTGAGCAACACGGCCTTTGATGTTTTCTTCAGAACCTGTGCCATCAATAATAGTGGTGTTTTCTTTGCTGATTTGAATTTTCTTAGCAGTTCCTAATTGATCCATTTCAACTTTTTCCAAAGATAAACCAATTTCTTCAGAAATCACTGTGCCGCCAGTCAAGACAGCAATATCTTCTAACATGGCTTTACGACGATCACCAAAACCCGGAGCTTTAACCGCTGCCACTTTAACAATACCACGCATGTTGTTTACAACTAATGTTGCTAGTGCTTCACCATCAACATCTTCAGCAACAATCAATAAAGGACGACCTGCTTTAGCAACGCCTTCTAATGTTGGTAGTAAATCACGGATATTTGAGATTTTTTTGTCGTATAACAAGATGAAAGGATCATCCAGTTCAACACTCATGCTGTCTTGGTTGTTGATGAAGTAAGGTGATAAATAACCACGATCAAACTGCATACCTTCTACAACGTCTAATTCGTTGTTTAAGCCAGAACCTTCTTCAACAGTGATCACACCTTCTTTACCGACTTTGCCCATGGCATTGGCAATGATTTCACCAACTGATTCATCAGAGTTCGCAGAAATAGTACCGACTTGCGCAATGGCACTGTTATCCGTACAAGGTGTTGCTGAAGCAACAATTGCTTCTACTGCTTTAACTACCGCTAAATCAATACCACGTTTCAGGTCCATTGGGTTCATACCCGCAGCCACTGATTTCATGCCTTCATTAACAATCGATTGAGCCAAAACAGTCGCTGTAGTTGTGCCGTCACCCGCCACGTCAGAAGTTTGTGAAGCCACTTCTTTAACCATTTGCGCGCCCATATTTTCGAATTTGTCTGCTAATTCGATTTCTTTCGCAACAGATACACCATCTTTAGTGATTGTTGGTGCGCCAAAGCTTTTCTCTAAAACTGCATTACGGCCTTTAGGACCTAATGTTACTTTAACTGCGTTAGCTAAGATGTTTACACCTGAAACCATGAGGGTACGTGCATCCGTACCAAATTTTACGTCTTTTGCTGCCATTTTTGAATCCTATTAATAAATGGTTAGAAATAAATCGAATACTTAACCCAAAATACCCATAATGTCTTCTTCACGCATAACGATCAGTTCTTCACCGTCAATTTTGACTTCGTTACCAGAGTATTTGCCAAAAAGGACTTTATCGCCAACTTTGACTTCCAATGCACGAACTTCACCGTTATCCAGCTGCTTGCCATTACCTACGGCTAAAATTTCACCTTCACTCGGTTTTTCAGTCGCTGATCCTGGTAATACGATACCACCAGCAGATGTTGTTTCTTCTTCAACGCGTTTAACGATGACTCTGTCGTGTAACGGACGAATATTCATCAATGTTCTCCTAAACAATTAAATATTAAATTAATTTTTTTTATTAGCACTCACTAAAAACGAGTGCTAATAAAAGTTTGGTTTTGCACTCCATCAAATTATTTGGCATTATCTCCTATCTACATCACCGTTTACGTAATCCAAATGAATGACCAGCAATTACTCCGTTACAGTCGCCAAATCATGCTCCCTCAAGTTGATATTGAAGGTCAGCAAAAAATATTAACAGCCAAAGTACTTATTGTTGGTGCGGGTGGACTGGGTTCACCGGCTTCCATTTACCTTGCCGCAGCAGGGTTGGGACAAATTACTATTTACGATGATGATGTTGTCGATTTATCCAATTTACAAAGACAGATCACTCATCACACATCCGATATTGGGTCAGACAAAGTTATTTCAACCCAACAGACTTTGAAAAAAATAAATCCTGAAGTCAATGTCATAGCAGTCAACCAGCGACTTGAAGGTAAACAATTGATAAAAGAGGTAAAAGAGGCTGATGTAGTGCTTGATTGCAGTGATAACTTTAATACGCGGTTTGCTATTAATGCTGCCTGTGTAACACAAAAAACGCCCCTGGTCTCCGGTGCAGCTATTCGTTTTGAAGGTCAAATTTCGGTTTTTACCCACGGTACAAATAACAGTCCTTGTTATAACTGTCTTTATACGGATACGGGAGAAGAGATGCAGAACTGTGCCAGCAACGGTGTTTTCGCGCCGGTTACCGGCATTATCGGCAGCATTCAGGCATTGGAAGCACTAAAACTGATTGCCGGAATAGGAGAGTGCTTAACCGGCCGGCTATTGCTGCTGGACGGTCTATCCATGCAATGGAATGAAATGAAATTAGTGAAGAACCGTCAATGCCCGACCTGTGGTGAGTAAACTCTGCCTAACGGGGCAGGTCGTTACAAGAGATCACTCTCGCCATTGCCTAACTTCTAGTCATCAGAAACTTTACTTTATTCACCGCCTGCTCGGCCAGCGCCAGCACCATAGAGTCACTATCACCGTGCGGCTCAGTATCACCAAAAGGCTCGCCATCTTTCATGGTGTAAATGTAGATAAAGTATCCAAGTGGCATAAATGCCAACCCGGCTATTATTAACATAAAAACTAAAAATCCAATCAATTCAGCGATCATGATATCCCCTAAGGTTTTTTAATATCTGAATTCAATATAACCCTCTCTTAATCTATGTACAAGAAAAATAATTCAAACACAACACACTCAGCTGACATTTAAACTTTAGCCATACACATTAAATGGCAATTAGCCACTTTAGAGTTGCGTAAAAAAAAAGTTCATCGTATACTCTGGTACAGCTTACTTGATCAAGCTTACAAGATAATAAAAACTCTGGAGAATAACTATGAAATGGGAAACACCAGCATACAATGACCTTCGTTTTGGTTTTGAAGTCACAATGTATATCTATAATCGTTAATAGCTAATGATTATTTGAAAAAGGGGCTCATTGAGCCCCTTTTTTTTGCCTGATACTTAATAAATATCGTATCATTCCATACCTTAAACTAAATTTGATTCCCAAAAACCAACCATGAAAATCAGAGTTCTCGGTTCTGGAGCCGGAGGCGGCTTTCCACAATGGAACTGTAGCTGCCCCAATTGCAAAGCAGTCAGAGCAGGTTCAATCAAAGCCAGCACACGTAACCAATCATCGATTGCCGTTTCATCAGACGGTGAACACTGGGTATTGTTTAATGCCTCACCCGATGTCCGCGCACAATTAGAAAGTTTTCCGGAAATTCACCCCAAAAATAAAGTTCGAGGCACCGGCATAGAAGCCATTGTCATGTTCGATTCACAAATCGACCATGCCACCGGCTTACTGATTCTACGTGAAGGCGACCCGCTGACTATTTATTGCACAGAAATGGTGAAGCAAGACCTCAGCACCGGCTTTCCTATTTTTAATATCCTGGAACATTTTTGTGGCGTAATTGATCACCCGATTCCTATAAATGGTGACGCCTTTACCATACCCAACATTGATGATCTCGAATTTACGGCCTTACCCCTTAAAAGTAAAGCACCGCCTTATTCACCCCACCGAAATGATCCGCACGAAGGCGATAATATCGGCATGATCATTCGCCAGGTTTCAAGCGGTAAAACCACCTTTTACGCACCGGGGTTAGGTGTGATAGAACCCCATGTTGAAAAAGCCATGATGGAAGCCGACTGTGTCTTGGTAGACGGTACCTTCTGGACAGATGATGAGCTCGCCTCTGTCGGCCGCCCATTATTGGCGAGAAAAATCGGACATTTACCTCAGTCCGGTGAAGGCGGCATGATCGAATTTTTAGATACTCTGGATAAACCGCGTAAAATTTTGATCCATATCAACAACACCAACCCGATTCTGAATGAAGAATCAAAAGAACGCGATATACTGAGCCAACACGGCATAGAAGTATCGTTTGACAACATGCATATCGAGTTGTAAAGATGACAGAACAAACACCTTGGTCTCGTGAAGAATTTGAAGCCAAATTACGCGGCATGGAAAAGTATTATCATATTCATCACCCCTTACATACGCTGATGAATGAGGGCCAGCTCTCGCAAAAACAATTACAAGGCTGGGTTGCCAATCGCTTTTATTATCAAATCATGATTCCGATCAAAGATGCTAATATTCTAGCAAATTGCCCCGATCGTGAGACTCGCGCCCTATGGACGCAAAGAATTCTTGACCATGACGGCCAAGCCGGGGAACCCGGAGGTATTGAAGCTTGGGTGCAACTGGGTATTGCAGTAGGTCTTAGCCGTGAAGAAATTGTTTCTTTACAGCATGTATTACCTGCCGTTCGCTTTGCTGTAGATGCCTATGTCAACTTTGCCCGAAGAGCCGAATGGCATGAAGCTGCCAGCTCCTCTTTAACCGAGATGTTTGCACCAAAAATTCACCGACAACGTTTAGACAACTGGCCCGAACTTTACCCATGGATTGACCAGGAAGGTTATACTTATTTCCGCAAACGCCTATCAGAAGCTCGCCGTGATGTCGAACATGGCCTTGAAATCACGCTGGACTGGTATCAAACACGCGAACAGCAAGAACACATGGTTGGTATCCTGCAATTCAAACTCAATGTTTTATGGTCTATGGCAGATGCCATCTACATGGCTTATGTTAATGACATGCCTCCTTATTTTAATGTTGAAAATAAATAGCTTACCGGCCAAACAAACCTAACCCTATGACTTTAAATCCTGACTTAACCATTACCTTCTCACCTATGCATCGGTTACAATGGGAAGAGGCGCAACAAAAAGATGTGATTCTCTATCCAGAAGGTATGGTAGAGCTTAATCAAAGTTCTGCAGAAATTTTAAAGTTATGTGACGGTAGCCGTAAACTTGAGCAAATTGTTGCCGACCTGGAACAAAAATTTTCAACCCGTGGCTTAATCAATGATGTCACCAGTTTCTTAGAAGTAGCATTAAACAATGGCTGGATCAAACAACCCTAAACCCACCCCCCCTCGCTGGTTACTGGCAGAACTGACATACAAATGTCCGTTACAATGCCCTTATTGTTCCAATCCACTGGACTATGCCCAGCATAACTCAGAAATATCTACAGAAGACTGGAAACGCGTGTTAAGCCAGGCTCGTAAAATGGGTGCCGTACAATTAGGTTTTTCTGGCGGCGAGCCTTTATCACGTCAGGACTTACCTGAATTGGTTGAACATGCTCGTCAACTAGGCTATTACACCAACCTGATCACTTCAGGCTATGGTTTGAATGAAGAAAGAATCATCCAGCTCAAAGAGGCAGGATTAGACCATATTCAGCTCAGTATACAGGCCAGCACTCAAGAACTTAACGATCATATTGCTGGCACTGTATCCTACGAAAACAAAAAAGCTGTCGCCCATTTAATTAAGAAACATGGCTATCCGATGGTGCTTTGCGTAGTTATCCATCGCGAAAACATTCACCAGATGCAACAGATACTGGAAATGGCAGAAGAACTGGGAGCTGATTATGTCGAGCTGGCTAATACCCAGTATTATGGCTGGGCGCATAAAAACAGAGATTTGCTCATGCCTACCAAGGAGCAATATGAAACAGCCGAGGCTATAGCGCAAGCCTACAAAGAGCAAGTCGCTGATAAAATGAAAATCTATTATATAATCCCTGATTTTCATGAGGACCGTCCCAAAGCTTGTATGAATGGCTGGGGCACAACATTTCTGACCATTGCACCTGATGGTGTTGCACTACCCTGCCATTCTGCCAGGGAATTACCGGGTCTGGACTGCCCTAATGTCAATGACTTTAGCATTGAGCAAATCTGGAATGACTCTAAAGCCTTCAATTTTTTCCGCGGATACGAATGGATGAAAGAACCCTGCCGTAGCTGTGACGAAAAAGAAAAAGATTTTGGTGGTTGCCGTTGTCAGGCCTATCTGCTCACCGGAGATATGTACAGTACCGACCCTGTTTGCAGTAAATCACCGGATCATCGGCTGATTGATGACGCCATTCATACAGCCAGAATCAGTGCCTTATCAAGCGATGAAAAACCCCTGATCTTTCGCAATAGCAAAAATTCCAAAAAACATACCCTGAACTCCTAAGGTAAAAGCAAACTAAAAACGCAGGGCTTTGCTCGCCTCCTCAGCACCTGACCTAGAGTAAGTGTTTTCTGGCCGCCTCTTGCAGCAAAGATCGCAATACCGCCCATCCGCCATACCCAGTGCAGGTTCGAAACAGCCCCCGGATACATCGGGGACAGCTACAGACCGCGCCATCATCCAGCTCCCGCCTTATGGCCTGCGCATCCCTATTAAACCGGTACAACGTCTAACATGCAGCACCTGCCGGCTTATCACGCACTTGCATTAGGCCGCTATGCGCTGCATACTCTGATCAGACTTTGAAAAGTTCTATTTATTATTGTTTGCTCCAGTGCATACACTTGACACAGCTAGTCCTGCCCCTCTTTTAGCAGACAGTCAACCCCACATTTCCCAGGTAATATCTGCAGCTGTGCGGGGCTAATGACCTACAACCCACTGACTTTACACCTTTTTTACCATGACTCAGAAGTACATAGAGAAAATATTAAGAGCAAAAGTCTATGATGTCGCAATAGAAACTCCGCTAGACTATGCCCGCTCGATATCGCTACGCTTAGCGAACAAAATTTATTTAAAGAGAGAAGATCTGCAACCCGTTTTCTCGTTTAAATTACGCGGTGCTTATAATAAAATATCCTCTCTTAATGACGCTGAGCGCAATCAGGGAGTGATTGCCGCATCTGCAGGAAATCATGCCCAAGGCGTTGCCTTGTCTGCCAAAAAACTAGGCATAAAAGCGTTAATTGTCATGCCGAAAACCACCCCTGATATTAAGGTTAAAGCGGTGAAAGCCTGGGGGGCAAAAATCATCTTATTCGGCGATTCTTATGATGATGCCTGTGCCCATGCACATGAACTAGCTGACCAAAAAAACATGATCTTTGTGCACGCCTATGATGACCCTGAAGTCATTGCCGGACAGGGTACAATCGCCATGGAAATCCTTAAGCAAAAAACCGAAAAAATTGATGCCATCTTCGTGCCCGTCGGAGGAGGTGGGTTGATTGCAGGCATTGCAACTTATGTTAAATTTGTAAGACCCGAAACCAAAATCATCGGTGTAGAACCCAATGATGCAGATTCCCTTAATTGTGCATTAAAAGCCAAACGAAGAGTCAGCATGAAACAAGTCGGACTGTTTGCAGATGGCGTAGCGGTCAAGCAAGTAGGATACGAACCCTTCAAACTAGCACAGCAATATGTGGATGAAGTAATAACCGTCAGTACTGATGAAATTTGTGCGGCCATTAAAGATATTTTTGATGATACACGCTCTGTGACAGAACCTGCAGGCGCCCTGGCACTTGCCGGCTTAAAAAAATATATTGAACAAGGTGAAATAAAACATCAAACTCTGGTGGCCATAGAAAGTGGCGCCAATATTAATTTCGATCGCTTACGTTATGTCGCAGAAAGAACCCTGGTGGGTGAGCATAAAGAAATTTTATTAGCCGTCACAGTACCGGAAACACCCGGTAGTTTCTTACAGTTTTGTCAGGTTTTGGGTAAGCGGAATATTACCGAATTTAATCATCGTTATTTCGATAATAAGTTAGCCCGGATTTTTGTTGGAATCTCCTGTAGTGGTCAGCAAAAAGATAGAGATAATTTGATTGCCCGGCTTGAAAGCAAAGGTTTTTCAGTCATTGACATGACTCTGAATGAGCTGGCTAAAGAACATATTCGCTACATGGTGGGGGGGCATGCACCCGAAGAACTGGGTGAGATCGTTTATAGCATAGAGTTTCCAGAACGACCCGGTGCGCTATTAAAATTTTTACATTCTTTAGGGGAACGCTGGAATATCAGTATGTTTCATTATCGTAATCATGGCGCGGCTTTTGGCAGGGTACTGATGGGCGTGCAAATGCCCAAATCGGATCGACAAGAATTTCAGCAACGCCTGACGGATGTGGGGTTTAAATATACCGAAGAAACGACAAATCAGGCTTACACCATTTTTGTTGGCGGCAAGGAATAAGCACTGGCCGATTTATGATTGTTAACCAGCAAGCATGGCAGGTTCTCGCGGCATCAAGACCAGAAAAAGGGGGCTGAGCCCTGGTCTTTACTGTCCCTATTAACAAAAACATGCGACCTAATGTTGTCATACTTTAATACTTGAACGAAAAAATATACAGATCAGACAATGATATAACCGGCTGCCCATCCCAAACAGGTCGCCTCTGTCACTTCGTCAGGAACCGGCATAAAACGTCTCTGCGCATCCTGCTGTCAGCAACAAAGGGCCGACACCTCCTGCACTTCACCCGAGCGCTCTTTATGTCAGACAATTACGGAGCCACTCTCAATACCGCAAAGCTGATGCGATGCAACCTCTTTTTTAAGTGCAGACTGATTTTCTATAGCTATGAACTTAGCATAACTTAGCCAGTCAAAAAACTGATCAATGAGAGAGGCCGTGATGCAAACTGAAATATGGCAACAACACTTTCCGTCTGGTAAAACTTGCCTTCACGTTATCGTTACACTCAGGTAACCGGAAGATTTTTGTTTCCACCTTACGGCTATAAATAGTGGTTTATTACCGGCAGCCTATGTCTTTTAATCGCACCCCCTGCCTGCCCTTTGTTGCAAGCCAAATTAACAGGGCCGCAAAAATTCCCCGCTTGATTTTCAGGTCGTCCTCATGACCTACCAATATATTCGTTTTTTTTCTGAACTCAGCATCAGGGATGTCGAGAGTGTAGGGGGCAAAAATGCCTCTCTGGCTGAAATGTATCGGGAACTTGCGCCACATGGCATCAAAGTTCCCAATGGTTTTGCCACCACCACAGAGGCTTATCGATACCTGATTCGGTATAATCAGCTGCAAACCCCCATTGCAAAGGCATTAGCTTCTCTGGATATTAACGATACCCACGCACTGACGGCAACCGGTGAAAAAATTCGTCAATGGATACTTAATGCAACACTACCCGATGATTTGGTTGCAGAAATCAAACAGGCCTATCAACACCTGGAAACACAATATCATCGTGGCGTTGATGTTGCTGTACGCAGTTCTGCCACTGCGGAGGATTTACCCGGCGCCTCTTTTGCCGGACAGCAGGAAACCCATTTAAATATTAGCGGCACGGAACAACTGATCACTAGTTGTCGCCAGGTTTATGCCTCCTTGTTTACGAATCGTGCCATTTCATATCGCGTTGATAAAGGCTTTGATCACCTGTCTGCAGCCCTTTCCCTGGGTATTCAAAAAATGGTACGTTCTGATAAAGCCACATCTGGCGTGATGTTTACCCTTGATACTGAAACAGGTTTTCGTGATGTCATATTAATTACAGGCTCTTGGGGGCTGGGAGAAAATGTGGTACAAGGCACCGTCAACCCGGATGAGTTTTATGTTTTTAAACCTACTTTAGCCTCAGGCCACCAGCCTATTCTCAAACACCAGCTCGGCAGTAAAAAAGTCAAAATGATTTATGCTGATAGCCAGAGCATTGCCGGCACCACCCGGAATATTAAAACCAGTCGCATTGAGCAGGAAAAATTTTGTATCAATGATCAGGAAATCATTTCTCTGGCTAAAATGGCCGCCACTATTGAACAACATTATAGCGCTATCCATGGCCGTGATATGCCCATGGATATTGAATGGGCTAAAGATGGCGATAATGGTGAATTATTTATTGTTCAGGCACGCCCCGAAACTGTTGAATCATGCACTTCGATGCACGCACTGGAAAATTATGTTTTAGAACAACGCAGTAAAATCTTGCTTGAGGGGAAAAGTGTAGGGCGCAAACTGGCTACGGGTAAAGTTCGCATCATTTTGGATCCTCGTCAGATGCATACATTAAAACCCGGAGAAATTCTGGTGACGGATAATACCGACCCTGACTGGGAGCCGGTGATGAAAATTGCTTCCGCCATTGTCACTAATCGCGGCGGAAGAACCTGTCATGCCGCTATTATTGCGCGGGAACTCGGGATTGCAGCCATTGTTGGCACCCATACCGCCACGCAAGTGTTACACAGCAATGAGCCAGTAACCGTTGCTTGCTGTGAAGGTGATACCGGACGAGTCTATCAAGGTATTTTGCCCTATCATACTGACGTGGTGGATATCACAAAAATCCCCCAGCCTCAGCAGACTCGTATCATGTTGAATCTGGGGAACCCTGAAATTGCCTTTGAAACCAGCAAATTACCTAACTCAGGCGTCGGTCTGGCGAGAATGGAATTCATTATTAATAACAGTATTCGCATTCATCCCAATGCACTATTGAACTTTTCCCAATTACCGCAGGATATACAGCAGAAAATCAAATCCCAGACACAGGCTTATGATGACCCGGTCACATTTTATACTCAACGTCTTGCCGAAGGCATTGCAACCATTGCCGCTGCTTTTTACCCTAAACCCGTTATTGTGCGGCTGAGTGATTTCAAATCCAATGAATATGCGGCCTTGCTGGGAGGCGATATTTTTGAACCGGTTGAAGAAAATCCTATGCTGGGTTTTAGAGGGGCAACACGCTATCCCAGTGCTCATTTTTGCCAGGCCTTTGCCTTAGAGTGTTCAGCCCTCCTTCAAGCCCGTAAAACCATGGGACTGGACAATATTGCCATCATGATTCCCTTTGTTCGTACGGTTGAAGAAGGACTAAACGTCATACAATTAATGGCAACACATGGTCTGGTCCGAGGCGAGGCGAATCTCAAAGTCTATTTAATGTGTGAAATTCCTGCCAATGCTATCCTGGCAGAACAATTTCTGGCATTTTGCGATGGCTTCTCGATCGGTTCCAATGACCTGACACAGCTGACCTTGGGTGCAGATCGTGATTCCAGTATTCTGGGTGATTATGATGAACGCAATGAGGCCGTACTGAAATTAATTGCGATGGCCATTACCGCCTGTCAAAAAGCCAACAAATACGTAGGAATCTGCGGCCAGGCTGCATCAGACTTTCCTGAAATCACCCAGTTCCTGGTCTCAAAACGGATTGAGAGTATTTCATTAAATCCCGATAGTATCGTCAAAATGACTCAGGTCGTTTGTGAAATGGAAAAATCCATCAAGCCTGCCTAATAATATCTGGAATGCCCTTTTTTGACTGTTACCAGCGCCACTATCTTACCTTGCCATGTTAACAGCCTTCAGGCATAACAGGGCTCAGAGAGGGTTTAATGGT
>JAPYOW010000073.1:1911-8513 GCA_029937975.1 Methylococcaceae bacterium | reverse complement strand
GTTTTATATCTACAAACAGCCCATGTTTTTAATGAAGCAGGTTTTGATGCCTCATTTAATCAATATAGGTGGCCTTTTTATTCCATAGCAATAGCCTTTTGTCATTCTGTCACAACACTTACACTTGAACATTCTGCACATTTATTACATGTAATTTTTTTATTAGTGCTGGTAGATGCTTTTGTCCGATTATATTGGGAGCTTAATCCAAAGGTAAAATATCTCTGGATGCCTGCAGTCATTATATTGGCATATACAGGTTTAAATGATTATCGCCCTATGGTTATTCGTGATTGGGGATATTGGGCTTTTTTATTTCAGGCATTATTATATTATGTGAAGGCGGATAAACATGAGAAGTTGGGGGCTTATGTTCTTTGGCAGGTATTTATTATTTTAGCGTTTTTATTTAGGATGGAAGCGGTTGTATTTATGCTTGTGTTGCCTTTTTTATGTTTAATGAAAAAGAGGTCTATAGTTCCATTTTTTTACTCGGGTTTTGTACTTTTATTACCTTTTTCCATCATGTTGTTTTTAATCATGAGTGGAGCCCAAGGAGGACGGGTATTTGAAATCCTTTCTTATATAGATATTGTTTCTTTTTGGGATGGCTTTATAAAGTATGCCTATAATGTTGCCAAACATGCATTAGAACATCACGCAGAAAGCCATGCGGTATTGTTCGCTATAAGTGGATTATTAGGCGTATTAATCGTTAAAACGGTTGGGAAGTTAGGTATTTTATATATAGGAATAGCACTTATAGGTCAAGTTAGATATAAGGTTTTAAAGAACTTTCAGTGTTCTTTTATAAATGTAATGATTGGGCTTTCTTTTATCATTGTTTTTGTTTTTTTCTTGCGTTCAAAAGTTATTGCTGGACGATATACTATTCAGATAACGTTATTCTTACTGTTGTATATCACTTATTACTCTGAATTTATTTTTGATAAAATAAAATCCCTAGAGAAGCCTTGGTTAGTGGGGTTGATTGGATGTGTTTTTTTTATTAACTTGATGATTGGTATTCAGCATTCAAATTCAAACAAAGGCTATATTAAAACCATGGGAGAATGGATTAAACATAATATAGCTTATTCTGATCGTGTAACCACTAATGACACCAGACTTTATTATTATAGTGGCGGAGTTTTAAAAAACAATATGGTTGAAAATTTCAGTTTGAAAAATAATGACTATGCATTGCTGAAAATAAAAGAAGATGATAGGCGATATGATACATTGATCAATAAAGGGAAATTAGAATTGATTCATTCTATAGTTGGGCAATCAGGAGACTCAGCAGTTTTGTTTAAAATAAAGAATCCATAATAATATGCAATTGGCTATTTGTTTATTTAAGTTTTTTAAATATGGTGGACTGGCGCGTGATTTTTTAAATATCAGCAATATTTGTATTGCCCGCGGCCATTCAGTTACCGTTTTTGCCATGGAATGGCATGGAGACATTCCCGATAATATTAATCTCAAACTGTTACCAGCAAAGCATTGGCAAAACCATTTACGGACAAAAATATACATCAAAAAGCTCAAAAAAGAACTGAACAATAATAAATTTGATCTGGTTCTTGGTTTTAATAAAATGCCGGACTTAGATGTTTATTATGCAGCTGACCCTTGTTATATAGAGAAAACAGTAGGGTGCTCTCGGTTTTTTTACCGAATGGGTGGGAGGTATAAATATTATTCATATTGTGAAAAAACGGTATTTTCAGAAGAGTCAAATACGGTTTCATTAATGATTTCCAATGTTCAGGTGGCTTTGTTTAAAAAGCACTATCAAACGCCGGATGAGCGCATGTTGCTTTTACCCCCCGGTATTTCCAGAGATAGAATAGCACCTGATAATGCAAATCAAATTCGTACAGATTTTAGAGTCAAACACAGAATTGCTGATGATGAAAAAGTCTTGTTAATGATTGGTACTGCGTTTAAAACCAAAGGATTGGATAGAGCGTTAAAAGCGATAGCATTATTGCCAGAAAAAATACAAAAAAAAGTAAAATTATTTGTGGTTGGTGAGGATAATATTACGCCTTTCCAAAAAATGGCAACTAAGTTAAATATACAAGAAAATGTCATTTTTTTTGGTGGTAGAGATGATGTTCCTCTGTTTTTATTAGGCACGGATTTGTTATTACAACCCTCTTATCGTGAAAACACAGGGACTGCCATTATTGAAGCAATTGTATCGGGGCTTCCTGTTTTAGTCTCAGATATCTGTGGTTACGCTTTTCATGTTGAATTGGCGAGAGCAGGAAAAGTATTACCTAGCCCATTTAATATCCAGCAGTTTTCTGAGACGATTGCAGAGATGTTAACGTCGCCTGAGAGAGAGCAATGGATTAAAAATGCACATCAATACGCCCAATCTGAAGATTTATATAGTATGCCAGAGCGGGTGGTCGATTTTATAGAACAGATTGCGACAAGAAAAGTGAGTGCTGATGCTGGTTAAGCTGTTTATTGATAAATTTCCAAAAAATGTTTCCTTTTCATGGTTTATGAATAGGAAAGGGGAAGTGTTTAGAGATGTAGATGGACGAAAAACCCTACGTTTTGAGCAGCAGGGGGCGTCGTATTTTATAAAGATACATACAGGGGTCGGCTGGAAAGAAATTTTTAAAAATTTATTGCAGTTTAAAAACCCCGTTTTAGGCGCAGAAAATGAATATTTAGCGATCAAACGGCTGACTGAATTGTGTATAGACACTATGACTTTGGTAAGCTATGCAACAAAGGGTTGGAACCCTGCAAAATTACAATCTTTTGTGGTCACAAAAGAATTAAAAGACACGATTAGTCTGGAAGATTATTGTGCAGATTGGTTGTCAGTCCCTCCTAGCTATTCCGAAAAAAAAGTATTAATCTGCAAAGTGGCTTCGATTGCAAAGAAAATACATGAAAATGGAATCAACCATCGTGACTTTTATATTTGTCATTTTTTGATGAGCACCGGAGTTGTTTTATCTGACGATATCCAGTTGTTTGTAATCGATTTACATCGAGTACAAATCAGAAATAAAGTGCCAGAGAGGTGGTTAATAAAAGATTTAGCGGCTTTATACTTTTCAGCAATGCATATCGGATTAACTAGGCGAGATTACTACCGGTTTATTAAAATTTACCAAGGCCATTCTCTTAGAACATGCTTTGAAAAGGAAGGCAGGTTCTGGAATAAAGTTGAACATAAAGCTAATATTTTAAATGGAATGCCTGAAACAAAAAAGAAAAGGTAATGATTTCCGGTATAAAGCTTTATAATTTGTTGTTGACTAATGTTTGGGTTATTAAAGAGGTTTTTTTTGTCAAATGAATTAGAGTTTTCAAAAAAATATGATCAAAAGCATGCTGAGAGATATTTTCATAAGCATGATTCTGGCTTTTGGCGTTCACTTTCAACGTGGCGGGAAAGTCAGTTAGCTAGAAACGCATTAAAGTTGGCAGGTAATCCTAAAACGGTACTTGATGTACTTTGTGGTACAGGACGCTTTTGGGGGGTATTGGCAGAGCAGCCGGAAAGAATTATCTATGCCTGTGACAATAGTCAATATATGATTAATACGGGATTGAAGTCTAGAGATCCCAAGGTTGTTGAAAGGATACAAAGTTTTCAAGGTTCTGCTTTTGATTTATCGGTGGATGATGAGTTTGTTGAGACCGTATTTTGTATACGTTTGATTCATCATATCGGTGATACAGAGGATAGATTAAAATTGTTAACAGAGTTAAGACGTGTGGCATCATCAACTGTCATTATTTCATTATGGGTTGATGGTAATATACAGGCATGGAAACGCAAGAAAAAAGAAGCAGAGAAATATAAAGGGGAGGGCTACCAGAATCGATTTTTGATCCCCGCAAAAACTATAGAAAGTGAGTTTGAAAAAGTTGGATTGCAAGTCGAACATCGATTAGACTTTATACCCTATCACTCTATGTGGAGAACTTATGTTCTGCGTAAAATATAAATATTAGTCAGGTTATGAAAGAGTTTGTAGGTAGTGGATGGAAAAAAATTCTTGAATTAAACGAATTAGAAAGTTTTGACTCTATTTGGGAGTTGGATGCCGCTTGGTTTGAAGAGCCAAATAAGAGGCGTGGAGGCTGGAGTGGAGTATCCAGAATAAGTTTGAAAACAGAAGAGGGTGGTTCAGTTGGGATATTTCTAAAAAGACAAGAAAATCATAATACTAAAACCTTAGCTAAGCCAGTTAATGGTGAACCAACTTTTTATCGAGAATTTAAAAATATTCTGCGTTTTATTTCTCATGGTATTCCCACTGTTGAACCTGTTTATTTTTTTTATAGATATAAAAAGGGTAAAAGCCAAGCTATTTTAATGACTAAAGAGCTAGAAGGTTTTGAGTCATTAGATTCGCCTATTTATGCAAGAAGTGGCGAATTAATGAGTAATAAAGATCAGCGGGAGAGCTTGATGAAAGCCGTCGCCAAAGAAATGCGAAAAATGCATGATCATCACTTTAGGCATAATTGTCTTTATAGTAAGCATATTTTTGTACGAGCCATCGGTAATCAATGGGATGTAAAGTTTATAGATTTGGAAAAATTAAGCCGTAGCTTTTTTAAAAAAAGGGCGCTACTTCGTGATCTATATACGTTGCCTAGGCGAATATCTGGCTGGAGGCAGAGTGATAAATTGAAGTTTTTTAAAATGTATAGGCAGGAAGAAAAGTTATCGCCACAGTCGAAATTAATTTGGTGTGAAATTCACAATAGAATGTTATCAAAAAACAAATTGTAGCATTCTGTCTTTTAAAGAAATTTAAGTTGAAGTTTTTATGATTGTATTAGGTCTTTCCGGTGCGGTAAACCACGATGCTTCAGCGGCATTGTATATTGATGGAAAATTAGTTGCTGCAGCAGAAGAAGAACGATTTTTGCGTGATAAGCATGCAAAAGGGAAAATGCCTTATGAGGCAGTAAAGTTTTGTTTGCAGCGGGCGGGAATAAAACCAAGTCAAGTCGATGTTGTTGCATTTCCCTATGCTGAAATTAGCTTGAAATCTCCTGCCAGATGGCACTATGCAAAACGACATTGGTACGCGCCTGATAGGGCGATAACGGCACTGTTTTCAGGTAATCGCCGTTATTGGCGGAACCATAAGAATGTAATGAAAATGCTGGATGATCTTGAAATTGGTTCAAGTCGAGTTAAGTTTATTCCAGTTGAGCATCATTTGGCACATGCAAGTAGTGCTTACCATCTAAGTGGTTTTAAGGATAAATGTGCCATTATCGGTATCGATGGTAAAGGTGAGTATGCAACTACTTTTTTTGGATATGGTGAAAATGGCAAGATACATAAAATCAAAGAATTTTACGACCCTGATTCATTGGGTGGACTGTACGGTGCGCTAACTGAGTTTTTAGGTTTTGAAATGCTGGACGGTGAATTCAAGGTAATGGGGATGGCGCCTTATGGAGATCCAAAGCGTTTTGATTTTTCTCGGCTTATTGAATGTACTGGGGATGATTTCAAGGTAAATACAAAATTAGTAAACTGCCTAGGGCTTCGCCGGTACAAGAAAGATGGAAAAAGTTATTACTTTAGTCCTAAGCTCATTGAATGGTTGGGTAATATGAGAGGTGGGGATGAAATTGATGACCCTTATATTGATTATGCAGCTAGTATTCAAGATTTGTTGGAAAAAACAGCGCTCTCTCTGATTGAGTTTTATTTAGGCGATATTATCAGGGAAACGGGTAAGGTGTGTTTTGCTGGAGGTGTAGCTCTTAATGTAAAGCTTAATCAAAGAATAATTGCCATGCCTGGGGTTAAAGAATTATTTGTGCAACCCGCAGCAAGCGATGCGGGAACAGCAATTGGCGCAGCAAGTTTTGCGTCAGAACTAGAAGGTGTTCCTGTTGAGAAAATGGAGCATGTATATCTAGGGCCATCATATACAACCGATCAGTGTATTGATGCTTGTGATATGTATGAAAGAGAAGTTAAGTGGGCAAAGTTAGACTCTGTAACAGAGCAAACGGCTAAGATTTTAGCAGAGGGTAATCCTGTTGCCTGGTTTCAAGGGCGAATGGAATTTGGACCGCGAGCTCTCGGAAATAGAAGTATTTTAGGTTCACCCAATAATTCGGGAGTGGCTGATAGGATTAATGCACAAATCAAATACCGTGAACGTTGGCGTCCATTTTGTCCAAGTATGCTTGATAAGGTTGCAGTTGATATTTTGCAAACAGAACATCCTAGCCCTTATATGACGTTTACTTTTGATGTGGCGGAAAGCTGGAAAACAAGAATACCTGAGGTTGTTCATGAAGATGGAACTGCGCGTGCGCAAATTGTCACTAAAGAGACAAATGCTAGATATTATTCTTTAATCGAAGAGTTAGAAAAGTTAAATGGTAACGCGGTTATATTAAATACTTCCTTGAATAGGCGCGGAGAGCCAATGGTGTGTAGTCCAGAAGATGCTTTAAATATGTTTTTTGGCTCGGATCTGGAATATTTAGTAATGGAAGATATTCTAATTACAAAAACATGATTACAATTCTCTAATTGAGCTTACAAAATATAATGTATTCTTGATTGTTTGATT
>JAPYOW010000073.1:0-1811 GCA_029937975.1 Methylococcaceae bacterium | reverse complement strand
CTGGACAATAATGTCCTGTGCACACAAGAAAAAGAAATGTATGAATGAGTAAAAATAAAAAGAAAGAACAAAGAAAATCAGGTTTGAATATATATAAACGATTGTTGAAGTATGTTCTTCCTTATAAAAAGCTGTTTTTCATCAGTTTTTTGGGTTATTTAGTATCCTCGGCAACGCAGCCGCTGTTTGCTGAAATGATTAAGCATATAATCGACACGTTACAGACAGAGGATAGGTCGGGAGCATTGCATTTACCAATACTGTTTTGCAGCTTAATTGTGCTGAGAAGTATAGGTGTATTTATTGGGAGTTATTTTGTCTCAAGAGTTTCGGCAAATGTGATACATGATTTAAGGTGTGAGATTTTTAAACATTACACTTTACTGCCAACGGCCTATTTTGACTCAAATAATAGCGGATATTTGATTTCTAGAATAACCAATAATGTTCAGCAAGTAACATCTGCATCAACGGATGCAGTAAAAACTATTATAAGAGAGGGTATGACGGCAATTGGTTTGTTAGGGTATCTCTTTTATATCAATTGGCAATTGTCATTGGTTTTTTTAGGAATTGCACCCATTATTGCTGTTGTTGTAACTATAGTGAGTAAGCGGTTAAGAAAGCTTAGCAAGCGTTTGCAAGAATCAGTGGGGGATTTAACTCAAATAGCCTCTGAGGTGGTTGGGGGGCACCGGATAGTAAAAAGTTATGGCGGAGAGTCGTATGAATATAAACGATTTGTAAAGCAAAGTCGTTATCATAGAAACCAGAGCATGAAAATTTCTGTGACGACAGCGCTACAGAATCCGATTATGCAAATTATTGTTGCTTTGGCTCTATCTGCTTTAATGTATTTTGCCTTGTTAATGATGGAGAAATCCTCTGCCGGAGAATTTGTAGCGTTTCTAACAGCAGCCTTTATGTTACCAAGAGCATTTAAGTTTATTAGTAATGCCAATGCAAAAATACAGAAAGGAATTGCAGCTGCAGAATCGTTGTTTGAAGTTTTAGATGAGGAAATTGAGAAAAATAAGGGAGAAAAGGAATTTAATCAATGTAATGGGAAAATAGAATTTCGAGGTGTTTCTTTTAAATATAAAGGAGCAGATCGACAGGCATTAAATAAGATAAGTTTCAAAGTAGTGGCGGGACAAACAATAGCCCTTGTAGGTTCGTCCGGGAGTGGAAAGACAACTTTAGTAAATTTACTTATGAGGTTTTATGATTCTAATTATGGCCAGATTTTGATTGACGGGCAAAAGATTAACGAAATTAAAATTAAAAATCTACGCGAGCAAATAGCACTAGTTAATCAGAATATTACTTTATTTGATGATACAGTTTTTAACAATATTGCATATGGAGAAGACGCTCCGGATCAGGCGAGAGTGTTAAGTGCGGCAGAAAATGCATTTGCAATGGAGTTTATATCAAAGCTAGAGCACGGTATGGATACGCAAATTGGAGAGCATGGGGTGAAATTATCAGGGGGCCAGCGACAGCGGCTGTCTTTAGCTAGGGCAATATATAAGAATGCACCTATATTGATTCTGGATGAAGCCACTTCTGCTTTGGATACTAGATCAGAAAAATATATTCAGCTTGCGTTAGAAACGGTGCAGAAAGGTCGAACATCTATCATTATTGCACATCGCTTATCAACAATAGAAAAAGCAGATGTTATTTTTGTTATGGAAAATGGGGAAATTGTTGAACAGGGATCTCATAAAGATCTGATAGTGCAGGAAGGGGTTTATGCTCAATTACATGGGATGCAATTCAAGGAAGTTAGTGGTGGTGAAATTAGC
>JAPYOW010000072.1 GCA_029937975.1 Methylococcaceae bacterium | reverse complement strand
CATCTATTATTGCTGGTTTTTAGTAATGCGGTGGCAGCTCACTTTCAGCACTAATCATTTCACCCCCACCCATTGTCTTGATCCGTCTATCAAGAAATTTACAGGTTTCTTCTAATCGCCTGATTTGATTCTGCTGCTCGGTAACGATTAAATTCAATGTCTGCAACAGATCTTCCTGGTAAGCCAACTTTATTTCTAATTCAGTAAAACGTTCTTCGTCCATAACCACTTCATATTTATTTATTCATCTTGCCTTTCAGGTCAGCAAAGGGATTAAAGGTGGACCCCACGGCCTGTTCTTTCGTGGGCATTGCACTGCCGCCGTATCGCACCTGTTCTTCAAATCGGGAATGCTCATTATCATGACAATATAAACACAACAACTCCCAATTACTTCCATCTTCAGGGTTATCATCATGATTATGGTTTTTATGATGCACGGTTAGTTCCCGCAAATTAGTGTGCGTAAATTCACGGGCACAACGACCACAGACCCATGGATATAACTTTAGCGCTTTTTCTCTATAATTTTTTTCACGATCTTCTTTATATTTTCGTGCCTGGGCAATTATCTTGTCCGTATCTGATGTTATTGTCATGTGTTGACCAAGCCTCCTCTTGTTTATTCGATGCACATTTAATAAATCGCTGTAATCTGCCTGAGGCAGAATGTCGCCAGCCTCTGCTCGCTACTTACTCTTTATAACCTAACCTATGTTTTTTTTCACCCGACCACAACTGTTGAGCAGAAATGTCTCCTTTAGGCCTCCCGGATAAGACACTATATATTAAGTAAACGCATTCCAGTGCATCTAAAATGCCGCCGATTTCAGCACGGTAATTAATTTGACGCCCGCTACTTAGAATTTATCCTATACCCAGGTACTTGTTAAATCATATCACCAGCAGCATGTAGCGCTTAACCTATGCCATCATTCCTATTGCTTCCCGCTACTATTAACAGCTACCGTTCTTTACACCCTTTATATTACCCACCTGTGGCATTCATATGTCTTAGAATTATGGGCTGTTCCTGTAAATTAAATTCGTGTTTTTCTGGTTTAATCTGCATAGCCTGGATGATACTTTCTTTAAGCTTGTCCAAATTGCCCGGGTTGGCTCTGATGACTCTTTTCAAATCCACTGAATGTTCATTTCCGAGACAGAGCAATAATTGCCCTTCTACCGTCAACCTCACCCGATTACAGGTGCTACAGAAATTGGCACTATGCGGTGATATAAATCCCACCCGAGTGGACGTGCCGACCACCTGATAATAAACGGATGGTCCCCCTGTGTTATCTGAGATTGCTATTAATTCAAATTTATCCGCTAAATCAGATTTGATCGATGCACTGGAATAATAGTCCTCAGCTCTTTCATGATCCACAACACCTAATGGCATTTCTTCTATAAAACTAATATCAATTTTATTATCAACCGCGTATTGAACCAAATCCCCGACTTCTTGATGATTTCGATTCTTTAAAATAACGGCATTTAATTTTATCCGCTCAAAACCTGCTTTTTTTGCTGCCTCAATACCCCGTAGTACTTTATTTAAATCGCCAGTACGAGTAATTTCTTTAAATTTCTCTTTATCCAGCGTATCCAAACTGATATTGACTCTTTTGACCCCGGCTGCTTTAAGAGATACGGCCATTTCTTCAAGTCTTGAACCATTGGTGGTAATCACCAACTCACGCAGTGACTCCATGCCGCCTATTTCCTGTAATAGGCTTAAGGCACCACGACGCACCAAAGGCTCTCCTCCGGTAATCCTGATTTTTTTCACACCCAGCTCTGTGAATGCTTTTGCTATGAAGGCCAATTCTTCCAAGGTCAGGATTTGCGCTCTAGGTAAAAAGGTCATTTCTTCCGACATGCAATATATACAGCGAAAATCACAACGATCTGTAATTGATATCCTCAGATAATCAACAGTTCTGCCAAAACGATCCACTAACGTGTGTGTATTTGAAGAAAGGGACATAAAACCTGCAATAAATAACTAATTAATGAGAGAATTTTACCATAAATCTATAATCCTTCTCGCATCTATAGTGAGCTATCGCTAGAATAGTCAGATTCAAAGATCGCTTAACGCCCCATACCATGAAATTTAAAATAACTCTTCTCACCCTGGCCATTGTCTTTTCAGCTAACAGTTATTGCGCGGATAAATTAACCATTCGGCTTGGCGTACTGGCTTTTGGCACGGTTAACTGGGAATTATCCGCTCTTAACAACCTTAATCTACAAAATAACACTGATTTCCAACTCAAGATCATTCCCATGGCCAACCCTCAGGCCGGGAAAATTGCGTTACAAGCAGGCGCAGTCGATATTATTGTTTCTGACTGGATTTGGGTATCCCGACTTCGTTCTACTGGCTCCGATTTTACTTTCTTCCCTTATTCAACCACGTCAGGGGCTTTAATGGTTCCTGAACACAGCCATATCCAGTCGCTGCAGGATTTACCAGACACCAGACTGGGTGTTGCAGGCGGTGAACTGGATAAAAACTGGTTATTATTACAAGCTTTAGCGCAGCAACAACACAATATAAATCTTAATACTTCGGTAACAAAGGTGTATGGTGCACCACCGTTACTGAATCAACAAATTCTGCGCGGTCGAATCGATGCCGTTATTAATTATTGGCATTTTGCTGCAAAACTGGAAGCACAACACTATAAACAAATTATCAATGGCAAAGAAATTTTGCGACAACTTGGTATTCAACAAGAAATCCCTACACTTGGCTATGTTTTTAATCGCGAATGGGGCAACCAACATAAAATAGCCATCAATCAGTTTCTGGCATCCAGCCAATATGCAAAAAAACAGCTGTGCACATCAGATACGGCCTGGTCAGCCATTATCCCTTTAACTCGCACTAAAGATCTGGCCACACAAACCAAACTCCGTGAACGTTATTGTGATGGTCAGATAAAACAATGGGGGGCAGAAGAACAGCAAGCGGCACAAACCCTATATACACTGTTAAAACAACTCAGCCAACAAAAGCTCACTGGCAATGCCGATAAACTACCCACAGGAACATTCTGGACTTTAGATGAAAGCTAGCAAAATCCTGCCCCTCCTGTCCTTGTTATTTTTTGTGCTGCTCTGGCAAGGCCTGGCAGTGCTGATTAATGACAATACCTTACCGACGCCCATCCTGGTCAGTCAGGTATTCTGGCAAGAAATTGTTTCAGGGCAGCTCCCCCACCACCTAGGCATCACACTGTTACGTCTGATAGCCAGTTTTTCTATTGCCATGCTACTCGGTTGCGCCCTGGGTATTGCATTGGGCAGCAGTCAAAAACTGGATGCTTTTTTTGATAATTGGCTCGTTATTTTTTTAAATATTCCTGCACTCGTCACCATCATCCTGTGTTATGTCTGGTTCGGCTTAATCGAATCAGCTGCTATTCTTGCGGTGGTGATTAATAAACTACCTAATGTGATTGTAACTATCAGGGAAGGCACAAAAGCACTGGACAAAGATTTATTAGAAATGGCCCATTGTTTTCACTTTAGTAAAAGAAAAATATTTGCTCACGTTATCTGGCCCCAATTACACCCCTTTGTGATGGCTGCCACACGTACCGGCCTGGCCTTAATCTGGAAGATCATTCTGGTGGTCGAACTTCTAGGACGGAGTGATGGCATGGGTTACCAGTTACATTTATTTTTTCAACTATTTGATGTCGCCAGTATTCTAGCTTATACCCTTGCATTTATTGCGGTGATCCAGACGATAGAGCTCTTTATTCTCAAACCATTAGATAGACAGGCATTAAGGTGGAAGCGATGAGTGACATCCATATTCACATCAAAAACAAGTCCTATCCCACGGCTCAGGAAGATAAAGAGTACATCATAGAAAACCTGAACATGTCATTGCCTTCCAATGAGTTTATATGCCTCATCGGCCCCTCGGGTTGTGGTAAAACCACTTTACTGAACATCATTGCGAAAATAGATACTGATTTCCAGGGGGAAATAACGCAAGACCATCAGGCTTTACACCCTAGCATTGGCTATATCTTCCAAAACCCCCGTTTATTGCCCTGGCGCACGGTTAGAGAAAATATTGAGTTGGTTTTTGACTCGCAAGTCTCTGCAGACTACATCACCTCACTGCTTAAGAGTATGCAGTTAGAAGCGTTCCAACACAGTTATCCAGAACATTTATCCTTAGGTATGAGTCGGCGAGTCTCTATTATTCGCGCGTTTGCCATTAATCCTGAAATTTTATTACTGGATGAACCTTTTGTCTCTTTAGATGCCCCGACAGCAAGACAGGTCCGCGAATTATTAATAAAATTGTGGCATCAGCGCCCACATACTATTTTATTTGTCACGCATGACCTCCGGGAAGCAATCACACTGGCAGATCGACTAATTTTTCTTTCCGCATCCCCCATGTCTGTTGTCAGCGAAATCGAAGTCACAATCCCCAGGGATCAACGAAACAATGAACATGCTATTGAAGATTTTCGTCAATCATTACTAAGGGATTACCCCGCAATAAATGATTTGTTATGAGCAACATTTATATCGACAAAACAGTTGCAGACAAAAAAAAAATACAGGATACTTAGAAGTGAGGAATCAATAATACTTTGGATCTCTACCACCAAACAGTTAAATCACTGGAATTTAAAAAATGAAAAAGAAGATATTAGGACTGCTATTTACCATCATGAGCGCCAGCCCACTCAGCCTTATGGCAAATAGCGATAACAGTCAATACCCTGCATCCAACTTCCAACCCACCGTTATTTTTGCCATTGAATCAGCGCAATCAAGCAGTGCTTCTGCTTTTGACCCTGCTTTCCCAGCAGCTAACTTCCAGCCTAAAGTAATTTTCGCCAGCAAGTCTGCTAGCAGATCCCAAGGAGAGACATCAAGCTTTGACCCTGCATTTCCAGCGGCAAATTTTTCTCCAACAGTTATCTATCCTTAATAGTCAAAACCATTATCTTAACTCAGGTCACCCGGTCATCTTTATGTTGATCGAGTGGCTTTTGTCAGAAAGTGTTCGGATGCCTAAAGAAAGTAGCCAGTACAGCCTATTAAGCTATTCGCTTAAACACCATCCTCGCTCACTATTGAATCTACCCGCTGAAAACCTCGGGGTAATGCCAATCCCCGTTTTGCTCTAGCCCCTGAATACGCCTCAATATCTACCCTTTTCAAGCTAACATGTCTTTTACCAGACAGCACCTTAAGCCCGCTCCCCTCTGCAATCAAACAAACAGCAACCACCTCATCTTTATCTGCACTAAAATCAGCCGGGGGAATTTGTATCAATTTATTTCCTTTTCCCTTCGATAAAGCAGGTAATTCCTGAACGGGAAAAATCAACAATCGCCCCTGCAAAGTAACAACCGCCACACGATCAGATTCATGATTGATAAATACCGGTGCCAGCACCTTGGCTCCTACCGGCAAAGTAATCGCCGCTTTGCCTGCTTTATTTTTACTTTGCAGGTTTTTTAGTTGCACCCTAAAGCCGTAACCGGTATTACTCACTAACAAAAACCAATCCTCAGGCTTGCCAGCAAAAACATGGGTAAACAAAGACCCTGCAGGAGGTTTCAGACGCCCGGTTAAAGGCTCACCCTGACTACGCGCCGAAGGTAAATCATGAGTCGTTGCATTATAAACACGTCCCATTGAATCCAGAATATAAACAGGCTGCGTTGACCGGCCTTTCACGGAGTCCAGATATTTATCCCCTGAGCGATAATTTAAAGCCAATACATCAATATCATGTCCTTTTGCCGCACGCACCCAACCTTTTTGCGACAAGACAATGGTTAACGGTTCATTACTGATCAGTTCCGTGGTGTCCAAAACTTGTGATGCTGTCCTGACTACAATAGGTGAACGCCTGTCATCCCCATACTTTTCAGCATCTCGCTGCAATTCCGTTTTGATTAAACGATTGAGTAAACGCTTGGAGCCCAAGGTTTTCTCCAGTGCCTGACGTTCTTTATCCAGCGTATCCTGCTCAGTTCGAATCTTCATCTCCTCCAATTTGGCAAGATGTCTTAACTTGAGCTCTAAAATCGCTTCGGCCTGTATCTCCGTTATGGCAAAGTGTGCCATTAAAACAGGTTTGGGTTTATCGTTCTCCCGGATAATGGCAATCACCTCATCAATATTGAGAAAAGCAATTAACAAACCTTCTAAAATATGCAATCTGGCAATGATTTTGTCTAGTCGATACTGCAATCGTCTACGCACGGTCTGGGTTCTGAAAACCAACCATTCCGATAAAATATCACGTAAATTTTTAACCACGGGTCGGCCATTCAGACCAATCATATTCATATTGACGCGGAAATTCTTTTCCAGGTCGGTGGTGGCAAACAAATGTGACATCACCGTTTCCACATCAATGCGTTTGGACTTAGGAATAATCAGCAATCGCGTGGGGTTTTCATGATCAGACTCATCCCTTAAGTCTTCAATCATCGGTAATTTTTTAGCCAGCATCTGGGCGGCTATCTGTTCCAGTAATTTAGCGCCAGAGACTTGATGTGGCAATGCCGTTATCACCACATTATTCTCTTCCATTTCATATTTGGCACGCATCTTTATTGAACCGTTACCCGTCATATACATCTTGCTGATGTCTTCGGCAGAAGTAATAATTTCTGCATCGGTCGGGTAATCAGGCCCTTTGATATACGCCTGTAATGATTCTAGCGTGGCCTCCGGGTTTTCTAGCAGGTGGATAGAGGCGCCGGCTACTTCTCGTAAATTATGTGGCGGGATATCCGTCGCCATACCCACGGCAATCCCCATCGTACCATTCAACAATATATTCGGTAATCTGGCAGGCAACAGCACCGGCTCTTTCAAAGTACCATCAAAATTATCAGTCCAGTCAACCGTACCTTGCCCTAATTCGCCCAATAAGGTTTGTGCATAAGCCGTTAACCGTGATTCGGTATAACGCATGGCTGCAAACGACTTGGGATCATCTGAAGAACCCCAGTTCCCTTGCCCATCAATTAAAGGGTATCGATAAGAAAAACTCTGCGCCATTAATACCATAGCTTCATAACAGGCAGAATCTCCATGCGGATGATATTTACCGAGGACGTCTCCCACAGTTCTGGCGGATTTTTTAAACTTAGCCAGCGCATTTAAACCCAGTTCAGACATCGCATAAATAATGCGCCTTTGTACGGGTTTTAAACCATCACCAATATAGGGTAATGCCCTGTCTAAAATAACGTACATGGAATAATCCAGATAGGCTTTCTCGGCAAAATCCTTTAACGGTAATTGTTCGTAATTTTCTTGTAGTCCCATAATTTACAGATCAATGTGTTTTTATATCCAGAATGTACATCCCTACTGGTCTTTATCCAGCAAACGAATCCCCGCCTTATCAATGGCAATAATCCGTTTCTTGTACAAGCCGCCAATGGACTGTTTAAACACTTTTTTACTGACCCCAAACGCTCTATAAATATCATCAGGGTGACTCTTATCATTAATTAAAATGACGCCCCCCTGTGACTCTAATTTAGCCAGAATTTTTTCTGTCACTGTATCCACTTTATCACCATATTTGGCGACCTGAAGGACCAGATCCAACTTATTATCCTCACGAACCTTTTTGATGTAACCGGTGGTTTTTTGCCCTTTTCTTAATTTCTGAAAGATTTCATTTTGATAAAGAACCCCCCAAAATTCATTATTGACAATGGCCTTTCTGCCTAGATCAGTTTCATCAGCAATCACCAAATCAACCTTTTCACCCTGTTTGAAATAAAAGGCTTCTTCTTGAATAAAATCATCAAGCAACATAGATGCAGCTATCCTGTTACTTTCATCCAGAAATAGTTTAACCAGACACGAACGCCCGACAACCACTTTTTGTGTTTGCTCACCATAGGGTAGCAATAAATCTTTAGCCAGCCCCCAGTCTAGGAATGCACCGGTATCATTCACTTCTTTAACCTTTAACCAGGCCACATCATCAACCTGGGCAAATGGAATCTGCAGCGTTGCCTGAAAGCCCTCTTTGAGGTCGCCATAGACAAAAACATTAAGTTCATCGCCTATATTGCATTGCCTGGGAGCATCCGTTTTTACTAGCACCACCTCAACCGAATCCCCCCCGTCAAGATAAATATCTTTGGCATACTGCCTAATGATTTTCAGTTTATTAAACTTGCCTATTTTTAACATGGACTTCAATGCGACTTAAATAAAAGTATATTCTAAAGCATGCTGAATTAAATAACTGGAAATTAGTTCTATGTTGCCTGCAGAAATCATAGAATCTACATTGCATGTTCACAGCCCCGGTTAGAAAAGGCTAGAAAGCGGGATTTAAAGATATTTCTCACGCATAAGACCAAATCTATCCATGGCAAAAGATGTTGTTAACAACTCAGTGCATCCTGCCTGAATTGCTTGCTGATGCATCTCTTTATCTGCTGAAGCCGTCAAAATAATAATCAGCCAATCAACCTGATTTTTATGCTCCCGTATTGCCT
>JAPYOW010000014.1:8590-40788 GCA_029937975.1 Methylococcaceae bacterium | reverse complement strand
TCAAAATATTCAATCATTTAGATCCAATCTGGATGTTAATAGCTCATACGCATTAGCATGCTCTGGGGCGTTATTACCCCTTAAATTCATGCTTCTTTTGTCCAAAACTTAACACACTCTGGCCTACAATTTAAAATCCACAAAGCCCGATAGAGATTATTTATATTTGGTGAAGGTATCCCCAGCTATTCTGGACCACAACGTGCAGTTATTTATTAACTATCAGCGAACTGAAGATTATCGCTATCTCAATCGAGATACAATAAGTGGCGGTGTTAGAGTTGGCTTTTAATATTTCTTCATACATATTCAAGATGCATTTCATTTTTCCTAGCTATATTCATCTCAGTTTGTGAGATAATCTGCACTTTGAATTAAAGACACCTTAATACAAGCCTTTTACCTTGGTTTGCATCGATAGCAGGAGATAGACATGACAGCATTGATTGGCATTATCATGGGCTCAACATCAGATTGGGACACCATGGTTCATGCTGCTGACACACTAAAACAACTTGGAATCCCACATGAAGTGGAAGTCGTTTCTGCACACAGAACACCCGACAAATTGTTTCAATATGCTGAAACAGCTGAAGCTAAAGGTCTGGAGGTAATCATTGGCGGAGCCGGCGGCGCTGCCCACTTACCGGGCATGACTGCGGCTAAGACAGTCATTCCCGTATTAGGCGTGCCTGTACAATCCAAAGCACTTAACGGGATGGATTCCTTATTGTCTATCGTACAAATGCCCGCCGGTATTCCGGTCGGTACATTAGCCATCGGTCGTGCAGGTGCCATCAACGCGGCATTATTAGCCGCTTCCATTGTGAGCAATAAACATCCTGAATATCGTAACGCCATCAATGACTATCGACAAAACCAGACTGACAAGGTATCCGCCAATTCTGACCCGCGAAAGGTAAGTCAATGAAAATCGGAATTTTAGGAGGTGGACAACTCGCCCGTATGCTTGCCTTGTCTGGCTATCCATTAGGGTTAGAATTCATTATCCTTGACCCCAGCAAAGATGCAGGGGCAACAAGATTAGGAAAACACCTGCATGGTCAATATGACGACCCGGCTTTATTGGCGGAACTTGCCGAAGAAGCCGATGTAATCACCTACGAATTTGAGAATGTACCGGCTGAAGTTGCCGAGTTCTTAGCTGAACATACCCAAGTCTATCCTGCACCCAATGCTTTATGTATTGCCCAAGACCGTCTGGAAGAAAAAAATTTCTTTCATCAATTAAATATTCCCACCGCTGATTTTGCCACAGTTAACTGTTTAGAGGACTTACAACAAGCAATGACCTCAATAGCTTACCCTGCGATCTTAAAAAGCCGCAGAATGGGCTATGACGGTAAAGGCCAAATTGTTTTAAAATCATCCGGTCAATTAGCGCAAGCGTGGGATGCAATGCAAGGCGCCCCGTCAATTGTCGAAAGTTTCGTGCCCTTTCAACGAGAAATTTCAATTATCGCAGCAAGACGCGCAAGCGGTGAAATTGTTTTTTACCCTTTATCTGAAAATATTCATCAACAAGGGATTTTACGAGTTTCGGAATGCTGTAAAAATGATGCTCTACAGCATCAGGCAGAAGATGTCGTCGTTCGGGTTTTGAATGCCTTAGATTATGTGGGTATTATTGCACTCGAATTATTTGATGTTAATGGCAAATTATTTGCAAATGAATTTGCACCGCGTGTACACAATTCAGGCCATTGGACCATAGAAGGTGCTGAAACCAGCCAGTTTGAAAATCACTTACGTGCTATTTTAGATTTGCCTCTAGGTTCAACTAAGGCCCGTGGACATACAGGTATGGTTAATTTTATTGGGGGAGCCGCCTCAACGGAGCGTGTATTAGAGATTCCTCATGCCCATATTCATCTTTATGACAAAGACCCAAGAAAAGGCCGGAAAGTGGCTCATGCAACCATTAGATCCGATGATGCCAGCCAATATTCACAATCCCTGCAACGATTGCTTAAATTAGCACAGTCCACCGATGATTCTTAACGAATTTGCTGATTATCCAGAACATTGTATATAGAAGTATGTTGCCTGAGCGTCCCAACCCTGCCGGATAGAATATACAGCGCATGCGCACCCAGACTTTTTGCAACCTGCCATGACCTTGTTGCCGGAGGCTTTGAACTTATGTTTGCACTGGTTGAAACCAGAGGCTGACCGTAATGTTCACATAATTGCCGAGCAACGGGATGTGCTGTCACCCTGACGGCTAATGAAGCATGCTCACCAGTTAACCATTCTGGCACCCAGGATTGTGCAGGGATTATCCAAGTCACTGCACCTGGCCAGGTTTTTTGCACGCGATCAATAATAGCGTCATCTAAAAGTAAATAAGGTTCAAGTTGCGCAAGCGAAGAGGCAATTAAAATAAGTCCTTTGTCTACTTGTCTTTTTTTTATGGCTAATAATTTATAGACTGCTTCCTCATTAAGCGGGTCACAGCCTAATCCAAACACGGCCTCTGTAGGGTAAGCAATAACCTCACCTATCTGGATTTTTTGTACCGCTTGTCTAATTTTAAATTGTGATACTAATGACATATAGCCTTGTAAGTTTCGATTAAAAACCTTTTATCGTCTTTCACCCGGCCTTCCCTAGGCCTGCAAAAGTCTAATACATGCATTACCTTAAAAATATTTACCGTCTAGAAGTCATGCTAGCTGACAATCCTGTGTCAGCAAAATTTCCGTTTTTTTCGCAGTCTTTTAGCAGCAATCTATTATTTCAGCAGACTCAATTCCTGCCCAGCGTATGCAGAAATTTCGAGCCAAGCATGAACGACCCGATAACGCATAGAGCAAGGATTCGGCGATAACTTTGGCGACAATGAGCCTCAAGTTAAGAGCATGGGTTCAATCACACTCTTGACCCTTGTCACATCAAGCCTTGATCAGGAAAGCTCTTTCGGACCATTAATATCTTCGGGATCACCTTCATAGGGCGTAGCATATTTACATGCTTTTTGTGGACAGACCTTCTCTGGACCTCGTCTTTTGGTAGATTTCAACGTCAGCACAGGCCAGTTACAATCGGGGCAATCTTCTTTTACCGGGGCATTCCACAAGGCATAATCACATGTTGGATATTCAGAACAAGAATAAAACACCTTACCATAACGTGACTTTCGCTTAAGAATATTGCCTTTATTACATTGAGGACATTCTACCCCGGTATCCAAAGGTTTTTCCAAGGGTTCTATGTGTTTGCATTTGGGATATCCACTACAACCAATAAATTTACCGTATCGTCCGGTTTTTATCACTAAATCTGATTCACACTTAGGACAAACTCTGCCCTCGACAATTTCCGGTGCTGGTGCCTCTGCACCATCATCATTCAAATTACGCGTATAGGAACATGTGGGATAGTCTGTACAGCCAATGAACCGCCCATTACGGCCTAAGCGAATAGAAAGTTGTTTGTCACATTCAGGACATTTCTCATCAATCACTTCCTGAGTCACATCTTTACGCTGAACACTGGCTTCTTTCTCGTCAATTAATTGCGTAAACGGCTTCCAAAAAGCATGCATCAAAGGAACCCACTCTTTTTCTCCTCTCGCAACGGCATCCAGATCATCTTCTAAATTTGCGGTAAAATCATAATCAACATATTTAGTAAAATGATCAGTCAGAAATTTATTAACGATGCGTCCTACATCCGTCGGATAAAACCGTTTGGTTTCCAGCGTAACATATTCTCTATTTTGCAAGGTCGAGATAATGGCCGCATAAGTGGATGGCCGGCCAATACCATGTTCTTCCAGGGATTTGACTAAACTTGCCTCACCAAACCGAGGTGGAGGTTCTGTAAAATGCTGAGCGGCAATAATGGCTTTAAGAGCAACAGGACGACCTTCTTCCATCGGCGGTAAAAAGCTCTCTTTATTATCGTCACCCTCTTTAGCGTCATCCTTGCCTTCTAGATAAACAGCCATAAACCCAGGCTTGGCAATGGTAGACCCTGTCGCTCTAAAAACATTTTCTTTACTGCCACAACTTAAATCAACAGCAACCTGATTAAGCGTCGCATGAACCATTTGGCAAGCCACGGTTCGTTTCCAGATCAATTCATACAGTTTAAATTGATCTGCTGTCAGGTTTTTTTTAATTTCATCCGGCAAATTAAAAGCCGATGTGGGTCTGATCGCCTCATGCGCCTCTTGCGCATTTTTTGCTTTTGTTTTAAATAAACGAGGTACTTTGGGAACGTTTTCTGCACCGTATTTCTCTGCAATTAAGCCTCGAATCTGTCCCAATGCTTCTTCTGACAAGTTAACCGAATCGGTACGCATATAGGATATTAAACCCGCCGTTTCACCATTAACCTCAATACCTTCATAAAGCTGCTGTGCAACCATCATGGTTTTTTTGGTGGTAAAACCCAGTTTTCTGGAAGCTTCTTGCTGTAATGTCGAAGTAATAAACGGGGCTGCCGGGTTTCGCTTGCGTTGCTTTTTTTCCAGTTTTTCGACAACGCATTGACCATCTGCCGCATCCATCAGTATTTGTTTTACTTTTTCAGCCTTGGCCTCGTCAACAATACTGAATTGCTTGAGTTTTTCACCGGCAAAATGTGTTAATTTTGCTTTAAAAAGCTGGTCATGACTACTTAATTCAGCAGTATGCGTCCAGTATTCTCGCTTCTTAAAGGCTTCAATCTGCAGCTCGCGTTCAACGATCATTCTTAAAGCGGGACTTTGCACGCGACCTGCAGATAAACCTCTACGTATTTTTTTCCATAACAAAGGCGACAAGTTAAAACCAACCAGGTAATCTAAAGCACGGCGCGCCTGCTGTGCATTCACCATATTGATGGATAATTCAGTCGGGTTTGCAATCGCCTCGGTCACTGCCTTTTTAGTGATTTCATGAAAAACCACCCGTTTCACCTGCTTATTTTTTAGCGCCTTTTTTGATTTCAAATATTCTAAGACATGCCAAGAAATAGCTTCCCCTTCTCTATCCGGGTCAGTGGCGAGATATAATGTGTCCGCTTTTTTAACAGATTTAGTGATTTCTTGTAAATGGCGCTGATTACGCTCGATCAGCTGATATTTCATGGCAAAATCATTATCTGTATTGACAGCGCCTTCTTTTGGAACCAAGTCTCTTACATGACCGTATGATGCTAATACTCGAAAATCTTTACCTAAATATTTCTCGATGGTTTTACATTTGGCAGGTGACTCTACAATGACAAGATTTTTACTCATGCTTTCTTTAATAATTAATGTAAAAGTGCGGGGGTTAATTCGTAAACAATATCTTCCATTCTCGAAAAAGCCACATCATCAGACTGACTCAATAAAACCATTAAGACCGTCCATTTTAACTCTTCCAATGACAATGCTTCATGTTCCAGTACCATGACCCTATCAATCACAATTTCCCGGGTCGATGCAGTTAAAATTCCGCCATGCTCCAGAAAAAGCAAAAAATCACGACATTCTATATCCAGCTTTTTCTGTTCTTGAGCACCAAAAATTCGAAATGATGAAGATATACTGGAGGTGCTGTCACTCTGTTTTGCCAACCCCCCCAACCAATCAAAAGCACTGTTTACTTCAGCGGATTCAAAACCCGCTTGCAGTAATTCGGATTTAACACCTTCACTATCAGGAAGTAACGCTATGTCATCATCAAAATAATTTTCAAACAGATAGATGAGAACATCAAATATATTTTCTTTCATATAACCTTTTTATTTAGTCCGGATGTAGCCCCCGGGTACCGTTGCAATAGAGCCTTGTAGCTCGAACATCAATAACATGGATGATATAACTTCCACTGAATATCCGGATTCTTGCACCAACCAATCAATGGATGTGGGGCTAAACATAATGAGATTCAATAGATTTTGCTGCTCCAGGTCAAGCACTGATTGTAAGTTTTCCTGAAAATCATCCTCAGGTTGTTGATTATACTCAACTAATTCATCAAAAATATCATGGGTGTTTTCAACCAGTTTAGCACCTTCCTTGATCAAGGCATTACAACCGCGCGCCAAAGGGTTATGAATAGAACCTGGAATGGCAAAAACTTCCCGATTGGCTTCCAATGCCATTCTTGCTGTAATCAAGGATCCACTGCGTTGAGCGGCTTCTACCACTAATAATCCCATGCAAAGCCCACTGATAATTCGATTCCTTCTTGGAAAATGATTTGCTTGCGCTGCAGTGCCGGGTGGAAATTCAGAAATAAGAGCACCGGAATTAACAATATCCGTTGCCAAACGTTTGTTGCGTGCAGGATAAACTCGATCTAAGCCCGTACCAGCCACAGCAATCGTCTTGCCCCCCGCATTTAATGCACCTTGGTGACTGGCTGCATCAATGCCCAAAGCCAAGCCACTGGTTATGATAAAACCGGCTTGTGACAGGGATTTTGCAAATGCTGTCGCCGTCTGTAAGCCTGAAGCCGATGGGTTTCGACTCCCTACGATAGCTATTTGCCGCTGAGATAAAATATGTTCATTCCCTCTGACAAAGAGTAAGGGAGGCGGATTATCGATTTGCTTTAACTGATAAGGATACAAAGCATCATTAATAGTTAAAACACTGTTACCTTGCTGCTTTAACCAATCTAAATCCTGTTCAATCAGCGTCCAATCCGGATTTTTTATAAAATCAATACTTTGATCTTTTAACCCTAACACAGCAAGCCGACTATGCGATTGCTTAAATAATTGTTCAGGCTGATATGAATCCAGCGTGTTTAAAAATGTTTTACTGCCAATACCAGGGGCTCTTAACAATAAAAGCCAATATTTAAGCGAGCTTGCTACCGATACCATCACTGAAAAAAATAAAAATGAAGAGGATTAAGAAAAAATATCACGTTCCGGTAAGAAATTTAAGAAAGTATACAGTTTAAGGTGTTTGCACGATATCAAGCAAATGTATTGCTTGTGTCGCTTCCAGCACCAAAGCATAACTCAAGCGTTGAAAGGGGCGAAAAACGATTAATACACCGGCTAATTCATCAGGTAACTTAACCGCACTGTGTGTTTCCTCAGTATCGCGATCAGGCACTATATCGCCACGCTGATAGACATCAAGGAGATGTCCGGTTTCAAGCCCATCCACCAATCCCTTATCAATCACTACAACATGATATTGTCCAATTTGAGAAACACCCTCGAAGACACTGATAATACTACCCATAATAGGTTTCTGAGGGGCGTGCGGAAAATAATTCAATGCGAGTTCACCCTTGTCACTGACCATAAGCCTGTCACCTTTATGGATTTCACGGCTTGATCTAATCACTCTGAGGGTCGCGGGGTCACCTGCCTTTTCTAGCATTGCATCGGCAATATATTTTGCTTCATACCCTAAAATTTCTTTTGTCACCGGACTCACATAGACATCACCTTCCCGATAAATGGTATAACGGAGACTTTCTGGCGCAGTAATTGCTTTAACATAGACTTTATCACCCGCAGCTGCAATCATGTGTTCACCTGCAAAGTCAACAACATAAGGAGACTGAGATAACACCTTGGGGCCTACCACTTTGGGTGATATTAAAAATTGTGAAATAGCATCCCTAGGAATAATTTCACTGGCTGCTGCTATTGGAGATACCCTTATCCGGGGCTTAACCACGACCGCTTTAGAAAAACCGAGTTGCGGCCGACCATCCACCCCAGAAAAATACAAAGTATCCGCTGGATAGATCAAATCTGGATTTTTAATTTGAGGGTTATTCATCCATAATTGGGACCATTGCCTCGGATTTTCCATAAATTGGCCAGAAACGCCCCATAAAGTATCGCCTTTTACCACAGTATATTGAGCCGGGTGGCGGGGGTTGATTTGCAGTGTATCCGCCCAAATATTCATACTAATAAGGCCAGAAAACACTAAACTCAAAGTTTTTAGATCAACCATTTTTTGGCACACTTATAAAATTATCCTAATCTGAATTTAAAGTTTAGATGAAATCAGATAAAATCCCAGTATTTAAACATTTTTAAAGTGGAGTTGTAATTGAGCATTTTAACTGTTCTTGAATTTCCTGATAAGCGATTACGCACCCAAGCAAAACAGGTTACTATTTTCGATCAAACCATCAAAACACTAATTGATGACATGCTGGAAACCATGTACGAGTCTCAAGGAATCGGCTTAGCGGCAACCCAAGTCAATGTTCATCAGCGTGTCATTGTGATTGATATCAGTGATGAAAAAGACGCACCCTTATGCCTGATTAATCCTGAAATTATTGAAGAAACAGGCATTGAAGAGTCTAAAGAAGGCTGTCTATCGGTCCCTGGTTTTTTTGAAAAGGTAACGCGTGCCGAACACATAAAAATAAAAGCCGTCGATAAAGAGGGGGCAACCTTTGAATTGGAAGCGGATGAACTCTTGTCTGTCTGTATTCAACATGAAATAGATCATCTTGACGGCAAATTATTTGTCGATTATTTATCACCACTTAAACGACAAAGAATCAAAGCCAAACTGGATAAAATTCATAAACAGCAAGGTAAAAGATAACAATGAAAATTATTTTTGCCGGAACGCCTGACTTTGCCGTACCTGCCTTGCAACAACTGATTGCCTCGAATCATCAGGTGTGTGCCGTGTATACCCAGCCTGACAGACCCTCAGGCAGAGGCCGTAAACTAAGCCCCAGCCCTGTTAAAACACTGGCATTAAGTGCTGACATCCCTGTTTTTCAACCAGAAACCTTAAAAACAGCTGAAGATATCGCTTTATTTTCATCCTTGGAGGCCGATCTGATGGTGGTGGTCGCTTATGGCATCCTACTGCCTCAATCTATTTTAGATATCCCATCTCTGGGCTGTATCAATATCCACGGTTCTTTATTGCCACGCTGGCGAGGTGCCGCCCCCATTCATCGTGCCTTAATGGCTGGCGATAAAATGACTGGCATTACCATCATGCAAATTATTAAAAAACTGGATGCGGGGGATATGTTACATAAAGAACAATGCCTGATTGAAGCACATCACAGCAGTAGTGATTTACATGACAAATTAGCGGACCTGGGTGCAAGCGGTCTACTCAAGGTCTTATCTCAAATTGCTGCTGGCACATCGGTTGCCATAAAACAGGATGAGTCATTAGTCACCTACGCAGAAAAGCTGGACAAAAAAGAAGCCTTAATAAACTGGAATCTTTCAGCAATAGAAATTGACAGACACATCCGGGGACTTAACAGCTGGCCTGTCGCTCAAACCTTATGCCAGGATAAGATCCTACGCATCTGGAAAGCCACTATAGCCCCTGAAACCAATAAACTCCCTGCTGGGACAGTGGTGCAAAAAAACAAGCGTATCAGTGTCAGCACTGGAAACGGTATTATTGATTTACTCGAAATTCAACTGCCGGGGAAAAAACGCATGGATATTCAAGCTTTTTTAAATGCGCATAATATTGACGGTACTATTCTTGGGATAGGTGCTTAAACAAATGAATTTACGACACATCAGTGCCAGGGTCTTATCATCAGTAATTAAAGACGGTCAATCGCTGACTCAGGCTTTAGATACGGCTTTACAGCCCATTGAAAGCCCTAAAGACTCGGCCTTTATACAGGCCTTATGCTACGGGGTAATTCGCCAGTATCATCGTCTGGACTATATCCTTCAGCAATTGTTAGACAAACCCCTTAGAAACAAAGACAGTGATATTAAAATGTTGCTGATTATCGGCCTGTTTCAATTGCACTATATGCGAGTAAAACCTCATGCCGCAGTTTCAGAAACAGTCTCGGCAGCCAAGAAAAAAAGCTGGGCAAAGTCTTTAATTAATGGCGTCCTCCGCCAATTTATCCGTGAACAGGAAGCCCTGAATCAACAAGCCGATCAACAAAGTTCAGCCTGCTATTCTCACCCCTCCTGGCTCATTCATCACATTACTACGGATTGGCCTGACCATGCTTTAAAACTCTTTCAGGAGAACAATAAACAAGCACCTATGGCCTTACGGGTAAACCTGGCAAAAAATAGCCGTGACGGTTATCTTGACTTATTGGCTGAACAAGCCATTGCTGCCCACACGCTGCCCTTTTCTGATACCGCCATTGTGCTTAACCAAGCAGTGACTGTCGATAAACTCCCCGGGTTTAGTGCCGGACTGGTGTCTGTACAAGACACTGCAGCGCAATTAGCCGCCTCATTACTTGATGTTCATGCTCATCATAGCGTACTGGATTTATGTGCCGCACCCGGAGGTAAGACAGCTGCCATACTTGAAAGAAACACCGATTCCGTATCATTACTTGCCGTTGACATAGATGAGCAAAGACTCGACAGGGTAAGAGAGAATTTACAGCGCTTAAACCTTCAGGCCACACTCCTAGCGGGTGATGCAACTGACCCAGACTCATGGCTGGAAAACCAACTTTTTGATCGTATTTTAGTGGATGCGCCCTGCTCTGCCACCGGTGTGATAAGACGCCATCCTGACATCAAGGTTTTGCGCCGTGAAAGTGACATTGATGCATTGCGACTTATACAACAAAAAATCTTGAAAGCCGCCTGGAAGCGTTTAAAACCCGGCGGGATTTTATTATATGCCACCTGTTCCATTCTAAAACAGGAAAACGAAAACCAAATTGAAGACTTTTTAAAACATCATGCCGATGCATCCGAAATACGCATTAACGCAACCTGGGGTATACAGAGAAAGTTTGGGCGACAAGTGTTAACGGGCGATTTTGATATGGATGGGTTTTATTATGCCAAGTTGCTTAAAACATAAGCGACTTGGCATAATCACCTTGTTGTTCAGCTTAAGCTCTCAACAGGTGTGCTCTGCGGAATTTGCTGCATCCATCCCCCATGTGAACATCACTTTACAAGGCAGCAATCACGAATTAAATGCCGACATCGTCTACCGCTTGAGCCCAATAGCAAAAGAAGCCTTAGAAAATGGCATCCCTTTAAACTGGTCTGTGCACATCAAAATACAGCAAGCAGGCATTTTCTACGATACGACCATAACAGAATCAATCCTGAGTTATCAGATGCAAAACCATGCTCTATTGAATTTGTATAGCGTTGAGCAGGCAGAGCCTAGCTCAAAAAACATGTTTTCAAGCTTAACCGCTGCCTTGAACTATATGTCTACCCTCCGCAACTTCCATCTCATTGACCAACGCTTGTTACAATCAGGTATAAAATACCTAGTTGCTATTAGAATACAGTTTAACCGCGAAACATTGCCGACCCCCTTACGGCCTATGTCTTATTTTAATCCGCAATGGGCATTATCCAGTCCCTGGACCTTATGGCAATTACAAAATTAAAGATACCTGTTCGTATTTTCAGCCTTATTTTATTCGGCGTCATCCTGCTGTCTTTACAGCTGATGAGTACAGCAACTCAGGAATCTTCTGAACTTAACGATATTTATTCCTGGTTATTACTGGGCAATAGCCTGGGTTCACTGACTTTATTTATTCTCGTTGCTATCAATGTTTACTCACTGCTACGTGAATTAAAAAAGAGAGCAGCAGGGTCAAGACTCACCACCCGAATGGTTTCCTTATTTGTTTTATTGGCCATAGCACCTGCAGTCATTGTGTTTTATTTTTCAGTACAGTTTTTACATCAGGGCATAGACAGCTGGTTTAATGTGGAAACAGATAGGGCTATGGAGGATGCACTAGAGCTCAGTGAAGTATCACTTGATCATAGAATGCGATTACATTTAAAGCAAACACGACAAATAGCGAAAGAAATCACCGGCAAATCCAGAACATTAATCACTCTGGAAATGGGCGAGCACCGAGAAAAAATCGATGCTATAGAAATCGCCCTGTTTTCGCGGCAAGGCCACATTATTGCCTCAAACAATATAGAACCCAGTAGTATTCTGCCTAAAATACCGGAAGAACATATCTGGTTACAAGCCCGACAGAACCAGGAGTATTATGCCTTAAGCCCCAGTGAAAATGACGGCTTGTATATTCATGTCATCGTTGCAGTTCATGATGATGAACCTCGCTATTTACAAGCATTATTTCACGTCCCCTTACGCATCGCAGACCTGACTGACTCCATAGATTTTGCATTTATCCGTTTTCAGCAGATGTCATTTCTACGTGATTCTTTAAAAACCAGTTTTATCCTGGTGTTATCTTTAGTTTTACTATTAAGTTTATTGGCCGCCATCTGGGTCGCTTTCATCAGCATTAGACAAATCGTTGCCCCGGTTAAAGAATTGGTAAAAGGCACCCAGGACGTTGCTAATGGAAACTATAGGCAACAACTCCCCGTCATGTCGCAAGATGACTTGGGTTTTCTGGTAGAGTCATTTAATGCCATGACCCAGCGAATTGCACAATCTAGCGATGAAACACGTGCTGCTAGTATGGAAGTGGAACACCAGCGCGCCTACCTGGAAACCGTGTTATCTAATTTAACCGCCGGTGTGATCAGTTTTAGTGACACGCATACCATCCGTACTGCAAATCAGGCCACCTACAGAATATTACACATACAAGTCAGTCATTTTGTGGGAAAAACTTTATTAGATATTGCAAAAACTCACACCGAGTTAGCACAATTATTGAACAACATACAAATACTGCTACAACAAGCAGAGGACATCTGGGAACACAGATTTGCTTTTTTGAGCAGTAATGGGCGTCAGGAGTTACTGTGCAGAGGCACCCCGTTATTTGACTATTCAGGGGATCGTGTAGGTGCCATTGTGGTTTTTAACGATATTACCGATTTAATTCAGGCGCAAAAAAATGCCGCATGGGCTGAAGTTGCCCGGCGTCTGGCGCATGAAATCAAAAATCCGTTAACCCCGATTCAGTTGGCAGCCGAAAGATTACAGCATAAATTATCTGCTGAACTATCTGCCACACATGCACAGATTCTGCTACGCTCAACCCAGACCATTGTCAATCAAGTAGAAGCCCTGAAATCTATGGTTGATGACTTTTCAGAATACGCCAAACCAAGCAAAGAACTCGTGGAGCATATTAATCTTAATAAACTGGTCAATGAAGTTTTACTCTTGTATTTATCGCCCACCATCCATATTAAAACCACATTTCAAGTGACCAATATTATGATTAATGCAAACCCCGTCAGTATTCGACAGGTTTTGCATAATCTACTTAAAAACGCTCAGGAAGCCATTCCTGACAATGGCCAAATAGAAATAACATTGGACAAAGTATTTCGCCACAACTCGGAATACGTTGAATTAACCATTTATGATAATGGTAGCGGGCTTGATGAACAACAAATCAACACAATTTTCGAACCTTACGTCACTACAAAAATTAAAGGCACGGGGTTAGGTCTGGCCATCGTTAAAAAAATTATTGAAGAACATGGGGGCGTAATCTGGGCAGATACAACGTATAATGAAGGCGCTGGCTTTATTATTCAGTTACCAACAACGTAGGAAGCAACATTGAATACAAAATCACCTCACATTTTAGTGGTTGATGATGAACCTGATATAAGACAACTGGTTTCAGAAATTCTTGAAGATGAAGGTTATCAAGTTAGCATGGCTGAACATGCAGCGGCCGCCAGGCTGGCAAAAGATCAACACCAGCCCCAATTGATTTTACTGGACATATGGATGCCTGACACGGATGGTATCACCCTGCTAAAAGAATGGGCTGCTAGCAATCAACCCCTTTGCCCGGTGATTATGATGTCTGGGCATGGCTCTGTTGAATCTGCCGTAGAAGCCACCAGGCTCGGTGCATACGACTTTCTGGAAAAACCCTTATCCTTAGCCAAGCTGTTACTAACCGTCGAACGCGCACTAGAAACCAGCCACTTACAACGTGAAAATGCAGGGCTTAAACAACAGCTAATGCTGGACATAGAGCCCATTGGTAAAAGCGCCGTTATAGAGCGTACAAAAGACCAGCTTAAGCGTTTATCCCAGCATAATGCCAAAGTATTGCTGGTAGGTGAAGCCGGGGTAGGTAAAGAGTTATTTGCCCATTATCTGCACAATAACACCAGCCGCCGCGAAGGACCGTTCATTGATGTTGCCGTGGGCAGCATTTTCCCTGAAAACTCTGCCGTCGAATTCTTTGGCAAAGAAGAAAATGGCAAAGTCTATCAAGGCCTGCTGGAACAAGCGCAAGGCGGCACCTTGTTTTTAGGTGAAATTGCCGGCATGGATGCGGAAACCCAAACACGATTGCTTAGTGCGCTGGAATCCAGCTCTTTTCTTAGAGTGGGCGGTAGTGAATCCGTGCGTGTTGATGTCAGGATCATCGCTTCAACACGTGAATCCCTACAAAAAGAAGTCAATGCCAGACGATTTCGTCAGGATCTCTATTACATGCTTAACGAAGTCTCTATCGAAATTGCACCGTTAAGAAAACATGGCGAAGATGTTCCAGAATTACTCAACTTTTATGTCGATCATTTTATTAACGTCGAAAAATTACCTTTTAGAAAGTTTACTATTGCTGCACAAAATTATTTGCGCAATTATACTTGGCCAGGTAACGTCAGAGAACTCAGAAATCTGGTTCAACGCCTAATGATTTTAGGGGCTGGCGATGATATTGAACTAAATGAAACTAAAACAGCATTAGGTTCAAACAGTGATAAATCGTTAATCAACACCTCCATTCCTGAGTTTTTTAATTTTCCGCTGAAAGAAGCCAGAGAACATTTTGAGAAATCCTATTTAGAATATCATTTTGAAAAAACAGGAGGCAGTGTCGCCAAATTAGCTGCTGCAGTCGGCATGGAAAGAACCCATTTATACCGTAAGTTACATTCTTTAAAGATTAAGCTATAAATAAACTTGAATAATATTGAAAAAACCAGTAAAATTCTCGCTCTTTAATGGCCTCAACAAACTAAGTAACAATGAAAACATTTAGTGCAAAACCAGCAGAAGTTAGGCGCGATTGGTACGTAATTGATGCGGAAGGAAAGACTTTAGGTCGCCTTGCTACTGAAATTGCACGACGTCTTCGCGGCAAACATAAACCAGAATACACACCTCACGTTGACACCGGCGATTATATTATTGTCGTTAACGCGGAAAAAATTGGTGTTACTGGTAACAAAGAAACCGACAAAATATACTACCATCACACAGGTTACATCGGCAGTTTAAAATCGGTAACCCTAGGAAAGTTAAGAAAAACTTTCCCTGATCGTATTATTAATAAAGCAGTTGAAGGTATGTTACCTAAAAACCCGCTAGGCCGTGCCATGTTCAAGAAACTAAAAGTTTACGCAGGACCGAATCACGACCATCAAGCTCAACAACCCAAAGTATTGGAATTATAGGATAGACCATGGCAGCTCAATATTACGGAACAGGACGTCGTAAAAGTGCAGTAGCACGTGTTTACGCAGTGACTGGTACAGGAAAATTCACTATAAACAGCCAATCTATAGAAGAGTATTTTGGTCGAAAAACCGATCAAATGGTTGCAAAACAACCACTAGAGCTTCTAGAAAAGACATCAGACTTTGACTTAAATGTCATTGTTAAAGGAGGGGGACCTTCAGGCCAAGCCGGTGCAATCCGTCATGGTGTAACAAGAGCATTAATGGACTTTGATGAAGAATTACGCCCTCAATTGAGAGCAGCAGGCTATGTAACCCGTGACTCACGTTGTGTTGAACGTAAGAAAGTGGGATTACACAAAGCGAGAAAACGTCCTCAATACTCAAAACGTTAAGACTTTTTCAGATTTATTTCTGTTTAAAAAGGCCGATGTTGAAAAACATCGGCCTTTTTTTTGCCGTGTCAGCAGCAAATCAACCCGCTCCACAACGTATCAGGATAAGCTCTTATCCCCGTGTTTTTGCACTCCGCTTCACAAAACCCCCTCGCCTGCCGAGGACTATCAGCCCATCCGGGCTGACAGCACTCAAAATGCAATAAACCCGGCTATCTATTCAGTATGCTGTTCAAGCTGACTCAGCCTTTTTTCTAATGCTTTAAATTTCTTAAACAGCTCAGGTAACTTACTTAAAGCGGCCAACTCACGCCAGGCAACTCTTTTATCTTTCGCTGGAAAACCAAAAACTTGTGCGCCAGGCTTTATGTCCCCAGGCACTCCGGACCTCGCCATAACAACGGCCTGCTGACCAATATTCACATGATCAGCAACACCGGAGCTTCCAGCGAGCACAGCACCATCACCTATCGTACAAGAGCCTGAAATGCCGGATTGACCACAAATAATCACATTCCTGCCGACTTGATTATTGTGCCCCAATTGCACCAGGTTATCTATTTTACTGCCCGCACCAATGGTTGTTGAACCTAATGCTCCCCTATCAATACAGGTATTTGCGCCGATTTCGACATTATCCGCAATAACGACATTACCTACATGCGGCACTTTAATATGTTCATTATTGCGATATTTATAACCAAAACCATCAGCCGCAATAATAGCCCCTGAATGAATAGTGACATTATCCCCAATTTCAGTATTATCGTAAATCACCACATTAGGATAGAGCCGGCAGTTTTTACCTATCGTGACATGTCGCCCAATATTGACACTGGCAAAAATTTCGGTATTGTCACCTATTACAGAATGCTCTTCTATGGTGGAAAAAGCCCCGACATTAATGCTTTCACCGAGTACAACATTCTCCGCTATAGCGGCTTGTTTAGATATTGATCGCGTATATTTCGGCTCGGGATGAAGCGCATGCACGGCTTTCAGAAAACTTATTTCAGGGTCTGCGCATAACAGTAAAATCAGATTTTCCGGCGCATCCTGGCAAGGAATCTGGCTGGAAACAAAACACGCCGAAGCCTGAGTATCTTTTAAGTATTTCACATAGCTAGGGCTACTTAAAACCGTTACCTGATACCCTGTTGCAGTCATGATATCCGCAGCTGCAACTATCTCTATAGAAGCATGCTCGCCTTGTATTTCAGCATCACATTGCTGAGCGAGTTCCTGTAATGTAAGCGTCATATTATTTCCAGATTCCAATTATATTAGTAAAATCATCAGTCCACGGTTTCATATCAAAGTACAAGGGTAGCTTTTGCCAGCTTCCCAAACCACTTTGCCGTAAAGTATTGAGCGTTTCAGCTGTTCTTGCCATCACCACCCAATCCGTTGCAATCACCAGCGGCTTGTCACTTTGCGGTTTAAATTCTTGTATTAATGCCGATAGCTTTAAATAACGCGCATGATCCGCAATGACCTTTTTTAATTCCAAATGCCGATTGGTAATATGAAAAGCCAGAATGCCATTCGGTTTAAGCTTGGCAAAATATAAAGCCATGGCCTCGCGGGTTAAAAGATGAGTTGGCACTGAATCAGAACTAAAAGCATCCATGATGAGCAAATCAAAATGCTGATCCGCTTCATTTGCCAAAGATAAACGGGCATCCCCGACCACGATTGTCGAGTTCTGACTACAGCGTTTTAAATAGGTGAAATACTTTGAGTTCTCAGCAATATCAATCACTAATGGATCAATCTCGTATAAAGTCCAATGTTGCCCGGGTTTTGCATAACAGACTAAAGCCCCTGCCCCCAGACCTACAGCGCCTATTTCCCATTGCTCACTCTGACTATCAAATATATCAAACAATTGCCCCATGGGTCCTGGGCGACTGTAATAGGTTAAAGGTGTGGTTTGTAAATGTGTCGCCAGGCGCTGAGCACCATGCTTGGTTGTACCATGAAATAATTCATGATACTTTTCTGGACGATTATCTTCATTAATCAATACACTCTCTCTAACAGATAATACCCCAAAAAAACTACGCTCCTGATAAATAGTATTGGACATTAAATGCTGAATACCCAGGCTAAAGAATAAAATAACCGCCGTGAGCAAAGACAAGGTGAGGGGTTTTGAACGAAAGGCATAACTGAGTCCTGCCAGTAAAATCAGGGCGTTCGTTGCACCATATATCAAGGATTGTGACAAATTCTCGCTGAATAAATAAACACCGACTCCCAGACATAACAGTAGTATTGGAAAAAGCAGTTGCTTCTCCAGTTTTTGTGTACTGCCACCAGGACGCAAACACAATGCCGCTACAATCATCATAGGATATTCATAAACCGCATTAAAAATAAAAGGTGCCACAAAGGTATTAAACATCCCACCTAACATACCAGCAAATGACATAACCAAATAAAACGTAGTTAAGTGCCGGGTATGGGGTCTGTTTTTGGCCAGCTCACCATGGCAAACCATCACCGCTAGAAAAAAAGCCAGCAGATGAATTATAAGATTCATCCAGAAGGGCAATGCCGCCGGGTCAACAAATGAAAAGGCAATAAATGGCAATAACACCATGGGCTGCATGGTCACCATTAACGGATGAACCTTATCCGCCCATTTACTAAAAACCACAATAAAGGTCAACAAATACAGCACCAGAGGTATAATCCACAGCAAAGGTGCGGAAGCAATATCTGTACTAATAAAATTGGTTAAACCCAGTAATAAACTAGACGGTACAAAAGCTAACGCCAGCCAATGCAGCTTTGTTTTCCAGGATAACTCTGTCTCCACTTCAGCCACAATAATTTCCGGCTCAAGCTCTTCCTCCACAGCAACTGCCTGACTACGCCATAAGGTAATAGCACAGCCGAGAATAAGCATACAAAGTAAGCCATACCCTATACTCCAAAAACCTCTCTGCTCAAACAGCCCTATATTTGGCTCTATCAAAAAGGGGTAACTTAACAGAGCAATCATACTGCCTGCATTACTGGCCGCATAAAGATAATAAGGATCTTCACTGGTATGATGACCTATCTGCGAAAACCATTTCTGTAGTAAAGGCGATGTGGTGGAAACGATAAAAAAAGGCAATCCGATAGCCATCAACAACGTTCCCATTAACCATAAAGTCGGATCACTTTCTGTCGGAGGCGCCGTATTTCCCGGCACAACCAATGGTAAAGCGATAAAACTTATCGCTATCACAACAGCATGTACCTGAACTTGTCGACGCTGATTGAGCCTGGAAGATAAATAGTGCGCATACAGATAACCCAGAAAAAGCAGGGTCTGATAAAAGACCATACAGGTATTCCACACTGCAGGCGTTCCCCCTAAAAAGGGGAGCAGCGTTTTCCCGAACATGGGTTGCAGCACAAACATTAATGTGGCACTGATAAACAATGTGCCAGCAAATAATACAATGTGGGAAAAATTTTGTTTCGATACCGAGCGAGTAGCTAAATTCATTATCCTATCAAGTCTCAATTAATTGTCGTAAAATGAAGAAAAAGAAGACTCCACGTTTATTCTTCAAGGAAATCATCAAAATCAATAAGATCTATCGCCAGATCTTTTGCATCTAACCTGTCTTGTGCCGTGTTATAGCCCCATGGTGCTAAAAGCAACTTAACAGACGCCAGCTGATGATTATTTTTTACCCTGAGCAACGAGGCCAGCATATCTTCAACAAAACATAGCCTTTCATCGGGATGCTTATTAAGCAAATCAATTAAAATGGCTTCTTTAGTCATATTCCGGTCCAGTCCAAAAATCCTTTCATCGGGTATTTGAACATTACAGGCAGTGAGTATCCGCTTCACAAATCGCTCTTGCTTAGTCGTGACAATATACCAAAGCCCTTTATCTGTTAAATCTTGCAACTTCTCGGCAATACCCGGGAACAAAGGGTTTTTCTCCACCCAGCCATCGATATCCTCATGAATCCAGGCATCTCGCGTCTCGCCAAATAAGCGTTTTAGCTCATCTATTTCAAGCCCTGAGTCCTGAATCACTGCCGCTTTTTTAGCCTCATAATTATTAACTATTGATTCGACAGTTTCCCCATCATGCAGCAATTTGTTAATCACGATGGCTTCGTAACCTGTGCCCATCATCGGTCTTACTTTACGAAAATCATCTATCACTTGCTGCGTAGGCAGTGATGCCCGAAAATCACCCCATAAATGGCATGCGACTTTCCAACCTGAAATTCCAGTTTCCAGAGCACTATCACAAATCACGCCATCAAAATCCAAGGCATAAATAACCGCTTGTTTCATATATTACCTTTCGTCTTGTTAAACGGGAGTAACCGTTATAAAACCATGTGATCCCCTGCTAGACCCAGCCGCCAGCCACTGCTCCAAATATGTTATTTCAGCCGTCTGCTCCAAGCCACTCAAATCCTGATTGTTTTTCAGCAATCTAAATGCCGCTGAAAGCACCTTATAACGATCCCCTTTAATCCCTGCACGCCTCAACCCAACAGAATTCAAGCGATAATGCTTGGGAGGTCTGCCACCAATCAACATAAAAGGAATAACATCTTTATTTAAGCCGGTAGTACCTTGCACAATGGCATATGAACCGACCCGACAGAATTGATGAACAACCACTGCGCCGCCCATGAAGACCTTGTCACCCACTTCAACAAACCCGCCAATGGCTACATTATTAGCAAAAATAGTGCTATTGCCGACCTTGCAATCATGCGCAACATGACTGTTATTCATAAAAAAGCAGTCCGAACCTATCCGAGTCACGCCGGCCTCAACAGATGACCTATGCGCGGTAAAACCTTCTCGAAATACATTGTTATCACCAATTTCAAGCCACGATACCGTTTCAGCTTTAAAGCTCGTGTCCTGCGGCAAACCGCCTAATACGGCATGAGGATGCAGAATATTACCGTCGCCCATTTTTACATAAGACTGAATTACGGCATGCGCTCCCAACTGACAATTATTACCTAAAGAAACATGGTCTTCGATCACAGCAAAAGGACCGATACTGACATTTTCAGCCAAGCTGACATTAGGGGCTATATAGGCAGTCGGATGTATATTTTGTGTCATTTTTGCAGTGATCCTCGATTGATTTAAACTTTATGCCATTAGGAAATACCCTTGACTACTGACAAAGGATAAAACGCTATTCCTATAACATTCGACAACTTTATTATACTAAATAAGCCTAGCTTGAAGGGCAGGATTAGGCATCCACTACCAATTTAATTAACCACTTTGGCAACGATATGAAAACCCGGCACCATACCGGCGTTGCGCACTTCCAACCCATCGCCTTACGCCAGCTTCCAACTGACCACAGGCTTCAATCCTGTCTCGATAAATTGGAACAACCCCTGTCTTTTAAAGACCTCTTATCCTCTAGGGTGAAATTCAGCATGCAATTGCTTTAATCTTTCCTGAGCAATATGGGTATATATTTGAGTAGTCGCCAGATTAGAATGGCCTAATAATAATTGCACTACACGTAAATCAGCACCATGATTCAATAAATGTGTCGCAAAGGCATGTCTAAGGGTATGGGGTGAGAGGGTTTTATTAATTCCTGACTTGTGCGCATATCGCTTGATAATATACCAGAAGGCTTGTCGTGTCATACCAGTGCCCCGTTGAGTTACAAACAACCAATCACTTTGTCTGCCCGATAAAATATCCTCCCTCACACCCGCCACATACTGCTCAAGCCAGTCCAGGGCTTGCTCCCCCACAGGTACCAACCGCTCCTTGTTACCTTTCCCGATAACCCGCACCAAGCCTTGTCTAAAACTCACTTGTGCAAACTTTAAACCAATCAGCTCTGTCACTCTCAAACCGGTTGCATAAAGTAACTCCAGCATCACTTTATCCCTAAAACCCAGAACACTTGTGATTTCAGGTGCATCAAGTAACAACTCAACATCGGCTTCAGAAAGTGATACCGGTAATATTTTGCCGACACGAGGCGCTGCAATTAATACGGTAGGATCAATCTCTATCGACCCCTGCCTTTGTAAATAGCCATAAAAGCGCCGCAAACTGGATAGAATCCTAGCGGATGAGCGACTGCCTATACCTGCTTTATAACGACTTTCCAGAAATAAACCGATATCCCTTTCGCTTACATCCAGTAACGCCTTATGCTTAAGCCATTTTGCAAAAATAGTTAAATCGCTACCATACGCCGACAAGGTATTTTCACTTAAACCGGATTCACTCCATAGTGAATCTAAAAACAAATCAATGAGCTCTATGGACTTTTTCATTTAGCACAGAATGGCCTATCGTTATTTAACATTTTTCAGGTTCGAAAGCTCAATCCATTTCATATGAACCGGCCTCAATCGCCAACAGTTTTTTCTTTATCGTTAAAAACCGCCCACGGGTTTGCCCCATGTAACCACCTAAGCCTGATTTTGAAAGCACCCGATGACAAGGAATAATGCCAGGAAATGGATTATCCCTGCAGGCATTGGCAACCGCTCTAGCCCCAGAGTCTACTTTTTTAGCTAAGTCGGAATAATAGATGACCTCTCCCGCCGGTATCTTACAAATTTCATTCCATACTTTATGCCTATAATTCGTCCCTTGTTTTAGCAATTTTATCGCTAAATCACAAGATTGATTATGCAAGTATGTCTGCACCCGTCTCGCCAGCTCGCTGTCAGAAAGATCCATCTCCAATCCACCCAAACACCATTCTGTCTTTGTTATAACATCATTGCACAGATATAAACGCAGGATTCCAGCCGCAGTTAAGACATTAATAGCCGCTTCTTCAGTATCAACCCGTTCCAGCCACTCTATCCGCAGAGTCATCTATCAAAGGGGGAGACTGCTAGATATCAGTCCTGTCAGACCCGAGCAGAGCAAAGCGAGATTCAAGTAAACTGTCAGACCACACATGGACATCAACCCGCATAAAACCCAGCGCAAAAAAAAGGCAGCTTAAAAGCTGCCTTTTTTAAAAGATAATACACTTATCCCAATTTTTCTTTAATTCTTGCGGCTTTTCCTGTCAAGTTACGCAAGTAATACAATTTAGCCCGACGTACTGCACCACGACGTTTAACTTCAATACTACCTACTGACTTACTATGGGTCTGGAAGACACGCTCAACACCGACACCATGAGAAATTTTTCTCACTGTAAAAGCAGAATTCGATCCGCGATTACGTTTTGCAATAACAATACCTTCATAAGCCTGAAGTCTCTCGCGATCGCCCTCTTTTACCTTAACCTGTACGACCACTGTATCACCCGGTGAAAAATCAGGTATATCTTTCTTTAACTGTTCTGCATTAATTGCATCAATAATATTTGTCATTACCACACCTTAAACATTCAATTTAATTCTAAAAGAACATTGCACATAGGCCTTAAGCCTGTACTTCATTCAGAAACTCTTCCAACAAAGCCTCTTGCTCTGCTGTTAACTCTTTTCTTTCCAGCAAGTCGGGTCGTCTCAAGGCTGTACGCCCTAATGCCTGCTTCATACGCCAACTATCAATTGCCTGATGATTACCGCTTAACAGGACACTCGGAACCTGTCCTAATTGACCCTGCTCAGGTCGGGTAAAATGCGGGTAATCCAGTAAGCCCTCTGCATAAGAGTCTTGTTTAGCGGAATCATCATCCCCTAGAACACCTGGAATAAGGCGCGTCACCGCATCGATAACAACTAATGCCGCTAATTCACCACCGCTAATGACATAGTCACCCAGCGACCACTCATCATCGCACAAAGCATCAACAAAACGTTCATCAATACCTTCATAACGCCCTGCAACTAAAATCAACTGGGGAATATGCCGGACTTCCTCTAGCAACTCCTGTGTAATCTGTTTGCCTTGAGGGCTTAAATAAACAACCTTACAATCAGCATGACAATGTGTCTTCCTGGCATCTTCAACAGCATCAACAAGGGGTTGATACTTCATCACCATGCCCGGACCACCACCATAAGGCCGATCATCCACTGTCCGATGTTTATCCTGCGTGTAATCCCGCGGATTCCAAACCGATAAACCAACAACATTCTGCGCTATCGCGTTACCTGTAACACCATGCCCTGCTCCCTCCAGAATCATCTCTGGAAACAGCGTTATTACATCGAATCGCATATTATCCGAAAAATAGACTCAAAAATCAGGATCCCAGTCAACAATCATCAACTTCTGTTCAAGATCAATCTTTTTGATAGTTTGTTCGTGCAAAAAAGGCACCAAGCGTTCGCGTTCATCATCCTTAACCACAAGCACATCATTAGCCCCTGTCTCAATCAGATGATCAACCACACCCAGGGCAATCCCTGACTCCGTTTCCACCCTCAAACCAACAAGGTCCGCCCAGTAAAATTCACCGTTTGCCGACTTTGGCAACTGACTCTTTTCGATTAGAATTTCCCAGCCACAAAACGAACTGGCAACATCCCTATCGTCAACACCTTCCAGACAAACAACAACAGATTTTCCTTGGCGTTTTCCATTCACCACATGAACCCGTTTGCTATCATTGCCTTTTTTTAGAACCCAGGGAGAATAATTTAAAATATTCTCTCTCGGATCGGTCAACGAATAAATTTTAACCCAGCCTTTGATTCCAAAGACACCGGATATTTCACCTACTTTCAGAAGTTCACTATCGGACAAAATACTGCCTAAAAATTATTTATGCGGCTGCTTTTACTGCGTCTTTAAGTAATCGTGCAACACGATCCGAAGGTTGTGCACCTACAGATCTCCAATAAGTGATACGCTCATCTTCTAAGCGTAATCTTTCTTCGTTACCACGAGCAAATGGGTTAAAAAAACCTAGACGCTCAATATAACGACCATCACGACTGTTTCTGCTGTCTGTTACAACGACGTGATAAAAAGGGCGATTTTTCGAACCACCTCTTGCAAGACGAATAGTTACCATGTAGTTACCTTAAAGTATTCAATCAAAATTTAATCCGCTTATTCTACGCGATTTTCTATAGATAGGAAATATTATTTAATCATTAAGCTTAAATAATTAATGACCTCAAATAAATATCACCTTTCCGGCTTAATTTCACCGACTATAGCGCCTTCTTACATTCGCATGCCGCGCATATTATTCTTAATGCCTCGCACCATATTTGCCGCATTGCCCTTAGCAAATTTCTTCATCATCTTCTGCATCATTTTATGCTGCTTCAACATCCGGTTAACATCCTGTAATTCCTGACCACAACCTGCGGCAATCCGTTTTTTCCGGTTACCCTTAATTAACTCCGGGTAACGCCTTTCTTGCAAAGTCATTGAATTAATCACTGCAACTTGTCGTGATAATTCCTTATCATTGATTTTATCTTTCGTTTCCTGCGACACATTGGCCATACCCGGCAATTTATCCAACATAGCGCCCACTCCACCCATTTTTTCCATTTGCAGCAACTGATCTTTAAAATCGTTAAAATCAAATCCCTTGCCTTTTTTAACTTTTCTAGCCAGCTTAGCCGCTTTTTTCTTATCCGCTGTCTGCTCAATCTCTTCAATCAGAGAAAGCATATCACCCATACCCAAGATACGGGAAGCAATTCTTTCCGGATAAAACGGTTCCAGGGCATCGGTTTTCTCACCCATACCAATGAATTTAATCGGCTTACCTGTAACATGCCTGATAGATAATGCCGCACCCCCTCTCGCATCCCCATCGGCCTTGGTCAGTACCACACCTGTCAAAGGCAATGCATCATTAAAGGCCTTGGCGGTGACGGCCGCATCCTGCCCCGTCATACTATCCACAACGAATAATGTTTCAACAGGATTAATCGCTGCATGCAAGGCCTTAATTTCGCCCATCATCTCATCATCGACATGTAAACGACCGGCGGTATCCACGATGACCACATCCAGAAACTGTTTTTTCGCCGCTTCAATGGCATTGACCGCAATATCAACAGGCTTTTGTGACACATCACTCTCAAAAAACACCAGATTGGTATCTTCTGCCAATGTTTGCAATTGTTTAATCGCTGCCGGACGATAGACATCGGCACTTACCACACCGACTTTTTTCTTTTTCGTCTCTTGTAACCACCGACCTAGTTTAGCTACTGTGGTGGTTTTACCCGCACCTTGTAAACCCGCCATTAAAATGATGGCAGGAGGATTGGCTTTCAGGTCTAATTCCTGATTCGCCTCTCCCATAACACGTACCAACTCAGCCTGAACCAACTTAACTAACGCTTGCCCTGGATTCAGACTTAATTGAACCTTTTTACCCAAGGCTCCCTCTTTCACGTTATCAACAAAGTCAGTCACAACAGACAAAGCCACATCTGCCTCAAGCAGAGCTATCCGCACCTCATGCAAGGTATCCTTAATGTTGCTCTCAGTGAGCTTCCCCTTGCCCTTTAAATCCTTAAGGGTACTACTTAATCGGTCGGTTAAATTATCAAACATATCGCCATCTTATTTTAAATTAAGTCAATCTGAGTTTTTTACACTATGACTATGTAATCGAATATATTAACATAGTCCGTGAATAGCAACAGTTGCGGTTTTTAATGAGCAACTGAAAGAAATACAGCAAACTATAAAAGACAGTACTATAGGTTGGGCACTAGCCCACTAAGTTTCTGCGGGCATTGCGAATTGAAGTCCGATCCGCAGGCACACATTTCGCCGCTAAACTGCCGTTTTCAATCACACCCTTCTTTATGGTGCCTTGTTAACAACTCATTTTCATTAGCTTACTGAACGCAAAAAGAGCAAATTATGTCCCCTTTAACTATTGGCATCCTATCGATTAGCTGTTATGTGATAAGTACCGTACTGTTATCAGCAGACATTATCAAAGAAAAATCACACATTCATTCTATCTACCCAGGATGGATGGCCGTTTTTTCACACTTTGCATACATAACTACAACATCCCTGCAACACAACGCATTGGACTTTGGTTTTTTTAGCATTGGCTCGACCATTACCGCCATCATTGCGCTTTTATTGCTATTGCTCAGCCTGAGTAAACCAATCGACAAACTGGGCGTTGCCATTTTCCCTCTTGCCGTCCTCATGCTAACCCTGACCCTGGTTTACCCCACCACCATCCAGACTATACAAAACTATAGCTGGCAAATGAATACACACATTTTCAGCTCAATCATTGCTTTCAGCTTATTAAATATTGCCGCCTTACAAGCTATTTTCCTATCCATTCAAGAACAACAACTAAGAAAACACCCCCCGCGAAAAATCATCCTGACCCTACCCCCACTGCAAACTATGGAATCACTGTTATTCCAGCTCATAAGCACAGGGGTCATTTTTCTGACTGTTTCTTTATTCAGCGGGTTTATCTTTATTGATGATTTATTTGCCCAACATCTTGCCCATAAAACCGTCTTGTCTATTTTGGCATGGCTGATTTTTTCAGCCTTACTCTATGGTCGTAGCCGTTATGGATGGAGAGGGCAAACAGCCATTCAATGGACCTTGATTGGCTTTACCTCCCTATTGCTTGCTTATTTTGGCAGTAAATTAGCTCTGGAACTCATTTTACAAAAGACATAAGCCATGCACGCCCTGTTGACGTAAAGTAAAACCTTACCCTAGCAACTGACATCAGCACAGCCCTCGCCAACAGTGAAAAAGCCCGACATTATAAGCCTGACCGCGTCTTTAGCAAGCACCCCTATCGTATAAACTGATTGAGGCAGGCTTACCCCTCAACACCGGCAACCGACAAGCCTGAGAGCATCTCAGGGACTTCATATAGATCCACTGACTAGCACTTACCCCCCACCAACTCATTAAGGCAGGTTAAATTCTTTTTAGCTGGTTTTTAAGTCGCAATAACTCCTTTCGTCCAGACAACCCAACAAACCGGAAAACTCTTGCCCTTGCTTCCTGACTCAAACAGCAAGCCAGCGCTAGCCGGCATATGCAACCTGACCGAATAATCTGCCTGTTTTATGAATTGACCTGCCTTTTTTTAGTCAAAAAATGATAATGGCCCAGTATTGAAGTAAAACTTACTGTTTATTATCAACAGATCATGACAAATGCACCTGCAAAACAGGCGGGTATCCGCTTATCAACACGGGCTTTAAACAGACAAAATACAGTTGGCGACATTGTCACAACACAGTGCATACAGCTCACTGCATTTAACCGTTTAAACAGGCCTTATGCGTAAAAGGATTGTTATGAGACAAGCACAACTGACCGACAACCACCATTACCCTGAAAAGATCACGAACCGACCAAACCACCTAAAGCCTGTCATTGCCTATACTAAAGATATATTCAGCCCCGAGGGTGCAAAGTTGATTCGAACCACGTGCCATAGTCTTCACCCAAGAGAACAAGACAATGAATAAATCATATATAAAAATAATACTTATGTTGGCCGTGTGCGCTCTTGCCCAGACCACAGATGTGTTAGCCCAAGACCATGTGACTGGAAATATGAAAGAGCAAGTCTGCAGTGATTTAGCGATTGAAGCGTGTAAAATTGCTCAAGCAGCCCCCCCCTGCCCTAGTGTTTTACAAGCAAAACAACCACTCAGCCAAGCGAGCCAACCCCTTGTCACAGCAAAACTTTCAGAAAATGACTACAGCACCATGGCAATGATCAGCATCCCATCGGGTTGCTTTCAAATGGGGAGTAATAAGTACAATGATGAAAAACCGGTACATCCGGTATGCTTAAGTGCTTATGAAATGGGTAAATACGAAGTGACCCAGGCGCAATGGCAACAAGTGATGGGGGATAACCCATCCTATTTCAAACACAGTAACCATCCGGTAGAACAGGTCAGCTGGGATGAAGTTCAGGAGTTTATTCGCAAACTGAATCAACAGACCGGACAACACTATCGCCTACCCACAGAAGCCGAATGGGAATATGCCTGCCGTAGCGGAGGAAAAGAGCAAAACTATTGTGGTAGTGGCTCTGCGGACAGTGTCGGCTGGTATGATATTAATGCCGGCGGCACCACCCATAAGGTAGGCCAAAAACAGGCCAACGAACTAGGCCTTTATGATATGAGTGGCAATGTATGGGAATGGGTACAAGACTGGTATGATGGTGATTATTACTGCAACAGCCCCATCCATAATCCCAAAGGTGCAGCAGATGGCTCCTTCCGCGTTCTCCGGGGTGGCAGCTGGTTCTTCTATGCCCTCTACCTGCGCTCAACGAATCGCCTCGGATTCAGCCCAGACAATGTCGATTACTATCTAGGCTTCCGCCTAGCCAGAACACGTTAATTTTTTACTGTTTAAAACCTTGCCAGGGCAATAGCCCACAGCTTTAGACCAGCCAACTATTGCTCTGCTCTTGCCTGAATGGAATGGAATGGCATGCCGTGCCTGATGGATTGTCCGTTATTCACGCCTACGCCTAGACATACGCTTATACCAGCAGGTCTTAAAAAACACTCGCAGCCAATGGAATCCGGGCTGCGCCATATACTGACAAACACACCCTTTAAAAAGTTAAAAACCAGGCCGCCGACACAAACGGGTTGCTCGCTATCGTACCGGCTACGGAGAGATTTCTGGACTTACAAAGACCATGCCAGATTGAAATGTGATACGTGATGATTTTCAAACCAATAGCGTCTGTCTGCACCTTGCCATGGACAGCAACAACTCGCAAAGGCATCGATCCCGATAAACAACAGACATAAAAAAACCCCTCTGCTCAATGAGCAGAGGGGTTTTATATATGGCGTCCCCAGGGGGGTTCGAACCCCCGTTACCGCCGTGAAAGGGCGGTGTCCTAGGCCTCTAGACGATGGGGACTAAGACTGTTTCTACATTGAACCAAATTTGGTGGAGCCAGGCGGGATCGAACCGCCGACCTCAACACTGCCAGTGTTGCGCTCTCCCAATTGAGCTATGGCCCCTTAGTTGAGTTCGACAATTATACAGCCTTTCCCTGCCTTGTCTACACTTTATTTTTTTCTTTTATAAATTCAATGGCTCTCGACATTCTTGCCAATGTTTTCTCTCTTCCTAATAAAGCTAATGTTACATCAATGGCTGGGGAAACACCAGACCCAGAAATGGCTACACGCAAAGGCTGCGCCACTTTACCTAATTTGAGCGCCAACACTTCTACTGCATCCAAAACAATTTGATGTAATTTTTCACCATCCCACTGCTCCAGTTTGCTAAATTCATCCATCAAATGTTGTAAAACATCATCCGCACCTTGTTTGAAATTTTTCTTGGCCGCCTTTTCATCATAAGCTTCAAATTCTTGATAAAAATAATGACTGGCTGCTGCCATTTCTACCAGCGTTTTACTACGCTCTCTTTGCGCTTTAACGATATCCACCAACTCAGGTCCGTTATGACAGTCTATCCCCTGATGATCCATATGCCATTGCAAATGATGGGCAACATGCTCTGGCTTGCTGTTCATAATATACTGGTGATTGAGCCATAATAATTTTTCCGGGTTAAAGGTAGATGCAGAAACATTGACATCTTTCAGCTCAAACAACGCGATCATTTCATCTATTGAAAAAATCTCCTGATCACCATGCGACCAGCCCAGACGCACTAGATAATTCAACAGTGCATCTGGCAAATAACCCTCGTCACGATATTGCATTACGCTTACCGCACCATGTCTTTTAGATAGTCTGGCACCATCAGATCCTAGAATCATAGGGACATGTGCATAGTAGGGCAAAGGGGCTTGCAAAGCCTTTAAAATATTAATTTGCCGTGGGGTGTTATTGATATGATCATCGCCTCTGATGACATGAGAAACCCCCATATCCATATCATCAACCACCACCGTCAGGTTATAGGTGGGGGTGCCATCCGAACGCGCAATAATTAAATCATCCAGCTCCTTGTTAGCAACTGTAATAGTGCCTTTGACCAAGTCGCTTATGATGACCTCACCGCCCACAGGATTCTTAAACCGTATCACCGCTTCATGCTCTGAACTGATGTTAGCAGACCGGCATTTACCGTTATATCGGGGTTTTTCCTTATTGGCTTTCTGCTGTTCTCTGAGTTGATCCAGCTCTTCACGACTACATGTACAATGGTAGGCATCACCCTGGTCGAGCAATTGCTGAATAATCTCTTGGTAGCGATCAAATCGCTGCGTTTGATAAAAAGGACCGGTATCATGAGCTAAACCCAACCAGTTCATGCCATCAAAAATTGCGTCAACAGAGGCTTGTGTTGAACGTTCTAAATCCGTATCTTCAATCCTTAAGATGAATTCCCCCCCCTGTTTACGTGCGTATAACCAGGAAAACAGAGCAGTTCTTGCACCACCGACATGTAGATACCCCGTTGGACTCGGGGCAAAGCGTGTTTTTATTGTCATTAATTAAGTATTGTTTATTTCTTTTTTAAAAATCTTTTTGCGTATCCTCGCGGAATGGATTTGGATGCATTCAAGCGCATAGACTTGTAACTAAACTGGACACTACCTTTGGCTGTCGGGTTTATACCTAAAACAGCCATCGAAGTACCGTGACCTTGCTCGGCTGCTTTTTCATACCATTGAGTTGACTGGCTTCTATCGCTTCGTAAACCATACCCAATATCATACATTGCTGCCAATGTTGCCTGAGCCTCTACCAAACCTTGTTTTGCGGCCTTCTTCATCCAGGCTGCAGCCTTTTTTTTATCAGGCTTTACACCATTTTTCCCTAAAATATAAAGCGAAGCTAATTTAGCCTGACCCAAAGCATCGCCTTGTTCAGCCAATTGCTGAATTTCCTCGGTTGTTTGCGCACCAGCAACAAGACTGAAAAGCAAACAATATAAAATCAACACACATTTCATTACTCTAGACATTTAAGACACCTTATTAATTGTTCAACCTAATCTGTCTATTATTTCATGCTATCCAACAAAGGTGAATGTTTACAGTATAAAAACCACTCTTTCCCTGACAGCGTAATAATTAAACCCAGTGTATTTAAAGAAAATAAATGCTGATCAAAAGAGTATTTTGCTGGTCGTCATGCCGAACACCTTAATTCCACCAACGGAACCGCCGTCAACGCACAAGGTTGCTGGGCTATCAATAAAGAGTCAGTTTGACACCGATAAAAACGACATTTAACCTCGGTTTTGTCGCATTTTAAACACTGTCATCGATACATTGAGGCAAAACCCAGAACTTAACAGAGACATACAGCCAGTAAAACCAGTGCGACCTATACGCTTAAAGGGGCTGAATGGCGGGAACATCAACTAGTGACTACCTAAAACTGTTTTCAGCACGACTGACTAAGGCTTAACACCCTCTATGGCCTCTAAACACACGACCGCTGGACGCAGTAAAAACCACCGGGGGTAATTAAAAGCACGACCCTCATTAGCTGAACCCTGAGCAAAAAACAAAAAAGGCAGCTGATCTCTAAGCTACCTTTTTGTTAAAACCCATTAAAACCAAGAATACGCCTTTAAATCAGGTCAACATTGCCCATA
>JAPYOW010000014.1:0-8490 GCA_029937975.1 Methylococcaceae bacterium | reverse complement strand
TTAAAACCCATTAAAACCAAGAATACGCCTTTAAATCAGGTCAACATTGCCCATATAAGGTTTTAACACCTCAGGAACCTGAACTCTACCTTGCTCATCCTGATAGTTTTCCATGATGGCTATTAATGTTCTGCCTGCCGCCAGGCCAGAGCCATTGACTGTATGTACCAGTTCAGGTTTGCCGGTTTCTGGATTTCGCCAACGCGCTTGCATTCTGCGCGCCTGAAAGTCCTTGAAATTACTACAGGAAGAAATTTCTCTATATTTTTCCTGACCAGGCAACCAGACCTCAAGATCATAGGTTTTAGAAGCCGAAAATCCCGTATCGCCTGCGCATAACAAGACTTTTCGATACGGTAGTTTCAATTGCTTCAGAATGTTTTCAGCGTGACTGGTCAAAGCTTCATGGGCTTTCACAGATTCTTCGGCCGAAACAATTTGTACCAATTCCACTTTTTCAAATTGATGCTGGCGAATCATCCCTCTTACATCCCGCCCATAGGCTCCGGCTTCACTCCGAAAACATGGCGTGTGACAAACAAATTTTAGCGGCATATCCTTGGCACTGACAATAACGTCTCGCACGATATTGGTCACCGGGACTTCCGCCGTAGGGATCAAATAAAAGTCAGGGTCATGACTTACTTTAAACAAATCATCGGCAAATTTAGGCAACTGTCCTGTGCCATATAAGCTGTCTGCATTGACTAAAAAAGGAACATAGGTCTCACAGTAGCCATGTTCATCTGTATGCGTATCCAGCATGAATTGTATAATCGCCCTTTGCAAACGCGCCAAAGAGCCTTTTAACACAGCAAACCGGGCACTGGTAATCTTTGCTGCCACCTCAAAATCCAGACCCAGACTTTCTCCTAAGTCAACGTGATCTTTAGGCTGAAAAGAAAATTCAGGAATATCTCCCCAGCGACTTATTTCAACATTATCCTCTTCATCCTTCCCCTCAGGCACCACCTCATCAAGAAGGTTAGGCATTGCCGACATTAAAGTCGTCATTTCCTGCTGAATCTGTGCTAATTCAATTTCCGACGCCTTGAGCTGATCCGCATAATTCTGAACCTGATCCAGCAGTGGCTGTATATCTTCGCCTTTTGCCTTGGCCTGACCTATACTTTTTGAACTTTTATTCCTTTCATTTTGCAATTCCTGAGTTCTTATTTGCACAGTTTTACGTTTGTTTTCTAATGCTTCAAAAGCAGCAGTATCAAAAGTAAAAGAACGACGATCTAATTGTTTCTTAACATTTTCAAGATCGGCTCTAAATAAACGAGGGTCTAACATATTAATAAATTACCAAAAAGTATTAAAAAAAACTGCGCTGGTTCAAAGCGCAAAGTAGGCAAAACAAAGCAAGAAAGATGCTGCGAGGTGAGGCATTTCTTTGCTTTTAGTTGTTCTTCTAGATCTGCTTACCGACCAGAACACCCAGCCATAAAGCAAAACTACAGACAACAACATTACTTATCAGGGCAACTGAAATAGATTTGAGATGAGTCTCAATAGCATAGCCATGTTCAATAAAGTAAAGCACTAGGTAAAGACAGGATAACGTAAAAAAAACACCCACAAGAATAATGCTGATTGCCGCACTGTGTTCTATCGAAATTTGCGTCTTACTGATCAACAACGAACTAAATCCACCAATTAAAAAAGCACCCAGCAGATTAACTGCAAGCAATGCATAAGGATAGACCCAGCCCATCCAGCGAATAGTGCCTCCAGAGTGTGAAAACAAAGCCCTTCCCACGACCAGCCCTATCCAGACCACTAAAACACAGATAACAACATTCAATATTATATTAACAGAGGCTTTACTCAATTGCCCTTGCTCAATTAAATATAAGGTGTCTAAAGAAAACGTTGAAAAGGTCGTTAAGGAGCCAAATAGACCAATTAAAATTGCAGACCGATATTCTACGGATAAAGCCACACGCTGTAACAATAAAGCCTCGGTCATTAAACCTATCAAAAAAGAACCAATGACATTCACCGTTAATGTTCCATAAGGAAAACCGCGCCCCATCCACTGATAAACGCCAGTGGAAATTAGGAAACGGAATACGGAGCCAAAAGCCCCGCCTAAAGCAACAGCAATGATCTGATTCATAATATTTTTATTCTATAAGCCATGGATAGCATTACGTAGCTCAGAAAGGTCAATTAAACTGGCCGGTTAACCTAAGCCTTGGGCCTGCTACTCTAATACTTGATAAAATGCTCACGATAGTATCTCAACTCCTCGATAGACTCGATAATATCGTCTAATGCTTTGTGAGCCCCTTTTTTAACAAAACCATCCAGCAACTCTGGCGCCCATTGTCCCGCCAATATTTTCAATGTTGAGACATCCAGGTTGCGATAATGAAAATAGGCTTCCAATGTGGGCATATAGCGATAAAGAAACCGCCTGTCCTGACAAATACTGTTGCCACAAATAGGTGATTGATTAGCAGGCACCCACTGCTGTAGAAACTCAATTGTTTGTTTTTCTACTGTAGCAGCATCAAGTGTGGATGCTTTTACCCGATCAATCAAACCAGATTGCCCATGATGTTTCTGGTTCCAGTCATCCATTGCCTCAATCGCGGCATCAGGCTGATGAACCGCTAAAACAGGGCCTTCCGCTAAAATATTCAGGTTTTTGTCGGTAATAATAGTTGCAATCTCAATAATTAAATCGCTATCAGGATCAAGCCCTGTCATTTCCAGATCAATCCAGATCAAGTTACTAGAGTCCACTGCCATTTCTTTCTATCATCCTAAATAAATTGAGCACATATTTTGTGAAAAATATGCAGGTAAAAACAATGAATGGCCCGCCCATAAAACATCCGTTCGCCGCCATGAGCAACACTGCTGCAGGCAATGCTCTGGCCCTTATCAGGACAGTTCCATCGCGTTTCTCATCCCGATTGGTTTACAAAACCGTGAAGCGCTTTAATCGCACCCCACAGGTGAATAACTATTCTTATCATAGATCTACAATATGGATCCGTTTTCGCAAAGCTAAACTTCAACCGCCAGCAGACATGATGAAAGTTGCAATAAATTGTAGCATTGGCTAATCTGTATGGCTAATTCTTAAAATACACTGTTTAATCGAACACCTATGCATACTTTTACGATAATATTTTTAATAGCATTAGCTTTTTCTTATGCTATTCAATTTTGGCTTTCTATACGCCAAAAGTCATTTGTGTTAAACCATAGAGCTACTGTTCCAGAGGCATTCAAAGCGACTGTAGCACTTGATGCCCACCAAAAAGCCGCTGATTATACCGTAGAAAAAGGTAAATTAGGTGATATAGATAGCGTTATAGGTATCATTTTCTTACTGCTATTAACACTGGGTGGTGGTATCAGCATGGCTTTTAATTACTGGTCAACTTTTGACTTATCGCCCATGCTAACTGATCTGGCTGCCGTTGCGACGATCTTTCTGGTCATGACACTGTTTGAAATCCCCACCAGTCTATATAGCACCTTTGTCATTGAAGAAAAGTTTGGTTTTAACAAAAGTAACCTGGCACAATTTTTCAAAGACCAGGGTATCTCACTGGCCTTAGTGATGATTATTGGCATGCCTATTCTGGCTTTGCTAATCTGGGTAATGGATAGCATTGGGTCTTTATGGTGGTTATATGCCTGGGCTATTCTAATGAGCATTTCTTTGTTAATGAGCTGGCTGTTCCCAACCATCATCGCCCCTTTGTTCAACAAATTCACCCCGATGGAAGACGGCACATTAAAAGACCGCATACAAAATTTATTGCAGCGCTGTGGTTTTAGCAGTAATGGTATTTATATCATGGATGGTTCCAAACGCTCTGGACATGGTAATGCCTATTTTACCGGTATTGGCAATAACAAAAGAATTGTGTTTTATGACACCTTGATTGATTCTCTGGATGATGAAGAACTTGAAGCGGTCTTGGCCCATGAACTGGGACACTTTAAATGCAAACATGTGATAAAAATGCTCATTGCCTCCTCGATCACCACTTTATGCAGTTTTGCCGTGTTAGGCTGGCTGATAACGCAAGACTGGTTTTTTAGTGGTCTAGGCGTTGATACACATTCCAATGCGGCGGCATTACTGTTATTCATGTTGGTTTCTCCGGTATTTACTATTTTTATGCAACCTATCAGCGCTTATTTTCAACGTAAATTTGAATTCGAAGCTGACGATTTTGCCTCACAAAATGCAAAACCCAGCAAAATGATCAGTGGCCTGGTCAAACTTTATGAAGAAAATGCTAGCACCCTGACCCCCGACCCTCTGTATTCTGCTTTTCATTATAGCCACCCCCCCGCAGCGATTCGTATTGCCCACCTGGAAACAAAAATGCACTCGGCATAATGGCTGAATTACACGAAGGACTGGTAATATCACATCTAGGTCAAGGAATAGCCGTTGAACTATCCGGGGTGATTTATTTATGTCAGACTCGCCGTAAATTAGAAACGGTAACGGTAGGAGACCGGGTAATGATTACCCTGTCTCCACCCAATCAAGGTCGCATTGAACAAATTTTACCCCGACGTTCTTTACTACAAAGGCCCAGCAGAAATAATAAAACGCGCCCTGTGGCAGCCAATATTGACAAGATTTATATTGTGTTTGCAGTGGAGCCGACTTGTGACTTCCTACTGATAGATCAATATCTGGCTATTTGTGAAAACAAAAATATAGACGCTGTTCTGGTGTTAAATAAAGTGGATTTGGAACGGGAACATATAGAGAAAGAACTACAACTCTATGAAGCATTGTCATACCCTTTACATAGGGTCAGTGCTGTACAAAATCAGGGTATTGATGAATTGAAGATGGCTTTGAACAACCATATTAATATATTCACAGGGCAGTCAGGGGTAGGTAAATCCTCTTTAACCAATGCCCTTATCCCGGATAAGCAACTGAAAACCAACACCGTGTCCGAGACCACTAAACATGGTCGACACACCACCACAGCTGCCACACTTTACCATTTACCCGAAGGCGGGGATTTAATCGATACCCCGGGAGTCGCTATATTCGGACTAGCCGATTTAAACGAAAAACAGTTGGCCTGGGGTTATCGGGAATTTCAGCCGCTACTTGAACAATGCAAATTCAGCGATTGTCGTCATGATCTGGATAAAGGCTGTGCTGTACGATTGGCGGCAGAAACAGGTGATATTTCTATGCAACGTTATAAGCGCTTTTTAAAATTAAGAGCGAAAATGCCGACACTCTAGCAATCAGAAGGCCGTCTGCATACTTGATATGCGACGGTTTTCTGACTTGCGTTAAAATAATGTATCTATTCACGCTCATTGTTCAGGGCGACAAGCGATTGCTTTAGCAGCAGCTACCATCCTGCTACTGAATCAATCGCCTACATTCTTAACCCCGAAGACGCCAAGAAAATAATAACAACTTACTTTTCTAAAGCATCCACAGCAGCGCTGCCTTCAAGTGCCACCCTCTCGGCTTCTTCTTTAGCAGTAGCATCTGTTGTGACTACCGGACTGATTTCATCCATGACTGACAGACCCTCCACAGTCGCATCCTGAGGCATAGTTTCAGCAACTTGCAACCAGACTGCTTCAGTCTTCGTCTATACCGTTAAGCGACGCTCTCCTTAGCCTACTCTGCCTGCTCACAAACCATTAATAACACCGCTATGACCGGGATCAAAACACCTATACTTTTCATTGTTAATTCCTTAGCTCAAGGTTATTAACAAAAAATATTTGTCCTGCGGAGTCAATATCGATAGCTTAAGAACTTCTTAGTCAAGCGCTTGAACAAGTGCGCCCGAACCCTTGGCATCTTTCACAATAAAGAACTTTTTGAAGCAAGGCATAAAGCTAATCGTTAATGGTATTGAATAAAAGCAGTACATTGCGGCAGCTTCTCCCGTAGACACATCAAAAATCCATTGCGGCATAAATAATGTCAGTAGTGCGCCGACAAGATGATACGAAGATATTTTCCAATTATTTTTCCAAACAAAACCACTCAGAGCCAGTCCAAAAAATGAACCCCAGTTAACCATCAAGCCAAATGCACTAGGAATATTATAGCCGACATGGTATTCCCCCATAAAGATACAGGCGACAAAATCCCCGATAAAATTAGCCGTCATATCAAACAAATGCCACTGCCTTGGCAGAAAGTTGCAAATAAGAAAACTACCACTTAAACACATACCCAACAAAGTAGCTTTCTTTAATGCTGCTTTATCTGAGGAGTAAGTTGCCAATGCTGGCATAATCGCTAATGCTTGCAGACTAATATGATAGGTTGAAATTTCACTGAGAAAAAGATTGGTACCGTAACCGCATTGATCCGCAACTGGATAGGCAAAAAACTGAATAAATTCCATTAACGAAAAGTGAAATATAGCATAAGCCCGAGCCACACGAACCCACAGTGGTTCACTTTTATCCAGATAAGTCACGCTAGAAGCCGCAAGTCCAACCAAACCTAACCCAAGCGACATATTTGCACTAAAACACATATTTTTAAACACTCATAAAAAATAAAGTAGGGAAAATTAACATATAACTCAATAAATAACAAGAAATCGCTTTGCCCACAAAACAGATCAAGGATAAACACCCCGACCGCCGATCAAACGTCATCAGGTTTCCGCTGAACAACGCCAACTGAATGCCTCTAACTCCAGCAATTCAGGATATTAATAATTACACAGATTTCTTAACTACATCCTCTAAATAATGTCCATATTCAAGCACTTCTGCTTGATTCTCTCCTTCTACCATCACCCGGATTAACGGTTCTGTTCCTGACGCTCTGAGTAGGACTCGCCCTTTATCTGCCAATTTCTTTTCGACAGTGGCCACAGCTTGCTGAATACTAGCCACTTCATCAAGATTGACTTTTTTGTTAATTCTGACGTTCAATAAAACCTGAGGGTATTTACTCATAGCTGATTTAAGCTCATGTAAACTTTTTCCACTCTTCTGTATTTCTGCGAGGACTTGTAACGCAGCAACAATACCATCACCGGTCGTCGTTTTATCCAGACAAATAATATGCCCGGAACCTTCTCCACCCAGAATTGCGTTGTTGTTACCCAACATTTCCATCACATGTCTGTCACCCACATTTGCCCGTAATAAATTAATCCCTAACTTATTGAGAGCATGCTCCATTCCGAGGTTTGTCATTAATGTACCTACAACATCGCCTTTCAGTTCTCCCGCCTGTTGTTTTGATTTTGCAATAATATATATCAACTCATCGCCATCAACAATTTCCCCTTTATGATCCACCATGATCAACCGGTCACCATCACCATCCAACGCAATACCTAAATCGGCCCTATATTCGATGACTTTATCCGCTAATAATTCAGGTTTAGTTGCTCCACACTCCTCATTAATATTTAGACCACTGGGGTCTACGCCAATAGTCATCACTTCCGCACCCACTTCACTAAAGACATGCGGTGCAATATGATAAGTAGCTCCATGCGCGCAATCAATGACTATCCGTAAATTTTTAAAATCCATATGTGCCGGCACAGTAGACTTGCAAAACTCGATATACCGCCCTGCAGCATCAACCAAACGCTTGGCTCTACCCAACTTAGAAGACTCGACAGTCGTCATCGGGGCATCGATGTACTTTTCTATTTTATGCTCCAGCGCATCAGGTAACTTAGTACCATCGACTGAAAAAAACTTTATTCCATTATCATAAAAAGGATTATGAGAAGCACTGATCACTATTCCTGCTTTCGCTCTTAATGTCCGTGTCAAATATGCAATCCCAGGGGTTGGCATGGGCCCTAACAGGCGTGTACCCACCCCTGCTGCCGACAACCCAGCTTCGAGTGCCGACTCAAACATATACCCCGATATTCGTGTATCTTTCCCAACTAAAACAAAACCCTGTCCTTCTTCTGCAAAAACACGCCCCGTAGCCCAACCTAATTTGAGCATAAAATCCGGTGTAATAGGGTGTACTCCTACTTTTCCTCTAATTCCGTCAGTACCAAAGTATTTTTTTTTCATCGAAAGTCCTTAGCCATGTTTTCCCAACTATTCCTGTGATTTTACAAAGGGCGTAGACCTTTAATTTATACAGCTTCTGAAACAGCAGGTTTCAAACAGCGGGCGGATATGCACCCGCCCTGATAAATCAACAACCTAGATATGAACGCTAATGCCTTGATTAGCGATTGCTTTATTTCTTACAAAAAAAAAGGAGAGGTAAATCCTCTCCTTTTTTATCCTTGAAGTGTGCTAGCTTTGCTTTACAGCACCCTCTTCTGTAGCATCCTCTGTAGATGAGTCAGCCTTTTCTTCAGGCTTAACCTCGCCCTCTGAAGGCGGGGGCGTATCATCCCATCCTTGTGGCTCTCTGACAGGAGTCCTGCTCAATAAATCCTCCAATTGATATTTATCAATCGTTTCATATTTCATTAAGGCATCAGCCATTGTATGCAAAATATCTTC
>JAPYOW010000013.1:4656-41134 GCA_029937975.1 Methylococcaceae bacterium | reverse complement strand
GCTTCCCACCAGGTCGTTGGGATAATTCGCTTTTCAACTTCATTACGCTCAACACCATAGAAGGTATTCGGTTCATGGGTTTCATTCAAGATCCCGACAGGCATAAGGAACAGACCGGCTTTAGCACTGGCATTCGCATTAAAATCATATTCTATATAAGCTTGTTCCAGCTCTATTTCGCCGGCCTTGCCGTCTCCAGAAATAGAGTGCTCTAATTCAAGCTCAGAGAAAAAACGTAAATCATCAGTAAACTCATGACCAAAGAATAAGACAAAGCGATGGAAATCAACTTCTTCTTTATGGCTCCCGCCTTCAACACTGCGGTTTTGATAATGCAGTTCTCCATAGCCACCTATGGTGGTGTTGTTAAACCACCCGGATGCGTTTTGTACGCCATCATAATTTTCACTGATGACTTCAACGGCCGTTGTATTGTTAGTGACTTGAGACTGGGTACTGTTAATGCTCTGTTGTAATTGCAGGTTTTGCTGTTTCAATTGTACATTTTCAGTGCTCAGTTTCTCAAACCTGGCATCTTGTTGTTTTTTGTAGCTTTCAAATTGTGCGGCTAATTCATCGACTGTCATGGCCTGTGCTGTCGGCAGACAGAGAAAAAGCATTGCGATAAGAGGCAGGGCGCGTGTTGGTTTCATGAGGCGGCGTGTTTTTTTGAAAACAGCTATAGTAATGCAAATGCGAATGATTCGCAACACCATTTTATGGTATTTCATCGACTATTTGTTTATTAGCAGCCATAAGTCTTCGGTTTTATAAAAACAATCCTGCCTGATGAGGTTGGTTTTGCTCAGCACTCACGTTTGCTTAGCTATCAGCCCCGGACAGGCGGATAGTCTCCAGAAGGCACAAGGAAATTTGTCAATGTTCACGGTAGTGAACGGGGCTAAAATTTTATCCCGACTAGCCGTCAAGTCATTTGTGGGAGCTCTGACTATGCAGTGCTTGGCTATGGTCGAGGCGTACGCAGGGCGCGCATACGCAAGTAGGGTGTGTGGCTTAGATGAGTATATTGTCCTTCCTGTGGACATGGAGCTGATATAAGTTGTTGAATATCAGTAATGGTTTGACAATAGCGCGAGCTTATAACTTGTTTAAAGAAAATAAAACAATATTATCGGCTGATGAATGGTCTACCTTGGCAAAAAGTATAGAACGCGGTTGTCTGTCAGGGCCCCGGATTCTGACGCTACATTACCTTAACAGGCCTGACCAAAGCGTATTTAATACAAATATAAATGAAAAATTGCAAGCCAAAAACCAGATTGGCCAACAGTAAATGAATAGGTTGAGCAATAGGAGGCACACCCAATCTGTCGAGACTGATACCGGCAAGAATTTCAAGCCCCAGAAACAGCATTAATATTTTGCAGCAGCGTAAGATGAGATTGTTTTTATTGAGTGTCTGATAAACTTTCCAGAACAAATAGAGATTAGTTAATAAAATAAGGGCGGCAAAGGAACGATGAATATAAAAAATAATGGGGAAGCTGTCCCGCCAGAATTCGCGGTCTATGTATTGATGTTCATGGGCGATAAAGTCTACAGCTTCTCTCACCTGCGTTCCCATAATAATTTGTACGAGGGTCAAAGTCATTGCAATTTTTATCAGGGGTTGAACCTGACGGGGGAGTTGTTGGCAATCTATCCGGGCCAAGCTTATTTTCTGAGATCGTGCAATCACATAAATGAGCATTGCTACGATTAATAAGGCTAACAGCATATGCAGCGTTATCATGAAAGGTTTTAAATTACTTGCAACTACCGCGGAACCGAGCCAGCCTTGAAATCCAACCAGAACAAACACCAGAGTAGAGAGATAAAAAATGCTTTTATCGATAGTTAAAAAAACCCGTGATGACCAGGCGGTTAAAAAAATTAAAAAACCGATAGTGACACCTACTAATCGATTGGCATACTCTATCCATGTCTTTACCGGATTAAACTGGGTGTTTTGGTAGCCGCGATTGGCATATATTTCATGATAATTTGGCGGTAGTTGTGATTCTTCTGTAGGGGGTATCCATTGTCCAAAACAGGTAGGCCAGTCTGGACAGCCCATGCCTGAACCTGAGGCCCGGACGATTCCACCCACCAGAATTACCATATAAACAGCAAAAATGGTTAACATACCTAAGTGTCTGAAACGAAGTATCGCTTGAGAATCAGCCATAATTTTAAATAAAGAAAAATGTAATTGGAGTGAAGGGGGGCTGTAGCGTGAGTCACAAAACCCATGTTTGGATGTTGCTGGGTTTCGTTAGGGGGCTCTATTTCGTGTGAAAATTACAGTCCATTTCCTGATAATTGTTGCTATCGTATTATAAAAGTGCAAGGTGCGCTAATTCTATTTCTTCAAAAACACCTTCAATTTTAAGAATATCTGCATCTGCCAAACCCAGTTTGTCAGATGCAGGGACAGTCTTCCCGCCTACCTTACCAGCCGGATGATCAGTTCAGGCATTTTTTGTAAAAATGCAATCTGAACCCGTCGGACCGAAAGTGCAGCAACGGTGACAATTATCTTAGCAAGACCTTGCGTGCGGTATCACCTTTAGAAACCGCATCTCTTACCTTTAAGCAACATCAGATAAGGTCGGCAGAACTATCAGTTGGTATCGAAATCTCCCGGTACATTACTCAGCAAGCCTTGAACAGACTTAAATGGCATGGACTGAAAACCTTTATTGAAAAGCTATCAGCTTGATTTTATCTTGAGTTGAGTTATCAACGGAAAGATTGTTTGACTCAGATGCCGTGCTGGGGATGACGATTAACATGCGACAATTTTGATCGTCTGTTTGTAAGGAAATGATGTTCCCGACGCTTTGCTGTTTGTTATTGTCGATAATGTGCATGTGATTTTCAATTAAAGCTTTTTTATCGCATTCAGCAAGAAATAGTTCACGTTTTGTTTTACCTAAATAATGAGTACGGGCAATGATTTCCTGTCCGGTATAGCAACCTTTCTGAAAACTGATGCCGCCTAATTTATCAATATTGAGCATTTGAGGAATATATTGTTCTGACGATTCCTGGTCTAACCAGGGTAACCCTGATGAAATATCCTGATAGCGCCATCGGCTGGGTTCAGCAATTGCCAGAGCCTGTGTTTGTGTTAACTCTGTCCACAGTTGCTTAGCACGATCAATACCACTGATTAATAAATAACGGTTTGCCTTTACCGGAATCTTGACCGTGATCTCAGAGTGGTTTGATACTTCAAAGTCAGAGCCTGGACAATGGGATATCACGCTCGTATCTGTTGAATTTAAGCCCATAAGGCAATAGTTATTTAAACGATTATGCAGTTGCACGTCTGCTCGTAAAATGTACATTCTTAATTTGGCAATGACTTTTTCAAGCAACTCAAGCGCTAGAATTAACAGAAAGCTTTCATTGTTTTTTAAAATCAGCAGTGTACTAATAGTGCGCCCTTTGGCATTACAAAAAGCTGCAAAAAAACTGTTTGATGCTGTCAACTCATTAATATTACAGGTGAGCTGGCCTTGTAGGAATTGAGCCGCATCTTTACCAGATACTTCAATAATAGCTAAATCAGTAATAGCAGTGACGGTGTTGGAGGACTGCAGGGTGCTGTTTTCAGCCGTTGCTGCAGAGGTGGATTTTAAAAAATCTAACCATTCGGGATTCATTTTCTTAGTCATTTCATGGGTAATAAAAAATTATAGCGACCATCGGCTTATCTGGGGCTGTTGGCATTAAACTCTGCTTCCTGACAGAGGCGTAAATTCATCAGCAGCGACGGAGCTGGTATGCGTTCCTGTAGTTCATGGCAGCCATCTGTCAGTAAAGGCAGTGGCTGTGTTTCTGCAGTTTTAGCAAGCATGGGTAAAGCCAGATTTTGAGCCGGTCCTTAAGCACAGAGCATTCTGTATTTAGCTGTTCAATAGCAAAACGATTTTCAATCGCTGAGCGATGAATCGCCAATACCCGAGCCTGCAATAGAGCAAATGACACGCTGTGATGTTGAAGGTGTGTAATGAAGCTATCTACTTATTCATGTACTGGGGACATTTTTAGTTTTAATGACCGGTTTTACAGTATAAGCAAGTGCTGTGAAAAAAGTATTGGGGACTCAAATAAACGGCAGTGTTTTGGCATTATAGCCGATTTCCTGTCAATATTTGCATTGTTGGTTTGCGTATTAATGATGGATATTTGCCCAAGAGCAGGTATTAAGCCTGATCTGCTTGTCCGGTATCGCGGTCATGTTTGCCTTGTGAAAGGCGCGACTATGTGGGGGATATACCAGCAGTTTCGGGCGGATTGTATCCTTGGTCTGAGGTGACTCCAGGTCAGCATTTGTTTTTTGCACATTGCAACCGCCTGTACGACTAGCAACGGGAAAAATCCACGCCCTCTGAATACTGAGTGGACGACAAACAAGAGGGAGGTAATACCGGCTATGCCTTTGCCTCCGGAAAGTCAAAGAAACAGTGGCAGCCATTAATGGCTTTTGGCGATAATTGATCTGAATAATGCTGATAATGCGGGGCTGTTGGAAAAACGCATAGGCGGTATTAATCACAGAAAATGCAGTAATGTCGATTATTTGTATTAAATTGATGGAACAGCTAGAAATATCAATGTACTATTAAGCTTGATAAAGGCTTTAACTCGTAAAGTATCATGACTCAAAATAACCGACCACTTTCGCCGCATTTACAAGTTTATAAGTTGCCGTTAACGGGCATTATTTCTATTACCCATCGTATGACCGGGGTGATTTTAGCCTTAGGTCTTATCGGATATGTGTTTAGTTTTTATTGCATCTTACAGGGTAATGAACCTTATCTGGCACTACAATCTTTTTTGAATAGTACTTTGATCAGTATTGCCGTCTGGTTGTTTGTTTACGCTTTATTTTTCCATCTTTGCCATGGCATCAGACATTTGATTTGGGATGTAGGTAAGAGTTTTGACAGAGATGATATGGATAGGAATGCCATGATTGAATTGGCGGTGTCTTTAGTATTAACCCTAATTTTTTATTAAGCGTATGGCATTTCAAACACCTTTAGCAAAAGTTCGTGGTTTGGGGTCGGCAAAAGCAGGAACGCATCATTTCTGGATGCAAAGAGTCACTGCCATTGCTTTGATTCCATTATCCTTGTGGATGGTTTTTTATACTGAGCAGCTTTTAACGGCTTCCCATGAAGAAATGCGGGCCTGGTTAGCAGGCCCGATAGATACCACAATTGCCATTGCCTGGGTCATTGCCGCTTTTTATCATGCGGCTTTGGGTTTACAGGTTGTGATGGAAGATTATATCCACACAGAAGGCTTAAAAATAGCGGCCATAGGATTAATGAAATTAACGTTTTTCTTTTGCGCATTAGTGGCCATCGTAGTTATTTTTAGAATTTCATTGACGGGATAAGGTGAGATAAAACATGTCTTCAGGCTATAAAATAATTGAACATACTTACGATACGATTGTAGTTGGTGCCGGGGGGGCTGGTTTGCGCGCAACTTTCGGCATGGCCGAAAAAGGTTTGAAAACTGCATGTATTACCAAGGTTTTTCCAACCCGTAGTCATACCGTTGCTGCCCAGGGCGGCATTAGTGCGGCATTAGGAAATATGGGGGAAGATGACTGGCGTTGGCATATGTACGATACCATCAAGGGATCAGATTGGCTCGGGGATCAGGATGCGATTGAATACATGTGTCGGGAAGCCATCCCCGCTATCATTGAATTGGAACATTATGGTGTGCCTTTTTCCCGAACGGAAGATGGGAAAATATATCAGCGTGCATTTGGTGGCATGACCACAAAGTTTGGTGAAGGCACTGCGCAAAGAACCTGTGCAGCTGCTGATGTGACAGGGCATGCCATTTTACACACCTTGTATCAGCAGTCTTTAAAGCATCATGCCGAGTTTTTTGTTGAATATATTGCCTTAGATCTCATTATGGAAAATGGTGAGTGCAAAGGTGTACTTGCCTGGTGTCTGGATGATGGCTCGTTGCATTTGTTTCGGGCGCATATGACTGTTTTGGCCACAGGGGGGTATGGACGTTGTTTCTTTTCTTGTACTTCTGCACATACAGTCACGGGTGATGGTAATGCCATGGTCTTGCGAGCAGGACTGCCTTTACAGGACATGGAATTTATTCAATTTCATCCTACCGGTATTTATGGTGCCGGTTGTCTGATTACTGAAGGCGTTAGAGGTGAAGGCGGGTATTTAACAAATTCTGAAGGTGAACGTTTTATGGAACGCTACGCGCCGAATGCCAAAGACTTGGCATCAAGAGACGTGGTGAGTCGTGCGATTACCCTGGAAATTAGAGAAGGGCGCGGTGTAGGTGCTGAGAGTGATCATGCGTATTTACACATTGAGCATCTTGACCCTGAGCTTATTAAAGAGCGATTACCGGGTATTTCAGAAACGGCCAGAATCTTTGCCGATGTGGATGTGACTCAACAGCCCATCCCGATTTTACCGACTGTGCATTATAATATGGGCGGTATTCCGACTAATTATAAAGCAGAAGTGGTGACATTAAAAAATGGAGACCCGGAGTCTGTGGTTCCAGGCTTAATGGCGATTGGTGAAGCGGCATGTGTATCTGTCCATGGTGCGAATCGTTTAGGTTCAAACTCTTTATTGGACCTAGTGGTATTTGGTCGTTCGGCGGCCCAGCGATGTGCAGAAATCATTAAACCGGGAATGGCTCATTCACCCTTAAAAGCAGATGCTTGTGATGCGGCTTTAGCAAGATTCGATCGTATTCGACATGCGAAAGGATCTGAAAAAACCGCAGATATTCGCTTAAAAATGCAGAAGACTATGCAAAGTCATGCTGCGGTGTTTAGAACAGGGGATGTGCTGGAGGAAGGCGTTGCTAAAATGGCCAAGATTAGAGCTTCTTTTGATAATGTGACTGTAAATGATGATTCCTTGATCTGGAATACTGACCTGGTTGAAACCTTGGAGCTTGATAATTTATTGGATCAAGCTTATGTAACGATTTCAGCAGCAGCTAACAGAACTGAAAGTCGTGGGGGACATGCCCGAGAAGATTATCCGGACAGAGACGATGACAACTGGTTGAAACATACTTTAATGTGGCTAGACGGCAATAAAGTAAATTTTGATTATAGACCGGTGCATATGTATACCTTAACGGACGAAGTCAAAGTGGTTCCACCTAAAAAGAGGGTTTACTAATGGTTGAATTTTCCCTGCCTAAAAACTCGGTGTTAAAAAAAGGTAAATCATTTCCTGCGCCAGAAGGTGCTGTGAACATCAGACGCTTTGAAGTGTATCGCTGGAATCCTGACCGAGGTGAGAATCCACGGGTTGATGGCTATGATATTGATATGGATAGCTGCGGCCCCATGGTGTTGGATGCCATTATAAAAATCAAGAATGAAATCGATAGCACGTTGACTTTTAGGCGATCTTGTAGAGAAGGCGTTTGTGGTTCATGTTCCATGAATGTCAATGGAAAAAACACACTGGCTTGTATTAAAGCGATTGATGACTATAAAGGCACTATTAAGGTTTTTCCTTTACCACATATGGATGTGGTCAAAGACCTGGTGACTGATATGACGAATTTTTACGCCCAGTATTCATCCATTAAACCCTGGATAGAAACGCAAACGCCTGCGCCAGATAGAGAGAGATTACAAAGCAAGGAAGAGCGTAAAAAACTGGATGGTTTGTTTGAATGTGTTTTATGTGCCTGTTGTTCGGCGAGTTGCCCCAGTTATTGGTGGAATAGTGACAAGTATTTAGGTCCCGCAGTATTGCTACAGGCTTCTCGCTGGTTAGTCGATAGTCGCGATGAGAATACTGGTGAGCGACTGGATGAACTGGAAGATACCTACAAATTATATCGTTGTCACACCATTATGAGTTGTACTGACACGTGTCCAAAAGGACTCAATCCGGCCAAAGCGATAGCCGGTATTAAGAAAATGTTAGTGATTCGTCAGCAGGGCTAGTATTAAATGTGCATTTCCAAATAAAAGCATGACTCAGATGATTGCTTTCTCTCAATTAAAGTGGCGATGCAGAAGAGGGACTAAGGAATTAGATTATTTGCTAGAAAGTTTTCTTGAGAAAAAATTTGATTTAGCCGGTGAAGAAGAGCAGCTTTTGTTTATAGAGTTACTGGCTCTACAGGATACGCAATTGATTTTTTATCTGCTTGGCGAGCAGGTGCCTGAATCTAAAGGACTTGCCCGGCTTGTCAAAAAAATACGAGACAATTCAAGTATTTCAAATCAGGCAATCTGATTTAATGCTGCATTGGCTAATCGTCGTGCATGGTTTGGCGGTGATGGCCATTTTTTTGAGTCCACTGGCGCTCATTTTTCAACTCATCTTCAGTCTATTGATGGCTGTCAGCCTGTTTTTTTATCTGCAGTTTTCTCCTGGTGCTTACACTATTCGTTACAGTTCATTCAAGGGCTGGGAATGGCGTGATTTGGCATGCGAGTTTTCTTTGTTGGAAGTATTATCGACTACAGTGATGAGTCCCTATTTCATTGTTTTACAGGTGCAGACCGACAAGCGACAAAACAGGACATTGCTTATTTGCAAAGATGCAATGCTAGAAGATGACTATAGACGGTTGCGGGTTACCCTGAAAATTAATGGATTAAAGAAAAACCCGGCATGAGATCACGGCAGACAATTCATGCTGTCGCAACAATAAAAAATTGAGGGCAGGGTTAATCGTTCAGGAATAAACGGCTTAAGGTGCGGGGGAAATTACCGATCCAGTCATGGTGATGACTGTCGTCCGCTATGTTCAGTAACCATTGCGGGCGACAGTTTTTGTCACAGTAATACTTTGCGTGTTAATTTACTGACGGTTAGTGTCAGGTCTCGCGGTGATTAAGTCGAATTTATCATCGCATCAGCATCGGATGATGCAGGTCAGATATGTTATTTCACAAAACACTGCGATTCAGCAAATTTTTCTGCAGCTTTAAGGCGTGTTCTTAAATCTTTTGATTGTTTAGGGTCTCTGAAAACCGCGCCATTTTCACCCGGTGTTTTTTTCAGATAACTGAATGTGGTCGCACTTTCAAACTCTGAAAAGCTTAATATTTCTGCAATCTTATCAATTTTACAACCGCAGGCATATTGATTGATAAACGCTTTATTTCCTGTCAGCCCGCCATGCTTGGCAATGCAGTTAAAGACATACTCGACACGATCACGTGTAGGGTAGTCATTGACAAATTTGGTGTTTTCGGTGGTTGCAGGTGTAGTAGCACATCCTGTCAATAATACAGATAAGCTTATTGAGGTCAGTAATCTTTTATTCATAAGTAATGATTGTTTTCTTCAAATTAAGACAGTGAAAAAGGGGGGGTGGGGCAATGTGAAATCAATAGATATTATCCTTGGATGCATGTTATTCTTCAACTGCAAAATCAACAATTTGTTTGAGAATATGATTCATTTTTTCTGAAAATTGATTGAGTTCTATATTAGCGGTTGTCGTGGGTAGGAGCTGCGTCTTGATGATGGTCCGGTTTTCGAATTGATAGGTGACAATGTTACAAGGCATATGACCCACTGCATGAGGTGATATCTGTAGCAGCGTTTTAGCATGTGTTAAGTTACAAAACTGTAATGTGTCATATTCAGGAAAAGGGCGGGTACCTCTCTCTCTAATGACTTTTCCCACTCTACTGTGTCCGGTAATACGAAAGTTATGTTCAGCAATGGCAATTTTAAGTTCGGCTAAAACATCATCATAGGGTTTGCGCGTTTCAGACTGGTAAAAATGAATAATTTCACTATTAGCTGGCAAATAAACGCAACTTGCAATAAAAAGAAAAGTTGCGACAATAAGTTGTTTTTTAAACATGGGTAAAGCTTAGCATTATGCGGATGCAAAACAAAGTAACGGGTGTGGTTTTAGCCGGAGGGCTAGCCAGACGGATGAATAAACAGGATAAAGGTTTGGTTATTTATCATAATAAACCAATGGTGAGTTATGCATTTGAGGCGATGTCGCAAGTGGCCGATACGGTTTTTATTAATGCTAATCGAAATATACCGCGCTATGAGCAATTTGGCTGTGCAGTGATAAGTGATCAGACGGATACGTTTGATGGGCCTTTAGCCGGTATATTATCGGCAATGATGCATGCAAAAACAGAGTCTTTGCTGGTCATGCCCTGTGACTCCCCCTTGCTTAGAAGTCAGCATTTACAAAAACTGTTAACCGCATTACTAGACCCTGAAAAACAAGTCGATATTGCTGTTGCTTTTGATGGTGAGCGAATACAGCCTGTGTTGTTAGCCCTTAAAACTTCATTGCAGGGTAGTCTGGAGGATTATTTACAGCAGGGACAGCGTAAAATAGATCGTTGGTTGGCGCAACATGCGGTACATAAAGTGGATTTCAGTCAGGAAACCGATGTTTTTTTGAATATCAATACCTTGTCTGAGTTACATGCATTGGAGCAAAACCAAGTTGAGTAAAAGCAAATTAAGTCACAGTAATCGACCACAAATGAGCCATGCAGGTCAGGGGTTTTCAACATCGACTATTGCTGTTGATGAATGTGGTAACAGCAGAGAAATTGAATTGGTCGGTGAAAGAGCCTTAACCCTTTATGTCGATAAACAAGAAATTGTGACCTTAATGACCATGGGAACGCATCCTGAATTACTCACCTTAGGGTATTTGAAAAACCAGGGTTTCTTTGAGGACATTGATGAAATTAAAGTGGTACAGGTGGACTGGGAAACAGAAGCAGTTGCTGTCGTGACACACCATGAAAAGTCGGATTTTTCAAAACAGATGGAACAAAGAACAGTCACTACAGGATGTGGGCAAGGAACTGTATTTGGTCGGTTGATGGATAAATTAAAAAATATTACGGTGCCGCAATTATTAATTAACCAATCCACCATTTATGCCGTATTAGATGCGCTGAAATTACATAATGCAGTGTATAAAAAAGCCGGGGCAGTTCATGGTTGTGCCTTATGTACAGCCAGCGAGATCGATTTTTTTGTAGAAGATGTTGGCAGACATAATGCCGTCGATGCCATTGCCGGTCACATGTGGCTGAATAAGGTGCAAGGCCATGATAAAATTTTTTATACTACAGGAAGACTGACTTCTGAAATGGTAATAAAAATAGCACAGATGGGCATACCGATCATTTTATCACGTTCAGGGGCTACGCAAATGGGTCTGGAAATGGCAAAAATATCAGGTGTTACCATGATTTCGCGTGCCAAAGGCAAGCATTTTCTGGTGTTAAACGGGGTTGAGAATATTCAGTTTGATAGTGAATATGTCGCCTTAGCTGCAGCTACATCGAAGGGGTAGTAAGCTGGCTGTACACTTTTCGAAGAACCGGGGCGTACCTGGCTTGTAATTAAAGCTGATGAAACCGTTACTACGAGCAAGCAATATACACCATGGAATTGCAGCTGGAGTTAAAAAATATGCTGTGCTTGCACTCGCTAATAAAACAGGGCTGGTAGTTTGGCCTGTGCGTACATAGGCTAGCAAATAAACAGTGGCAATTTTTCTAAGTAGTAACAGGTGTTAGCAATAAAAAAAGCCGTAAAGGGGCTGGGTGAGCAAGGTAAAAATGTGCAGATCAGAGCTTACGCATTAGTGAAAAAATGCTTTAAAGTGGTTTCAGAGATGGCTGCTAGTGGGGATAATACTGCGCCGGTGACTACGGCTATTGTCAACATGGGCCGCCAGAAAAGACTGGATAACAAGCAAAGTGAAAGGGCGGTAGCCATTGAGGTGTTGAGTGTGTCAAGCCTAAGGAAGGGGGAAGCTAACAACATAAGCCATGTATCAGTAATAACTAATGAGTCAACCTGCGAGACTTTAATGCGCTATGGAGCATGACAAGGTTGCTTAGCAATACGAGCTGGTATAGCGTTTCATAAGCCGATACCACGCTTTTTCTTAATAATATTTGCCGGTAATCTCAAGGATGAAATTACCGATCTATGAGTATTAAAAAAACCTGACGGAATTATCTGGAGAACCTGAATGACAAGTAAAAAAAATGAATTAATACAATTTACTGCTAGACCCTTGTGGTATATATGCCGTGGCATAGGTATGATTCTGGTTGGGGGAGGAATATCAGTCATGTGTCTGGTCGCCCCTAATGTTTACATGCTAGGTGAAAGTTTTTCCTGGATTCCGGTGATTGGCGTGGTGGTTTTCTTTGTCGGTGTTTTGCGCTGTATTGATGCCTATGCCACAGTCAGTGCGCAAGGGTTTTTAGTGAATATGCAAGGGGGGGTGCTGGATATCATTACAGGTTTTCTGGTACTGTTTAGTATTGGTGGTCAGCCGGAAAATCTCAATCTTTTGATTGTGGGTTATATGCTTGCTCAAGGGGTATATCGGAATATTCTCTTGTCAGTGGCTAATGTGGCTAATCCGATTTCTAATAGAATTACAGGGATTATCTCTATTATATTGGGCTTGATGATCTGGGCTGACTTTCCTACATCAGCCCCCTGGTTTTTGGCCTTATCATTAAGTATTGATGTCAGTTTCAGAGGTTGGGCTTTGATTGTATTGGCGTCATCATTAAAAAATCAAGCAGTAAGCAAGGTTTGAAGCCATGTGGCAAGGAAATATAAAGACCTTGATCTGTCAGTTTCCTGTTGATGGAGAATTGGTCTGGATAGGCATTAGGCCCGGGCGTAAAGAAGTGATGAGGTCTGTTGATGAGGTGTTTGTTGATTGTCAGCAGGGTCTGCTTGATGATCATTATGCCGGGCGAAGTAAACAACGGCAGGTCACTTTATTCCAATGGGAGTATTTAAGGGTCATTGAGTCATTAATGGGCATGAAAGTTACGCCCGCACTGTTAAGAAGAAATTTACTGGTCCGGGGGATAAATTTAATGGCACTCAACAAACAGGTATTTCAAATTGGGCATGCTATTTTTACCACAACAGGTTTATGTCAACCTTGCTCCAGAATGGAAGCTGTTCTGGGCTGTGGAGGTTATAATGCCATGCGTAGTCATGGTGGAATTACTGCACAGGTTTTACAGTCGGGGAAAATAAAAACAGGAGATGCGCTAACGGTTTTACAGCAGGAATGAAATGACGGTGCGAAAAAGCAAAGCAAGCGGCTATAAAGTGAAGTTTCTTGCCGTGCTCCTGACGCCTCCTTCTCAAAAAAGCTGATCTGTTCAGCAGGGTCAAATTAATAATGCAGGCGCTCTGTAGCAGTCTGTAGGCGGCTGATAAGGTAGTCGTCTACAGACCGGCAGTATGACTGTGAATGGCTAAGACCAGGACTCTAAGCGTGTAGCCATTTTAAGCTTGAGAAATATATTTTAAAATCTCCACAACTTGTTCGGGTGTTTCAGTCACGGCGAGTGCTGTACCATCAATTTCTTTGAGTGGATGTGTTAACTCAGGGCTGTGTAAGGTGATAATAGGAATGCCTAATCCTGTGGCTAAGCCGGCATCAAAGGCAGCGTTCCATTGTTTGTATTTATCGCCAAATTTGACAATCACAATGTCTGAGCGGCTTATGTAGTTATTTGTTCTTAGTGCATTGATTTTAGCGGCTTTATGGTCTTTCCAGAAGTTATTTTGTTCCTGTCCTAAAATATCAATGCCCACTTGGTCGCTACTGTCATGATCGGTGATAGGGCTTAATACCTCGATATCAAGATTATTTTCCTGGATACCTTGTTTGATTTGTTGGCGCCAATCGCTATGAATTTCTCCAGAGAGGTAGATGGTATAAGACATATTTTTATCTAGTAATGTTATATTTGAAAGTAAATATCGTTTAAAATTAAACTGTCGTTTGCAAAATGTAAATATGGGTGTCTTCTAATTAGGTGTTATGAGTAATGGTAGAAAAACAGATATATAAAGTAGTATTTTTTAATAAGGATCAGATGTATGAGATTTATGCAAAGAGTGTTTATCAGGGGGATATGTATGGGTTTGTAATTATCGAGGATTTGGTGTTTGGTGAAAAAAGTGCAATTGTACTTGACCCTGGAGAAGATAAATTAAGGGCAGAATTTGAGGGTGTAAAGCGCTCATTTATTCCGATGCATGAAATCGTGCGTATTGACCAGGTCGAAAGACGTGGTGTTGCAAAAATTACGCCCGGAGTGTCATCTTCTACAACTAATATATCTTCTTTATATGTACCGGATAAAAAATAGCCGGTTGCCTGAGGGCATAATCCACAACCCTGATTGAGTGGCGTCGCAGTCCGCAGGGTTGCGACGGCATGTTGCATTTGCCTCGCTATTTCTTTGCATACAATTTACCGCTTATTTGACAACCCTTAACTGAGGGCGTGCCGGTTTATCCTCTGGTGGGGGTGTTTCATTATCTTCTTCCTGATCAAAAATCATACCTTTGCCATTTTCTTTAGCATAGATGGCTAATACAGCGACAGTCGGTACTGTGATGTGAATGGATTCACCAGAAAAACGGGCACTAAACTGGATTTTATCATTTTCCAGTGTGAGTCCTTGCGTCGCTTCAGGTCTTATATTGAGAACGATCTTTCCATTTTCTATGAAGTCTTTGGGCAAAACAGACTCAGGGTTCTGCGCATCAACTAATAAATGAGGGGTCAGTTGATTGTCGATGATCCAGGTATAGATTGAGCGAATAAGGTAAGGTTTTAAGGGGGTCATGGAACCATATCTTTTTCCGCATCACTCAGGCTTTTAATGAATGCTTCTCTTGAAAATAGGCGATTAGCATAAGATGAAATATCAGATCCTAATGCATTAATATCAATACCCAGGCTGGGCAGTCGCCATAAAAGGGGAGCCATGGCACAGTCGATCAGGGAATATTCATCGCTCATGAAATACGGCTGCGATTGAAAAACAGGATTAGCCGCGATGAGGCTTTCTTTTAGCATTTTTTTGGCGCGGGCTGATTTTTTTTCGCCTGAATTTTGTATCTCAGCCAAAAGGTGATACCAGTCCTGATCTATTCGTTTAATGATCATGCGTGAATTAGCGCGGGAAATGGGATCCATCTGATGTAAGGGCGGGTGTGGAAATCGTTCATCAAGATATTCCATAATGATTCTGGCATCGTACAGAACCAGATCACGCTCAATTAATGTGGGTGAGACACCTGTTGGATTTATTTCCAGTACATCTTCAGGGGGTGATTTGGGGTCGAAATATTGAACAGTCGCAGAGATACCTTTTTCATGCATTACCAATCGTGCACAGTGGCTCAATGCACATGTGGGCGAGGTAAACAGGATCATTACTGACTTTCGAGTGGTGATATTTGTCAAGAAAAACAACCTCTATATGTGCAAATTAAAACACAGTCATTGTAGCATAGTTGTATTTATTGTTGGGGTGAAAATCTAGTGGTTCAGCTCATTCTTGTGGGGAAAATGAAAGTGGCGGGGGCAGGGGTAGGGACAGGGATGACTATACTCGCTTCCTTGCGAGTATATCAGTCAACAATTGAATTATGAATCGATGTCTTTCCAGTACTCTTTTTTCAGTAAGTAAGCAATAATTGTAAACATCAAGAAAAACAGTAAAACATATTTACCCATGGTTATTCTTTCCAGTTGCATGGGCTCGCCCACATAAACCAGAAAGTTGACCAGTTCCGTCACCATGGTGTCAAATTCCCCGGGTGATAAAGTGCCTGGTTTAGTCAATTTCAAATAGGCTAACACTTCTTGACCTTCAACCGTAGTAAACGTAGGTGTCTGAGTGCCTTGTAATTTCCATAACATATTGGGCATACCGACATCTTTAAACACTGTATTGTTCACGCCTAAAGGTTTGCTTTCATCCTTATAGAAACCTTTTAAGTAAGAGTAAATCCAGTCAGGCCCCCTTGATCGTGCAATTAAAGATAAATCAGGAGGGGTGGTACCAAACCATTTGCTGGAATCGCGTTTGTCCATAGCGGTATGCATTTGATTATAAATGCCGGCGCCTTCGGGTGCGATTTCTTCCAGAACGGTATCCTCATCTATGTTCAAATCCACGGCAATACGTTTATATCGCATGTGTTTAAGAGAATGACAGCCTAAGCAATAAGTGACATAGTGTTTAGCTCCTTTTTGCATGGAATCAAAGTCGGAAAGGTCTATATCGACACTTTGCAGCTTGACACCACCACTTGCCATGACGCTTAAGGGCAATAAAAGTAAAAAGGTGTATATAATTTTTTTCATAATCAATCCAGACTCTCTTTTAATTTTTTTGCCAATTGAATTAAAACGTTCTTAATGCCGGCAGCATCTGGTTTAACGGGGGTTACCGTACTGCCCCAGCTGGTTTTTATAGGATCTTGCTTGACGGTCATTTTATCAAAAGTGTCCACCAGAGCAGAGTAGTCTTCCATTGCGGTTTTTTCATGCGTCACACTTTTGGGGACCGGTTTGGTTTTTTCCCATGGGGTGTAGAGAGGCAATAATAAGAAGAAACCAAAATAGATCGCTGTAAAAACACGTGCGAGCATAGTGTAGCCAGGTGTGGCCGGCTGAGTACCTAAATAACCTAATACGATAAAACTGATAATGAATAATACAAATGCTTTTTTGAATATACCACCTCTATAGCGTATAGACTTCACTTTACAGCGGTCTAGCCACGGTAATAGGAATAACACAACAATAGCACCACCCATGGCGATAACACCCATGAATTTATCAGGGATGGCTCGTAAGATGGCGTAAAAAGGGGTGAAATACCATAAAGGGGCAATATGCTCAGGGGTTTTTAACGGATCAGCCGGTATAAAATTGGCATGTTCCAGGAAGTAACCGCCCATTTCTGGCATATAGAAAATGATAGTGGCGAAAAAGAATAAAAACACACCCACACCGACTAAATCTTTCACGGTGTAATAAGGGTGAAAAGGAATGCCGTCTACAGGATGTCCCCAAGGATCTTTCGATTCTTTAATTTCTATACCGTCCGGGTTGTTAGAGCCGACTTCATGTAGGGCAATAATATGCAAGAACACTAGAATAATTAGTGCCAAGGGTACGGCGATGACATGAAAGGCAAAAAATCGATTCAGGGTGGCATCTGAAATTACATAGTCACCACGAACCCACAGGGATAAATCTTCACCAATCACAGGGATGGCACTAAACAGGGAAATAATAACCTGTGCACCCCAATACGACATTTGTCCCCAAGGCAGTAGATAACCCATAAATGCTTCAGCCATTAAGCATACGAACAGTAACATGCCAAAGATCCAGACCAGTTCCCTGGGTTTTTTGTAGGAACCATAGATCATGCCCCTAAACATATGCAGGTAAATGACAATAAAAAATGCAGAGGCACCGGTGGAATGCATATAGCGAATCAGCCAACCCCAGTCGACATCACGCATAATATATTCAACGGAATCGAAAGCCAGTTTTGCATCTGGCTTATAGTTCATGGTCAGCAATATGCCGGTAATGATCTGATTGACTAAAACTAATAGTGCCAAAGAGCCAAAGAAATACCAGAAATTGAAATTCTTAGGTGCATAGTATTGCGCCATGTGATCGTTCCACATCTTTGACAGAGGGAACCGTTTGAGTAACCAGTTGGTGCTTACGTTCATGCTGTTTTTTAATCCATCAGAGGAAACATTTAATTTGTTTTTCACGCGCTAGCCTCCTTCTTGGGTTCTTCACCAATAATTATTTGTGTGTCTGTTATATATCGGTAAGGGGGGACCACAAGGTTTGTAGGGGCTGGAACAGACTTAAAAACCCGTCCTGCCAAGTCGAAACCAGAACCATGGCAGGGACAGAAAAAACCACCTTTCCAGTCATCGCCAAGGTCATTGGGAGCAATTTCTGGTCTAAAGGTCGGTGAACAACCGAGGTGTGTACAAAGACCAACAGCAATGAATATTTCAGGTCTTATGGATCGATAGCTATTACTAGTATCATCAGGTTGGTCAGAATCTTTCGAGTTAGGGTCTGCCAGTTTTGCGGTATCTTTTTCTAAAATCTCAAGGACTTCAGGGGTTCTTGACAAGACCCAGACTGGTTTTCCTCGCCATGCTATACGGATGAGTTGTCCTGGTTCAATTCTACTGATATCAACTTCTACAGGGGCTCCAGCGGCCATTGCTCTTGCACTGGGTTGCATTTGAGAGATGAAAGGAACTGCCAAGTATCCGGTGCCAACAGCACCAACAACAGTGAGTGCTGTTGTTAGAAACTGACGTTTGGATTTGTCGACGACTTCTCTGGTCATTATATAACGCTCCTAATTGGGTGGGATGCACCGAAAAAGTGGGTAATATGCACCGTAAAAGTGCTTAAATAAAAAGATCATTAAAACACTGAACTGATGCGTTGAATCGTGAAGCACTATACCATCACAGCTGGGCTTTGTTGAAGCAGTTATTTGCTTTTTGTCGATGCTGTGCCATGTTTATGGAAACATTCCCGTGTTGTTTGGCGTTTTTTAACGTTTGAATATTAAGCTTTTTAAGCCTTTGTTTTGGGTCTCTAAAAAAACGTCAGGGGGTTTTATTTCCTCTACATAAGTAAAGCGTGGTGCTTGGCTCGCCATATGATCTATTAAGTAATTATGATTTAACTCAGGTGCATTCAGACATAATAAAAGAGTGCTGTTTTCTGCCATGAAGTCATCAAGGTGTCGAATGATCTTGGGATAGTCCCGAAAAATATCAACACTGCCTTTCTGGAACGTTGGGGGGTCGCAAATTAAAACATCAAAGGGGCCTCTTTTTTTTAATCGTGAAAAGGATTTGAAGATATTCAGTTTCTCAAAGCGCACTTTTTCAAGGGCTTGTTGATTTAAGCGATGATTCTCGCGCCCGATGCTTAAGGCCGTGCGACTCATATCGATATTCAGCACGGATTGCGCCTGGCCGGCAATGGCGGCTACCGAAAACCCACAAGTATAGGCAAAGAGGTTAAGCACTTTTTTATCTTTGCTATGTTGCTGTACCCATCTGCGGCCATTACGCATATCCAGAAATAATCCGGTATTACGCGTTTGTTGCAAACGGATATGGAAGCGTAAATTATCTTCCTGTATGGGGAAATTTTGCAGAGACTCACCCCGCAGGGTGTCAATGGGGGCGGAAAGAATATAACGATGTTGCAGCTGAATGCTTTTGCAGTCAGGTAAATGTGCTAATAAATGATCGGCCAGATTTTCCAGCTCAGTGTGGGGTTCAGGCGCATATAGAATGATGAGGAGAACCGGGGGAAGCCAGTCAATAGTGATATGATGCAAGTGTTGATAGGCATGTCCCCGACCATGGAATAAGCGTTGAGCTTGCAGTGGATTGTCTGGGAACTGTATATGTTTAGAAAGCCGGGCTAAGTGGGACACAGGTCAGTCGTTGAAAATTAAAAAACAACAATCATACCTTAAACCCCGCGGGTCCAGGATGATTAGATCGGGTCAGGGTAACTTCTTAACACTGATGAATTTATTTTCAGCGCTTAATGTCATTTCAAAGTTTCCGTAAATCCCTTCTCGGGTAAGGAAGGCGCGAATATTCATGGCAGGGAAGGTAATTCGGCGACCATCATCTGCAATGACGGACACATTTTTAGCAATTCCCTGGTAAACCTGAAGAAATTGAGCATAGCCTAGCTGCAGCTTAAAGCGAATGATTTGGGGCGGTTGCATGGGCTGGGGGGCAGAGTGTTCATGGTTGATAAACACTCTGCTCAGTAGGATGAATTATTGTTGGTTTTGCAATGCAGCAATACGTTCTTCCAGGGGAGGGTGGCTCATAAATAGTTTTTGTACGCCACCGCCATTAATGCCAAAAGCGGCCAGTTGTCCGGGTAATTCTTCGGGGTTTTGCGCACGTTGTAAGGCTCTTAAGGCTGCGATCATTTTATCTTTGCCGGCTAGTTTTGCTCCTCCGGCATCCGCATGAAATTCCCGGTAACGTGAAAACCACATGACCAGTATGGAAGCAAGGAATGAGAGGGCGACCTGGGCAACCATCTGGGTGATGAAATACCCCATACCATGACCTTCTTCATTTTTTAAGATGACTCGGTCAACAAAGTGACCAATAATTGAGGCGAAAAAATATACGAAGGTATTGACTACGCCTTGCATTAACGCCATCGTTATCATATCGCCATTGGCGACATGGCTAATTTCATGACCCACCACTGCTTCCACTTCATCCGCAGACATGGTTTGTAAAAGACCCGTACTAACAGCGACTAAAGCATTGTTTCTATTCATCCCTGTGGCAAATGCATTCGGGGTGTCTGTTTGAAAAATGCCGACTTCAGGCACGCCGATTCCTGCTGCCTTAGCTTGCTTTTTAACTAAGGATAACAACCATTTTTCAGTTTGGTTTTGTGGGTTTTCAATTACATGAACCCCCATGGCTCTTTTTGCGGACCATTTTGATATGGCCAGTGAAATCACCGATCCCATCGAACCTATAATGGCTGACATGAGCAAAAGAGCATTTAAATCAAGATCTACACCATTGGCTTGTAGCGTGCTACCAATACCTAATAAACTAAAAACGAGACTAATAACCAGCATTATGGCCATGTTAGTGGCTAGAAAAAGTAAAATTCGCATCATTTTAAAAAACCTCTTGGTCATGAAATAGAGAAGATATAGTTAAAATATGGGTGGTGAAATTATAATTTCAACAGCGCGGGCTGTTAATATAGTTGAAAATTCAAAAATAGAGGGGGTGTCATGTACTTACTTAAAGTATTAAGTATTTATCTATTGCTTATCAAGTGTGGCTTTGCGGTTCAGAACTCGTATCACGAGTTATTGGAAAAACTACAGTTACCGGCAGGCTTTTCAATTTCGATTTATGCCGATAATGTACCCAATGCACGGTCTTTAGTATTAGGTGACTCAGGGATTGTTTACGTAGGTACGCGCCAACAGGGAAGTGTTTACGCCATTGAGGATGCAGATGACGATGGCTATGCAGAAACCCGCTATGTAATTGCCAGCAACCTTTATATGCCTAACGGTGTTGCTTATAAAGAGGGTGATTTATATGTTGCGGAGACGCATAGAATCATTCGTTTTAATAATATAGCGCAGCACTTGAGTCAACCGCCCACGCCACAAGTGGTTTATGATCAGTTGCCTTCTGATAAGTATCATGGCTGGAAATATCTGGCTTTTGGCAGGGATAACCGCTTATACACCACGGTAGGTGTGCCGTGTAATATTTGTTTGCCTGAACAAGATATTTATTCTTCATTATTAAGACTCAATACCGATGGCAGTGGTTTTGAAATTCTGGCCAGAGGTATTCGTAATTCGGTTGGTTTTGACTGGCATCCTGTCAGTTATCAGCTTTTTTTTACAGATAATGGGCGTGATCATTTAGGCGATGACTTACCCGCTGATGAGTTAAATAAATGGGTGCAAAAAGGCCAGCATTTTGGCTACCCTTTTTGTCATGGGGGCGATGTTCTTGATCCTGAGCTGGCAGCTGATAAAACATGCGCCCAATTTACCGCGCCAGAATGGAAGTTTAAAGCGCATTTAGCCCCATTAGGCATTCGTTTTTATACCGGTGATCAGTTTCCCGGAGAATACAAAAATCAATTGTTTGTGGCGCAGCATGGTTCCTGGAATCGGAGTAAGCCTCATGGCTACCGCATTGTATTAGTAGAATTTAAAAATAATAAACCGGTTGCTGAAAGGGTTTTCATTGATGGCTGGCTCCTGCCGGATGGTAAGGCGTGGGGAAGGCCGACGGATATGTTACAAATGCGGGATGGTAGTTTGTTGATAGCGGATGATACCTTAGGGGTAGTTTATCGTGTGGTCTATGCAACACCAGCCGAGTGAACGGGACTGAGATGAATAAAGAATTTAAAATTAACCAGCATGAGATTGTTTACAACGGGTTTTTCCGGCTAGAAAAATATCAATTACAACATACCCTTTTTGAGGGGGGCTGGAGTAAGGAAATTAGTCGTGAATTATTTATGCGAGGCAATTGCGTTGCGGTGATACTTTATGACCCGGATAGAGATGAAGTGGTTTTAATTGAACAGTTTCGTGCGGGTGCTGTATTAAGGCCGGAGCATGCCTGGTTAATTGAAATAGTGGCCGGTGCCATTGAACCCGGTGAAACAGCTGAAGAAGTGGCGTATAGAGAAGCAGTCGAAGAAGCAGGATGTGTGATAGAAGAATTGCTGTTGATCAATGAGTTTTATACTACGCCAGGGGGCTCATCAGAAAGAATCAGTTTGTTTTGTGGCAAAGTTGACTCCAGTCAGGTAGGAGGGGTGCACGGCTTAGATGATGAAGATGAAGACATTCTGGTTTCCGTGGCCAAGTTTGATGATGTTTATCAAATGGTAGAAGCAGGAAGCATTGAATCAGGTATTCCTATTATCGCTATCCAGTGGCTGTATATTAACAGGGATAAAATAAGACAGCAGTGGGCGACTTAGCATAGAAAGACTTCATGTTAGTTCATGTCCGCTGTATTCAATAGCTGATGTGCCCGCCTATCAGCACCTGAGGGTAATTTTGTGCTTTGCCCGCTGATCCAGACATTGATGTCATTCCATAACACAGGAGCCTGATGATCGCGCAGCAACATATGGTAGCCCTGTTCATAAAAAGCGATCAAGGGATGATTTTTGGCTGCATTTTTGTTGAATAACCGGATAAATTGGTAGGTGGACTTTGGTGGAATAATTTCATCTTTTTCGCCATAGAGTAATAGTGTTTTTATGGCAATGAGGCCTGCATTCAAGAGCGCGTTATCCATCAGGTTGGTTAAACCATAGAGGGTCTCAACGCGGGTGGCCTTGATAACCAGCGGGTCTTGACTCAGTGCTCTTAACATTGCAATATTATCAGAAGCTTTAATCCCCAGGCCGTTTCCTGTTAATGTCAGCCAGGGAGTGATATGGGATAAAGTCCACAAGAGTATGTTTTGATACCAGGGCATAGTTTGTCGTCCCCAGACTGCAGGAGCGACCAGGATAATGCCTTCAACGGGAAGTTGATGGGCTTGAGAGACAGTGGAAATGACCACGGCAGCCCCCATACTTTCACCTAAAAGATAAATAGGCGTCTTCGGATGTTCCTGACTGATTAACTGCACGAAACAGGCTAGATCAGCGGTATAGGTTTCTATTCCTGCCCATAATCCGCGGTTGGGGGATTTGCCAAATCCTCTTTGGTCGTAGGCATAAGAAGTGGTCTGATGTTGGCTGAAATAATGCCCGGGCTGTTGAAAGAAGTTACTGTAATCATTAAAGCCGTGTATAGCGATGATTATATTTTTTATTTCTTGATGCGGGGATTGCCATTTTTTTAAGGGTAATTTTGCCCCATCCGGCGTAATAAAAAAATTATTGCTAAGTTGCGCCAGGGCCACGGGGGCTTTAGAAGGATGAATCATAGGCGTGCAGGCCAACAGGTTTGACAATAACAATAACAAAACCAGTCGGATTTTATGTTGCGCCCATGTTGCTCTTTTCATTAAGATCTAATGGTTTTACGGGACTGTCCCGATGTACTTATGATCTTTCAGCATTTAACAAATCAATAATTGCTGAGGTTTCCGGGCGCACCCCTCGCCACAAATAAAAGGCTTCAGCTGCCTGTTCTACTAACATTCCCAAGCCATCCAGACTTTTTTCTGCTTTTTGTGCCTGTCCCCATAACACAAACGCTGTGGGTTGATTGCCATAGGCTAGATCATAACAACAGCCTTTTTCGGCAAGTAGATGCTCTCCTAAAGGCGGTAATTCTCCGGTCAAGCTGGCTGAGGTGGCATTTAAAATCAAATCAAATTGAGCATTGTTCAAGTCGTCATAGCCACAGCCTCTAATATCACCTAAGTGGGAAAATTCGTGGCTTAGGGTGATGGCTTTTTCTACCGTACGATTGGCAATGACAATATGTCTGGGTGATTGTTGCAGCAGTGGTTCCAGGATGCCTCTACTGGCACCACCCGCGCCTAAAATTAGAATTCTACGGTCTGATAATGGGATGGCGTGATTGTTTAATAGGTCAGTCACCAGGCCGATACCATCAGTATTGTCACCCAATAAAGTTCCGTTTTCCTGCAAGATCAGGGTGTTCACTGCCTTGCTTAGTTTTGCGCGTCTGGATAACTGCTCTGCACGTTGCCACGCCAGTTCTTTTAAGGGGACTGTGCAATTTAATCCCTTACCGCCTTGCTGGAAAAATTGTTGAATGGCAGATTCAAAGGAGGCTGCGGGAACCTCTTGCGCCTCATAACTTATTTGTTGTTGAGTTTGTTTGGCAAATAGCTGATGTATGCGCGGTGATTTACTGTGATTGATCGGGTGACCAAAGACAGCATATTGATCTTTATATGGCACGGTCTGTCCTTTTTAGCATAAAAAATTCCCATAAAAACGTGGAGATAATAATGGCGATGGCAATCTGTATTGGTCTTCTTGCATAATGAGTCTCTTTGTTATTTTTATAACTCAATTAGTTTTAGGAAATACAAAATTGTAATGTGATCAGTATTAATATGAAATAAGATGTTATGTTTTTAACCACTGTGCAACAGATTTTGCATAATAAGTCAGTATTGCATCTGCGCCTGCACGTTTAAATGCCAGTAAGGATTCCAGCACGACTGGTTTTTCATCCAGCCAGCCATTAATAGAGGCTGCTTTTAGCATGGCGTATTCTCCGCTGACCTGATAAGCAAATGTAGGTGCTGCAAATTGCTCTTTGGCGCGGCGGATGATATCCAGATAAGGCATGCCAGGTTTTACCATAATGATATCAGCACCTTCTTGTAAATCCAGCTGGATTTCGCGTAAGGCTTCATCTGAATTTGCCGGATCCATCTGATAGCTGTATTTGTTGCCTGTTCCCAGATTCCCCGCCGAACCTACGGCATCTCTGAATGGGCCATAAAAACTGGAAGCATATTTTGCAGAGTAGGCCAGAATTTGGGTGTTGGGATGATTATTTGATTCTAGAGTTGATCTGATGGCACCAATTCGACCATCCATCATGTCCGACGGGGCGACCATATCAGCGCCTGATTCTGCATGAGAGAGTGCCTGTTTGCATAATACTTCAATGGTTTCATCGTTCATGACATAACCCTGAGCATTGATAAGGCCATCTTGCCCATGCGAAGTAAAGGGGTCTAAAGCAACATCAGTAATGATTCCTAAGTCAGGGTGGGCTTTTTTTAGTGCGCGTACGCAACGTTGTGCCAGGCCTTCTGGATTGTAGGCTTCGCTCGCATCATCTGTTTTTTTATCGGCGGCTGTGACCGGGAATAGTGCAATGGCGGGGATGCCTAATTGCACAATCTGACTGGCTTCTGCTACTAATAAATCAATTGAAAGCCGTTCAACACCAGGCATGGAAGCTATTTTTTCTTTTTGGTTACTGCCTTCGATTACAAACATGGGGTAAATGAGGTCATCCACAGAGAGCGTATTTTCTCGCATTAAACGACGAGAAAAATCGTGATAACGCATTCTTCGCATGCGTGTGCTGGGGAAAAAGATGTTATTATGTGTGTTTACCATGAATTATGGGTTAGGGCAGTCAAAAAAAATAATTACTAGATTTTAGCACTTCGAATACCGTTTCATTCTACTATAATTTTTAATTCCAGCAGGTTTTGTTACCTGCAACTGGGTGCTCTTGATGAATGTCGGTTATGCATGATGGCTACATTCTAAATTTTATTATATTTTGCTATGGACCTACAATTGAAACTAATCAGAGGACCTATGAAAATACGCTGTGATGCTTTAGAAGCAAGGATAATTTTATGAAAAATAAAGGTTTAAAAAATATTTCAGTATTAGCTATGTTGGTTTTCATAGCAGTTTTTATGCCGGTTTCCAAGGGAGTTGCTGCAGAGGTTCTTGGGCCTCAAGTTGCCATCGAAACGATTTCAAATAAATTAAAACTTAAGTTGCAAGATGAAGCATTTATTCATGACTTTAATCAAGTGAATGCCTTTGTCGATGAGGCTATGATGCCACATGTGGACTTTAAACGGATATCTGCTTTAGTGCTTGGTAAATTATGGAGAAAAGCGACTCAGGAGGAAAGGAGTCAGTTTACAAAAGAATTTAAAACCTTGCTGGTGAGGAGTTATTCCAGAGCATTTATTGGCTTTAAAGGCTGGACTGTGCGCTTTCTTCCTTTAAAAATTAAACAGGGTGCGAAAAAGATTATTGTTAAAACTGAAATTTTGCAACCAGGCCTTCAACCCTTGTCTATCAATTATAGAATGTTTAACACGCGGGGTGTCTGGAAAATGTATGACATTTTGATTGAAGGGGTGAGCCTGGTGACCAATTACCGGACTTCGGTTAAAAATGAATATAGAAGATCGGGTTCTATTCGTGGTGTTATTGCAAAACTGGAAAAAAGAAATTTTGTGGCGCTAGCAAAGAACGATAATTAATAAAAAAACCTCGGCTTTCTGCTCGTAATGTCCGGGTAGAAAGTCTTTGAAAAAAGTGTTCAATTTTTAATCATGCTTATCATGTATCGATTTATTTCCCATGTCTTCAACTAAAGACACTTTGTTTTCCAATCCCGTTGAATCCTTAAGTTCTTTCAAGTTTGATAGTGCGGTGGTTAATGTATTTCCAGACATGATTCAACGTTCAGTGCCGGGTTATCAAACTATCATTTATGCCATAGGTCTGTTAGCCGCACGCTACGCTAGGGATCATAGTGTCTGCTATGACCTGGGTTGTTCTTTGGGGGCGGCGACGTTATCTATGCGGCATCAGATGTCAGCTAAACATTGTAAAATTATTGCAGTGGATAATTCTGCTGCCATGTTGCAGCAGTTTAAAAAGAATTTGCAGGACGACAAGGGAGAGATAGAGGTTGATGTGGTGTGTGCCGATATTCGGGATTTATGCATCGAGAATGCATCGGTTGTCGTGCTGAATTTCACTTTACAATTTCTGCCGGTAGCCGACAGGGATGCTTTTTTAAAAAAAATATATCAGGGTTTGTTGCCAGGCGGCATTTTGATTTTGTCAGAAAAGTTGAGTTTTGAGGATGAAAAACAACAGACTTTGCAAACGGATTTACACCATTTATTTAAAAAATCACAAGGCTATAGTGATATGGAAATCAGTCAAAAACGTTCGGCACTGGATAATGTGTTGATTGCAGAAACCTTTGCTAATCATCAGCAACGCCTACAGGCTGTTGGTTTCAGTAGCGTAGCGGTCTGGTTTCAATATTTTAATTTCGCTTCAATCGTGGCTATAAAGTAGCAATGATTGATTATCAACCCTTGTTCAATGCGCTTATAGAGGCGAAAGCCGGTCGCTGGGTGGATTTAATATCCGGACAGCTGGAAAGAGCTTTTGAACCAAGTAAGAATGGGAACTCAGTAAAGTGGTTAGATAATATTGCCAACTTACCTGAAATAAAGCCATCGTTGCTGGATTTGAATGCCGGACAGGTAAAGATAGGTCAGTCATCCGATATTGATAAAAACACGCAGGACGGTTTACTGCAGCAACTGAAAGCATTTCATCCCTGGCGAAAAGGCCCGTTCGACATTTTTGGTATTCACATAGATACTGAATGGCGATCTGACTGGAAATGGAACCGGTTAATACCGCATATCGCACCGTTATCAAACCGCTTGGTACTTGATGTCGGTTGTGGCAATGGCTATCACTGTTGGCGTATGCTGGGGGCAGGGGCCAGAATGGTGGTCGGCGTCGACCCCCTGTTGCTCAATGTGCTGCAGTTTCAAGTCATCCGCAGCTTGTATGGCGAGGCTGCTGTGTATGTCTTGCCGATGGGGCTGGAACAGATTCCACCTCAGCTCAATGCCTTTGATACCGTATTTTCGATGGGGGTTTTATATCATCGGCGGTCTCCCATTGATCATTTGTTGGCCCTGAAAGATTGTTTGCGGCCTGCAGGCGAGCTGGTTCTTGAAACACTGGTGATAGATGGCCGGCAGGGAGAGGTGCTTTTGCCTGAGGGACGCTATGCCAAAATGCGCAATGTCTGGTTTTTACCGAGTTGTGAAACCTTGATAAGCTGGATGCAGCGTTGTGGTTTTAAAAATTGTCGGGTGATAGATGTGAATACCACAACAACAGATGAGCAGCGTACGACGGATTGGATGCAGTTCCATTCCTTGCAAGAATTTCTTGATCCTCAGGATCCGCGGCTGACGTGTGAAGGCCTGCCTGCGCCTAAACGTGCCATTATTATTGCTAATGCCCCTTAGCGTCAAATGCGGTTTCTGCTGTCAAATACAGACGCATTCGCCGCCGGTTTTTCAATTATAAATACAAAGTTCAAAACCTTAATGCATGGAATATGGGGTGATAACGCCATCATTCGTGTTACTTCCTGGGCCAGATAGGCTGTTTTATCAGACCCTCTGTTACTGGGCACCCGCATGCAGTGGATGCTTGTTGGTGGATAAATTGTGTACGCTAAAGGTATCGCTGAGAAGTATAAAAACAATTCTTGTAACAAAAATCTTAGGCGTTGGGGGGAGGCTAGAAAGACAAAGCCGTGTTACAGCAACAGCTATTGATTAACATTGAGTTTTTTTTCAATGCGCCTGAAAAGGCGAAACGCAAGCGGTCAGACTCTTTAGAGGGTGACTAAAATGAGAAAAATCCGGATGGAATATAGAATTAATTAGTCTTAGTAAGCGGCAATTCCCCGAAAAAGTGTAGTTTTTGGTAAACTATAAGTATTTTTTGAAATAAGTTGAGAGTTGGTTGATGAGTAATCCCCGTGTTGGATTTATTAGTTTAGGTTGCCCAAAAGCATTGGTTGATAGTGAAAATATTATTACGCGGCTTAAGATGGAAGGCTATGAGGTTTCTTCAACTTATAATGATGCTGATTTAGTGGTTGTTAATACCTGTGGCTTTATAGATGCCGCCGTAGAGGAGTCGTTAGATAGTATTGGTGAGGCTCTGGCTGAAAATGGTAAGGTGATTGTAACGGGTTGCCTGGGTGCCAGAGCAGATGAAATTAGGCAGCGTCATCCGCAAGTGCTGAGTATTACGGGGGCGCATGCTACAGATGAAGTGGTTTCGGCTGTACATGAACATTTGCCTCCTCCCCATAATCCTTATCTGGACTTAGTGCCTCCTCAGGGGATTAAATTAACCCCTAAGCATTATGCTTATTTGAAAATAGCCGAAGGCTGTAATCATCGTTGCAGTTTTTGTATTATTCCATCAATGCGGGGTGACCTGGTGAGTCGGCCAGTAGATGATGTATTGTTAGAAGCCGAAAGATTGGCAGATGCGGGCGTTAAGGAGTTGCTGGTTGTGTCTCAGGATACCAGTGCATATGGTCTGGATTTGAAGTACCCAATAAAAAACTGGCATAACCGACCGGTAAAAACCCAATTTTACGATTTGGCCGAAGCACTTGGAGATTTGGGTATTTGGGTGAGAATGCATTATGTCTATCCTTATCCGCATGTCGATAAAGTCATCCCTTTAATGGCAGAAGGCAAGATACTGCCTTATCTTGATATTCCATTCCAGCATGCCAATCAAAGAATTTTAAAGCTCATGAAAAGGCCAGCGGCAGCAGAAAATAATCTGCAGCGCATTAAGGCTTGGCGGGAAATTTGTCCTGAGATTACTTTGCGGAGTACTTTTATTGTGGGATTTCCGGGGGAAACAGAACAAGAGTTTGAGCAGTTATTGGATTTCTTGACTGAAGCACAATTGGATAGGGTGGGTTGTTTCGCTTATTCGCCTGTGAAAGGGGCAAAAGCCAACGACTTGCCCGATGCCTTGCCAGAAGAGGTTAAACAAGAGCGTTTAAGTCGCTTTATGGCACATCAGACTGAAATTAGTGCCAGTAGATTACAGCAAAGAGTCGGTAGGGTGGAAACTGTTTTAATTGATGAAGTGGTGGCGGAAGGTGCGGTGGCTCGCAGTCAATCGGATGCGCCGGAAATTGATGGGCAGGTGTTTATTGATAATGCAACGCATTTAAAGCAAGGACAGTTTGTCGAAGTTGAAATAGAAGAAGCGGACGAGCATGATTTGTGGGGGCGGTTAGTATAAGGGAGGCTGGTTGATCGGGTATGATGGTTTTAGCAAGAAGAACGCACCGAGGGTTAATCATCATTTTGGGCGCGGTCAACTCCGGAGCAACGGGTAGTCTCCTGCAGGTATAGGGAATTTTCTCATCCGAAGTGCATGAATAGCGTGCGAGTTCGGCTGGAATTTTATCCCGACTAACCGAAGAGCCATTTGTGAGCGTCTTGAGTATGCGGGTTTTGTGCAGAATCGAGGCGTATCCATGATGTCTGAAGTATAATGGTTCGCCGCGTGGATGTTTGTTGCGTGTGCTGGATGATCATTTTTATTGTTATGATCTGGTTAGCGGCTTTTTGCGACCTTATCTTCATCTGTTTCAGGGGATAAGCTAGCCTGTTCATTCGGGTAACAAGCCATAAAAGCTGGGTTTTAAAACAGCATAGTCATTATTGACTGGAAATACCCCCCAATTCAGGTATATAATCAATGGATTTTTTATCGCACTTTAATCTGGATCATTAGGTTCAGCTTTAGGGTCAATCTCACTGGAAAAAGAAGCATGCTGAGTAAGCTGGTTAAATTATTTGTTGGAAGTCGAAATGACAGGAATGTTAAGAAAAAGCAGGCGCTGGTAAAGAAAGTCAATGTTTTTTCAGCGGAATATGAAAAACTGTCAGACCAAGAGTTAAAGGCGAAAACACAAGCCTTTCGTGATCGCCTTACCCAGGGCGAGAAGCTGAATGATTTAATTCCGGAAGCGTTTTCTGTGGTTAGAGAGGCGTCGGTTCGTGTTTTCAAGATGCGTCATTTTGATGTGCAGCTTATTGGCGGCATGATTCTTAATGACGGCAAAATTGCAGAAATGAAAACGGGTGAAGGTAAGACCTTAATGGCAACCTTAGCGGCCTATTTGAATGCGTTACCGGGTGAAGGTGTTCACATCGTGACCGTCAATGATTATCTGGCTGCCCGCGATGCGGAATGGATGGGCAAACTGTATTCCTTTTTAGGCCTGACAACGGGTGTTATTACCAGCGAGATGGAGTTTCCTGGGCGTAAGGAAGCTTATGCGGCTGATATCACCTATGGCACGAATAATGAATTTGGCTTTGATTATTTACGCGATAATATGGCCTTTAATCTGCAACAAAAAGTACAGCGCACATTAAACTTTGCTATTGTTGATGAGGTTGATTCGATACTGATTGACGAGGCCAGAACCCCCCTTATTATTTCTGGCGCTACAGAAGAAGGGACAGAAGTTTATGTCAAAACCAATCTATTGGTGCCTTTTTTAACCGCACAGAAAATCGTTGAGGATAAAGAAGAACAGGAAAGGATGCCCGGGGATTATCTGGTTGATGAAAAAAGCAAACAAATTCATTTGACCGAAGCCGGCCATGAGCGCATTGAAAATCTCATGGTTGAGCATGGCTTGATGGCACAAGGCGCTACTTTATACGATTCTGCCAATATTCGTTTAATGCATTATTTTCAAGCTTCTTTACGAGCCCATGTGTTGTTTCAAAGAGATATTGATTATGTAGTCAGAAATGATGAAGTCATTATTGTCGATGAATTTACCGGCAGAATGATGATGGGCAGACGTTGGTCTGAAGGTCTGCATCAGGCGGTAGAAGCTAAGGAAGGTGTCACCGTACAAAACGAAAACCAGACACTGGCATCAATCACTTTCCAGAATTATTTTCGTTTATATGAAAAGCTGTCAGGCATGACCGGGACAGCGGATACTGAATCTTTTGAGTTAAACAAGATTTATGGATTGGAAGTGGTGGTTATTCCGACCCATAGAGATATGATTCGTGATGATAAGGGTGATTTGGTTTATTTATCCAAGGAAGAAAAATACCAGGCCGTGGTCGAAGATATTAAAGACTGTGTTAAACGACAGCAGCCTGTATTAGTCGGTACCACGTCGATTGAAAATTCAGAAATAATTTCTAATTATTTAATCAAAAGCGGTGTTCAGCATGAAGTATTAAATGCTAAACAACATGAACGTGAAGCGCATATTATTGAAAATGCAGGTATGCCGGGTGCTGTGACCATTGCCACCAATATGGCCGGTCGGGGAACAGATATTGTTCTGGGCGGTAATTTAGATGCCGAATTAAAGGCGTTGGGTGATGAAGCAACAGAAGCTGAACAAGATAAAGTCAGTGCGCAATGGCAAGCAAGACATCAAGAGGTATTAGCCAGCGGTGGTTTGCATGTTGTTGGATCGGAAAGACATGAATCGCGGCGGATTGATAATCAGTTAAGAGGGCGTTCTGGTCGTCAGGGTGACCCAGGTTCCACGCGATTTTATTTGTCATTGGAAGATGACTTGATGCGTATCTTTGCTTCAGAACGTGTGGCTAAACTTATGAGGTCATTGGGCATGGATGAAGGCGAGGCCATTGAACATCAATGGGTCACGCGGGCTATTGAAAATGCACAAACCAAAGTTGAAGGGAGAAACTTTGATGTGCGTAAAGAAATACTGGCCTATGATGATGTGGCCAATGATCAACGTAAAGTCATTTATGCACACAGAAATGACTTAATGGCAGCGGATGATATTCACGATATGATCAGTGAGTTGCGTTATGATGTTGTAAATGATGTGATCACCAAGTATATTCCGGCTAAAACCATGGAAGAACAATGGGATATACAAGGTCTTGAGGAGCATTTGTCCGCCGAATATATACTGGAGTTACCTTTGCAGGATATGCTGGATAAGGATCGTTCTTTCCAGGAAAGTGATCTGCGTAAAACAGTGCTTGAGGCGCTAGAGAAATCCAGTGAAGACAAAGAACTGACCTCGGCTCCTGATGTGATGCGTCATTTTGAGAAATCCATTATGTTGCAAGTGCTGGATAATAGCTGGAAAGAACATTTGGCCGCGATGGATGCGTTGCGTCAGGGGATTCATTTCAGAGGCTATGCACAAAAAGATCCTAAGCAGGAATTTAAGCGAGAAGCATTCGATATGTTCTCTAACTTGCTGGATCATATTAAATATGAAGTCATTGGTGTTTTAGCTAAGGTTCAAGTGGCTAGAGAGAAGGATGTCGAGGCGATTGATGAGCAGATGCAAACACCTCATGAAATGCAGTTTAATCATGCAGAAGCGGATTCTGCTATGAAACAGCCTGAGCCCGTTCCCGCTGCCCCGAAACCGCTAGCTGATAAGGCTGAAGAATCTCCTGCACAACCTTTTGTAAGAGGGAGTGAAAAAGTCGGTCGCAATGACCCATGTCCTTGTGGTTCCAAGAAAAAGTACAAACAGTGTCATGGAAAACTAAACTAAGGCTTTGTTCTGTATTGTAATATTCCAGTTAAAATAATATTGAGGTGTTGTGATTCTCGCTATGGCGAATCATAATGCCTTTATTATTCCATTGATGTTCTATCATTTTTTAACGCGCGCTCATGACTGGCTGGGAACGAGAAGAAATGCCGTGTTAAATAATGCTTATTATTTGCAAGACTCGGTCGTGTAAGTCACGAACCCCGGTTTTTAATCAATCGAGTTTCGTTATTTCTCTATCCGTCTGCACCTTCGTAAATAAAACCCCTTCCTTAAAAAGTAGAACGCATTAGTTAAGTGATTTTTTTGCGCTACTGTTCAGTATAAGAATTTGTAAATTTAAACGATAAAAAATATATGCCAAATAGATCTTTTGAGAAAAGTAAACCAAAATCAGATATTACGCAGCTTCCCGACTTGGGAATGGATAAAGAGTCATTTGTTGCTGATTTTAAAAGATATTATTGTCATCGTTTAGGCAGAGATGCCAGCTGTCGTTCTCCCCATTATGCTTATGAAGCGTTGGCTTTATCTGTGAGTGACAGATTGATCGAGCGTTGGAAGCACACGTACAATACCTACAAAGAGCAGGATTGTAAGAAGGCATTCTATATATCGATGGAATTCTTGATGGGTAGAACATTAAGCAATGCCATGTTAAATCTAGGTGTTACCAATACTGTGGATCAAGCATTATATGACTTAGGTCTGGACCTGGAAGAGCTGGTAGACAGCGAACCAGATGCAGGTTTAGGGAATGGGGGCTTAGGCCGCTTAGCGGCTTGTTTTATTGATAGTTGTGCTAGCTTGCAATTGCCTGTGACAGGGTATGGTTTACGTTATGAATACGGTATGTTTAGCCAGACCATTAAAAATGGGGAGCAACAGGAAAACCCTGATCACTGGTTACGGAATGGCAATGTCTGGGAAGTTGAACGTCCTGAATATACTGTTCGTATTAAATTTGCTGGACATACTGAAAGATATAGAGATGCAAATGGCAACGAAAAAGTTAGCTGGATAAGTACTGGCGATGTATTGGCTGTACCTTATGATACGGCGATTCCAGGGTATCAAAATGGTACTGTGAATACCTTGCGATTATGGAAATCAGAAGCCACAGAAGAGTTTAATTTGCAGGAGTTCAATGCCGGAGCCTATGCGGAATCCGTGGCAGAAAAAAATACTGCTGAAAACATTACAATGGTGTTATATCCCAATGATGCCAATGAAAATGGTAAAGTTTTAAGGTTACAGCAGCAATATTTATTAGCCTCAGCCAGTTTACAAGATGTGGTTGCAAACTGGGTAGGGCGCCATGGGGCGAATTTTACCCATTTTGCAGAAAAAAATTGTTTTCAGTTGAATGATACCCATCCGAGTATTTCTGTGGCTGAACTGATGCGTTTGTTAATCGATGAGCAGGGTCTAGGCTGGGATGAGGCCTGGGAAATCACCCGAAGTACCATGGCATACACTAATCACACGTTGTTGCCCGAAGCGTTAGAGAAGTGGTCTGTTGGCTTGATGCAATATTTATTGCCCAGAATCATGGAGATAATTTTCGAAATTAATGCACGTTTTATGGCAGAAGTCGCTATACACTGGCCGGGTGACATAACATATCTGCGCAGAATGTCCATTATCGAAGAAGGACCTGACAAGCAGGTACGCATGGCTTATTTAGCTATTGTCGGCAGTTTTTCAGTGAATGGGGTGGCAGCACTGCATTCACAGTTGTTGAAAGACGGATTATTCAATGACTTTTATCAACTATGGCCTGAAAAGTTTAATAATAAGACTAATGGTGTTACGCCGAGGCGTTGGTTGGCCGGTTGTAATCCAGGCTTATCCTCATTAATTACTGAAACCATTGGCGATGGCTGGGTGACAGATTTATCCCAGTTAGAAAAACTGAAACCGTACGCAGAAAAAGCCAATTTTAGGAAAAAATGGTTTAATGTGCAGCAGGCCAGTAAACAACAATTGATTGATTACCATGCTAAAGAGCTAGGCTATGATTTAGGTCTGAATATAGATGCTTTATTTGATGTTCAGGTTAAGCGGATACACGAATATAAACGCCAGATACTTAATGTATTGCATGTGATCCACTTATATAACCAGATTAAAAAAGGCAATACAGATCACTGGACACCCCGTTATGTTTTGATTGGAGGAAAAGCTGCTCCGGGTTATGCCATGGCTAAGAAAACAATTAAGCTAGTCAATAATGTAGCAAATATCATTAATAATGATCCGGAAGTGGGCGATAAATTGAAAGTATTTTTCTTTCCTAATTATCGTGTCTCTGCGATGGAAAAAATTTGTATTGCTGCCGATTTATCTGAACAGATCTCAACGGCTGGTAAAGAAGCTTCCGGTACCGGTAATATGAAATTCATGATGAATGGCGCCATTACCATTGGTACGCTGGATGGTGCGAATGTTGAAATTCGCGAAGAAGTCGGGGATGAAAACTTTTTTCTGTTTGGCCTGGATGAAGCAGAAGTCGAAGCATTAAGGTCGCATTATAATCCCTGTGCGATTATTGAGGCTGATGATGATTTAAAAGCCGTGATGAATTTACTGGAGTCGGGTTATTTTAACCAGCTTGAACAGGGTGTGTTTGACGATATTATAGGTTCGCTGAAAAGTCCCGGTGACAGCTGGATGACAATCGCTGATTTCCGCAGTTTTATTGATGCACAAGCACGTGTCAGTGATGCGTATCAAGATAAAGAACAGTGGACTAAAATGAGTATTTTGAACACAGCATTTAGTGGAAAGTTTTCTACTGATAGAACCATAACCCAGTATGCGGATGAGATCTGGGGTTTAACGGCTGTTAAACCGACAAAATAGGGGCTAAGAATAGGTCTGTAAAGGCTTAATCTTGGCTGTCAGCATCAGACGTCAGTGTTAGCAATCGTGACCTAAGGGGTGACGGTTGCATTGGCATAGTATGGGCTATACCCTGCATGAGAACTTACTTTATTTGTTCCTGATGTTTGTGTTAGCCAGAAGGGCTGGCAGATAGCATGCTTTGCTTGATAGCGGGTTCAAGCCAGATACTTTTATGGATAAGTCCTTGATGCTTTCTATGCGTATGGA
>JAPYOW010000013.1:0-4556 GCA_029937975.1 Methylococcaceae bacterium | reverse complement strand
TGATTCTGTTTTACTAGCTCAGGATGTTTGAATGTTAAGTACCCCTATCAGTGTGTGGTAAAGAAACTGATAGGGGTTATGGAATGTTAAAAATCAGGGGGTGACCGTTTCGGGGGCTTTGCTAGCTGTTTCCGACTCTGCTGTTGTTGCAGCGGCTTCAACTTTTTCAGGGGTCGGTGCAGGCTCTAAGACCTCAGGTGCTTCAGGGAGAAAAATCTCAATTTTTGCCTGTTGACGCAAATTATCCATAAAGTCTTGCGTTTTTTGACGTTGTAAGGCGGGACGAATTCTTGCTTTTACCGATTCCAAAGAGGGCGGGTTGAGTTCTCTGGAGCCTTCTTTTAAGATAATGTGCCAACCAAATTGTGATTGCACTGGTTCAGAGCTAAATTGACCATCTTCCAAGGCTATAGTAGCTTCAGAAAAAGGGCCAACCATTTGATTAGCGGTGAACCAACCCAGGTCGCCACCTTTAGCCCCGGATGGGCCGGTAGATTTGGCTTTGGCTAATGCAATAAAATCGGCACCTGCTGTTAACTCCTTGATTAGTGCTTTAGCTTCCTTTTCTGTTTTCAGCAGAATATGGCGAGCTTTGTATTCTGTGCTCGCTTCTGAAATGTTTTTGTTGTATTCAGCTTCTATTTCGGCATCAGTAACCGGGTTTGATTTTATATAATTCTGGACGGCTGCCTGCGATAGCAATGAGTTTTTAATAGTTACAAGGCGTGCTGTAAATTCGGCATCTTGATCGAGTTTTTTGTTCACAGCGTCTTGAATTAATAATTCCCGCTGAATTAACTCCTCAATCAGTTGTTCTTTTGGAAAGGTATGGTTGGGAGAACGTTGCGTAATTTCTTTTTCCATTTGTGCGAATGAGGCCTTGCTTATATATTGCCCATTAACCGCAGCAATAGCATCTTCTTTTGCAACAGTCGTTGCTGAGCTACTATTATCTAGCGCATTACAAGCGGTTAAAATATATGAGCTTGCAAGAACAAGGGGGATTATTCTTTTCTTCATTGCGATGATTCCTTATGTGTTTTCAGAGGGTGTTAATGCATTGATACCGAGTGCATGAATGTCTTTTTTCATTAGATTACTCAGGGCCTGGTAAATAAGCTGGTGTCTTTGTATTAGCGTTTTTCCTTCAAATATTTCAGCAACGATGGTTACATTGTAGTGTCCCCCTGATTTTGCTCCGGCATGACCCGCATGAGCGGCACTGTCATCAATCAATTCGATTGATTCTGGCTTAAGGGCGGCGGTTAATTGTTGTTTGATCAGTTCAGCTGTCATTGTGGGAAGACCTGTTTAAAAGGTTTTACTGATACCTTGCTATAGACGCCTGCAGTGACATAGGGGTCAACGTCAGCCCATTGTTGTGCTGCATTCAGATCAGCAAATTCAGCAATAACCAAGCTTCCAGTAAATCCGGCTGCTGCGGGTGTGTTGCTGTCAATGGCTGGATGGGGGCCGGCAATAATGAGTCTGCCCGCATCCTGTAGTGCTTGTAAACGTTTTAAATGGGCGGGACGGGCTGATTTTCTTTTCTCCAGACTATCAGTCACATCGTCACTAAGAATTGCGTATAGCATGAGTTTATTCCTCTTCTGTGGTGGGGATGTATTTATAAATGAAAATCATTTGCACAAAAATAAAAACAACCATTAACCCCGGGACACCAAAGGTCTTAAAGGTCACCCAGTCATCCGTATTATAGTGTCGCATCACATAGATATTGATAAATCCTACGCTAATAAAAAAAGTAGCCCACATGAGGTTTAGTCTTTTCCAGACTAAAGAGGGGAGTTCAAGGCTCGCTCCCATCATGCGTTCAACAAAGGTTTTTTTGCCCAGAAATTGGCTACCTAAAAAGCTAATGCCAAATAACCATTCAATAATGGTCAGTTTCCATTTGATGAACTGCTCATCTTGTAAATATAAAGTCGCGCCGCCCATGACTAAAATCAGTCCTAAGGTTATTAATTGCATTGCCTCTACTTTTTTGTATTTAAACCAGGTGAAGATAACTTGTAAGGTTGTGGCAACGATAACTACGGCAGTTGCGGTGTAGATATCATAAAGCTTGAAAGTGATGAAAAATAAAATAACCGGGATAAATTCAAGGAGTTTTTTCATGTGTTTTTACTAATATATTTAAGAGGGTATTTCAAACTATCTTATTTAAATAAAGAAATTGATTCTTGATATAAGGCCTGAGCAGGGTATTTGCAATAGGCGGTTGTCATGCGTGGATAAATTGACTGCGTGCGATAGCTGCGATCCTTGTTGTATTTTCATTGTTACGGGCCTGCTATAAGAACGGATATTGTGCTTGATATCGGGTGGCTCGTTACTTTTTTAAGGAGAGACTGCAAGCAAAGACGTTTGGTTGTGGGTGGCATCTTTTGGGCCGGTTGCTAGAATTCGTTTGGCTAAGCCATAGTTTTTCAGCGGTTGGTTTTTACGGATGACTACGTTTCTGAACTGCTGGTCTAAGTCTGTCATGCATCCTTTCAGCGCCTTGTTATCGACCTGCATTAACGCACTATAATAATTAAAGCTGACAGGAACACAGACAATTATGTCTGCAATCTATCAACTCAATAACGCCACAATTATACATGAGTTGCTATTACTTTCTGCTAGAATGTTAAATTTATTGGAGTTATAAATGGATAAGTCACTGCAGACCGAAATAGAAGCCGCTGCCTTCCGGCGATTGACCGCTCACTTACAGAAAAATTCGGATGTCCAGAATATAGATTTGATGATACTGGCGGGTTTCTGTAGAAACTGTCTGGCTAAATGGTTAGCCGCATCGGCTTTAGAGCGAGAAATAGCGCTGGATTATGAAGCTGCGCGGGCACAGGTTTATGGTATGCCTTATAGTGAGTGGAAAGACAAGTATCAACACAAGGCAACGCCGGAGCAGTTAGCGGCCTATGAAAAAAAACAAAAGCCAAAAGACTAGTTCTTTGTGCTAAGAGGTCTGCAATCAGGCCGCATTTAAAGCAATACTGCCGAGAATTGAGGCCTACTTTGGTATAGGGCTAACTGTAGCCAAAGGTTGCTGTTTCACCAGATACTGGTTAATTCGTTGCAGATCATCTTCAGTTAGGCTACTGGCTGCCTGTTTTAATTTAACGCCATTCACTAAATAATCATAACGACTTCTGGCATAATCTCTTTTTGCCCGGTACAGGTTTCTTTGTTCAGCTAAGACATCGACCATGGTTTGGCTACCGATTTCAAGACCTGCTTCACTGGCCTGCAACGAGCTATCAGAAGATATCACCGCGGCTTTTAGGGCATGGACGCGGCTTAGACTTGAAATCACATCACGAAAAGCATTTCTAAGTTGGCGTTTTATCAGGCGTTGGGTGCTTAATAAATTTTCTTTGGCAACCTGAAAATCATAGTGGGCCTGTCTGGTTTGGGAAAAAACCAAGCCGCCTTGGAACAGTGGGAGATTAAATTGTAAGCCAATTAGTTGGGAGTCACCGCGTTGACCAAATGTACTGGTGACATCCCGGAGATTATAGTTGGCTACAAGATCCAGAGTTGGGATGTGGGCGGATTGTTGTATAGCAATGTTTTTTCTGTAGACTTCAACCTGGTTGAACGCTGCAATAATCGTTAAGTTTTTGGTTTCAGCGATGCGGCTCCATTCAGCAATATTGTTAGGCTCTGGAGGGTGGAAAATGAGGTCAGATGCCAGGGCCTGTAGAGTTACTTCATTGTCGCCAATAATTTCCCGTAAAGCTTCTTTGCTGTCCGCCAGTAAATTCTCCGCATCAATTTGGTCGGCGACTGCTTGGTCATAAGCTGCCTGGGCTTGGTAAACATCTGTGATGGCAATAAGACCCACATCAAAACGCTGTCTGGCTTGTTCTCGCTGTTGTTCAATGGCCATTTGTTCTGAAACAGTAAATGTCAGGTTGTCTTGTGCCGATAAAATATCGAAATAGGCTTCGGTTATTCTGACAATCAGGTATTGGCGTTCTGCCTTATATTCAGCTTCGGCCTGGGCGATGCGGTTACCGGATTGACTGAGTTGAACCCAATGATCCCAATGAAAAACAGGTTGAGAAAAATTAATGCTAAAGCTATTGTTCCAAAAATGTTGGGTACCCGCTGTTCGAAAATTGTCTTTTTTACTGCTTAGGCGTTCCCTGCTGCTGCTGGCAGATGCCGAGAGTGTCGGTAGCATTTGAGCAATACTTTGTGATTTGCTTTCAGCTACGGAAAACTGGGTGAAATAAGCTTTTCTGAGTTGGGGGTCATGTTTCAGAGCAAGGTGGTAGGTTTCAAGTAAATCTTGAGCCCCCACAGAGCGTACAAGGCTAAATAGAATAAGTGAAGCGAGTAATGATGTTTTCACAAATGACAGATGTTAATGTGCAATTGCTAAATAATTGTAGAGTGTATGATCTATAAAATATAGTTATTTCTGTATTTTTTCCGGATGTTCAAGTTTGCTAAACGGGGGCTAGAGGTTATTCGGGCAAGGTAAGAGGCAGATGGTACGTGTTTGTGTGAAATTGTGGGTGTCG
>JAPYOW010000071.1 GCA_029937975.1 Methylococcaceae bacterium | reverse complement strand
CATCAACCCCAAAGGGGCTTTACCCGTTTTAGAGTTGGATGATGGAAGGCACATATACTTTTAAAGCTTATTCTGCCTGACTCATCAATTTCTGAAATTCAGTTTCTGCAATAATATCGCGATTATCTTCCACCCTATCCAGATAAACCAGACCCTGAAGATGATCGTATTCATGCTGAAAAATACGTGCAATAAAATCCTCTGCAATTAATTCCTGCTGACATCCCTGACAATCCGTATAGCGTATTTTTATCTTTATATATCGAGGTACCAGTGCTCTAATGCCTGGAATACTTAGACAGCCTTCCCAATCCTTGTGAACTTGCTCTGATAACTGTTCAAAATCAGGGTTAAGCATCACCACCGGTTGCATTTCAGGCGCTAATGGATAACGCTTTGAGGGTCTGGAAGCAACAATCACAATAGCCAGTGATTTTGATACTTGCGGTGCAGCAAGGCCTACGCCATTGCTGGCCGAGAGCGTAAAAAGCATATCCTCGATGATGGCTAGCATAACCGGGTCATTGACATCCTCCACCTTTTTAGCCTGCTGCCTTAAAACCGGGTCGCCTAACTGTGCAATATCCAATAGTTTGTTCATGTGCCAGGTTTACATATTAAATAATCATTAATCACCAATGCATCAAGACCTGTGGTTAAAAATACGGAAAGCGCATCTTCCAGAGAATGAACCAGAGGCTTACCCATGACATTAAAACTGGTATTTAACAGCATAGGAATTTGAGTCCGTTGATAAAAACACTCAATTAATTGATGAAAACGCGGATTCCATTCTTGTTTGACTGTTTGTAAACGTCCGGTGCCATCGACATGCGATACGGCAGCAATTTTTTGCTGCATCGCCGCCTTAATGTTTAACGTTTTATCCATATAAGGCGATTCTTGGTACTGCTCAAAATACTCATCCGCATAATCATGTAGGACAGAGGGCGCAAAAGGGCGAAACTGTTCCCGAAATTTGATGGTTTGATTGATTCTGTCTTTTGTTGTCTGTTGCCTAGGATCGGCCAAAATAGAACGATGCCCCAAAGCCCTTGGACCAAATTCTGCCCGCCCCTGTATCCAGCCAACTAACATGCCGCTGGCTAATAAACCCGCCGTCTTGTCACAAATAGTTTGTGGTAAATGCTGAATATCCAACACACCATTATATTGCATCAATTGTTGTACAGCCTGATCTGAAATAGTGGAACCTAAATACGGTGAAGTCCACGACTTGCTCTCATCTGCCCGGGGCTTCGGTGCCTTAATACAGTCCTTCTGAGCCGCATGCCAAGCTAACCAGGCAGCGCCTAATGCAGTGCCATCATCCGCCGGTGCAGAAGGAATAAAAACCTGCTGGAAACCGGTTTGCTGTTTAATTTTCCCATTATAGGATGAGTTTAACGCACAGCCCCCGCCTAATGCCAAATTATCACATGCCGTGACCTGCTGTAAATGCCGTAACAATGCCGTCATTAATTCAGCAAAAAAGTATTGTCCGGTATAGGCCAGATCAGCAGCCCGCTTTACATCATCCGTATCATGGCCTTGGAATTTTTTCAATGCCGCCAGATTGGCAAATAAATTTTTTTCCTGATGCTGACAGTGGAAGCCCTGAACCGAAATCGTGCTTTTCAAACAGTGATAGAATTCCTGATTTAACTGTCCATAGGCGGCAAGCCCCATCACTTTCCACTCCTCTCCTTGTAACCAGTTAAAGCCACACAACTCGGTAATTTTCATGTAATAAAACCCGATACTGCCGGTACCTCGGGCTTCATAAAGACAATTTAACTGTTGATCTTTGAAATGATAAAAAGCCATTGAGCCATGTTCACCAAAGGAATCAATCACCGCACAAGCTGATTCAGTAAAGGGACTGCTATAACAGGCCGTCGCAGCATGGGTTAAATGATGGTCATAATCGACAAATGACACAGCACATTCCGGGTAATATTCTGCCATAATCCGCCGCAGACTCAGACCTGCACTGTGGATTTTATTACGTTGACTGGCAATCATATGATGCAACTGGTAATTAGCCAGTGGAGAACGCAATTTTTTTATCCCTGTTTTCATCAGGCCAGCCGCGCTTAAACACCCTAAAGCCGCAACTACATTCTCATAAACTGGCCGCTTTTTGCGCCAATTGATGGCAATGACAAACTCCGTGGCTTCAGGACAATACTGTGCTAATAAAGCATGCACCCACAACAAGGGATCCGCCTCACAATTTAATGCCCGCTTGTTTTGCATATACCGTTCTGTGGCTTCTGCAAATAGCACGGTTCCCTGTTCATCAATAATAGCCAACGCCGGGTCATGATAGGTAATGGACAACCCAATGGTGTATTTCATCCTGCCATTCTCCCCATTAGACGGGTTATTTCATGTAGTTCAGTCGGTGAATTTTCAAGCTGTTTCCATGAAAACTGCTGCCATTTCTCATAATTTCGCGCTGAAATTTGTTGCCGTTGTGCATGGACTTGATGGTTAAAATGGGTATATTGCGCACATAAAGAAAAGTATTCTGCCAGTAATGCTGCAAAACCGGGGGTATTTAAGCCACAACGTCTTTGGGCTATGGCTATGGCGCGGGGTAAATAACGCCAAAAACTCAAGGCATTTTTTCGGGTCAGGATTTTAAGCAGATAAATCAGTTTATCATTGCCGGCCCGGTATTGACTTTGCAAATCAGGATCGATCAATTCCAGGTGCCGTATCACCCGTTTAAAATAGGCTTTCGGGTGATAAATTCCGTCAAGAATAGACAAATAATTCTGCTCCGCTTGCTGCACTGAAAAATGGTACGGAATAAAGTTAATAATGCCATCGGAATTATTGCCACTACTGGCCTTAATCAGCCGCCCAGCGTTTTCCATTCGTGTCATTAAGCCGGTATAGGGCAAGGCATTTAACAACCCCGCCATCACAATGGGCGCATTACTGGCATTTACAAAATCAATAAATTCCTGGATGGAGTCATCGGTATCGTGATCAAAACCATAGATCATCCCCATCATGACCCCGGCCCCCGTCTGTTTTGAAATAATGTTAAGTTTTTCCAGCAGACTGAGTTCACCTCTCAAATTTTGCCGCTTTTTGGTTTCCAGTAAAGAGGCTTTATTAGGTGTTTCTACCCCATAAAAACCATTAATAAAATTACATTGATGAAACCAGCGCCTCAGTTCTGCCATCAGCGGTGAATCGTCGGCCAGACGCAAGGTTAATTCAGTATATTTGGGATGGTGATAGCCAATATTTTCGCCTATCTTATAAAGATTTTTTAAGACTTCCAGCGCCTTTCTAGGATTCGCTATAAAGTTATCGTCGACCACAAACACTTGTCCCGTCCAGCCTAGTGTTTTCATTTGCCGAAAAGAGTGTTCGGTTTTTTGCCAGGGGGTAACCCGATATGCCTGACCAAAACGAGCAGGAATATCACAGAACTCGCAACTCTCCGGACAACCTCGACTAATTTGCACCGCCATATGCACATAATTTTGCATATTAATCGACGCATAATCGGGCTGAAAAAAATGTTCCGGGTCAACAAAACCCCCTTTATAATATTTTTTGGCAATGCCTTGTCTTAAGGCTTGCAAAAAATCATCAATGATCCCTTCGGCTTCATTTTCTAACAAATGGTCAGCAATTGCCATTAGAGGCGACTGAGGAGTAATGGCTGTACCGCCGACAATCACCAGCTTATCCATTTTTTTTAAGGCAACGGCCAGTTTTAGCAGACTTTGTTCCTGGGCCTGCATTCCGCCAATAAAAACATGCTCGGCATCCCCGACCAGATCAACTAATGACCCCGGATTGACATTTTTATCTATTAAACATATTTCATCATAATAGGGTTTGAGATGATTAAACAAACCCATCAGTCCCAAAGGGGGCAATAAACGTTTGGGCAAGCCAAACTCACCCAAAGGCGCATACATTTTCAAGCTACTGGCATAACTCCAAAAGGTATTTTGGGTATCAAACTCCGGATAAATCAATACGGCTTTATCAGCGATTTTCTCGATCATTTCTTATCTGGAAAATATTATTTTCTTCATCAGTCATCACGGGAAGCAAGGGTTAATCATAACGAAAGCGTGTCCCATTGACCGGTTACCGATAAATCAGCTACCTGAGAGACTACAGTCGCAATATTGAATCATTATAGGGTTAATAGCTGAATTGAACAAATGCACAAAACCCCCGGTCAGGTTGCCCCATTAAATCAAATAAAATGGCATCCACAAGAAACCTGCAACTATGGGCTGGGCACACAACGCTCGCTGCTGGCATTCATTCAGCCTGAGCTGAAGCCCACTTAAGCAACACCGGTTTTAGCAAAAACCATTTTATCAGCGTTTCCTTAGCTGACATACCTTATGCGTTAAATAGCTTTTGCAAGCCCCCCTTTACTTCATGAACAATGCGCTCGTACATCTCATACGAAAATTACCCAGTACCCGCTGCTGCAATATCCAGAGAATACTCAGACTCCGTTTTGCATTGGGAATACGCTGTGTTTGTTCATAAATCACACCATTAGGCACTGACCATGGCGGCTATTATTTATCGCGGATGTTTGATACTCTTTCTCAGCACCATGATCATTAAACCCCTCATTCAACGTGACTGCACAAGCACACGTTTTCGAGTTCTCTTTAAGTCACTCGGTTGTTTGCTTATCTAATTTAGCCACTCATAATAAACTCAGGGTGGGACAACATTTCTGACAGCTTCGATAGTGAGCAACATAAACCCCTTGCTTTGAACTACACTGCTGTGCTGCAATGGCCCTGGACTAATCCTTTATTTAATGCCATTACCCCTTCTTACTCCCTTACTTTCCTACCTCCCTATATGTAAAGATGTTGATTGATACTGAAAAAACTTCCCTCGACCCTGATTCCATTCTATTTAAGGCTGTGTTAGATGAAGTAGGCGCTTATGTTTATGTTAAAGATAGCCATGGCAGGTATCTTTATGTGAATGAAGTGACAAGACAACTCTTTCAGCAACCACTGGAATCTATCATTGGACACGATGATAGTGACTTTTTTTCACTACAACAGCTGTCTGATTTAAGAAAAAATGATCGGCGCGTTCTTCTGTATGGAGAAACAATAGATAATGAAGAAGTTAATACCATTAAAGCCACAGGCCAAACCAAAATATATCGTTCTGTAAAAAAACCCATTTTTAATAAGCAGGGAATGATTATCGGTTTAATGGGGATATCGACTGATATTACGGATATACATCAATTAAAAGACGCATTGCAGCAACATCAAATACAATTAGAAAGAAAAAACCATTCACTTGAAGATGAGATATATTCAGAAAAAACCAAGGCTGAGAACAAGGATAAGAAACATGCTGAAGATATGGCTCAAAAAAATCAGGAATTAGAAATTGCCAACAAAATCCTGATCAATCACTCGAACAATCTACAGCAAGCGATAGCAAAAAAAACCCAAGAGTTGGAACAAAGTCACCGTGCCAGGGTAACTTTAGAACGGCAACATGCGATATCCCAGGAACGTCAGCGTTTCATGCGGGATTTACATGATGGTATGGGGGGATATTTAATGACTGCATTATCCTATACCGAGACAACCTCAGGTAAAGACAGTACATTGCATAAAATCTTGAAACTGGCCGTATCCGATTTACGCATCGTCATTAATAGCATGGAAAAGGATGACGAAGAATTAATGTTCATGTTGGCGATGTTTCGGCAGCGAATAGAATCCATGTTGAATATTCAAGGTATTGAACTGGTCTGGCAAGTTGAAGATGAACCAAGCCTGGCGAGTTCTGATCCCTCGCATTCATTGCAAATCCTGCGTATTGTGCAAGAAGCGGTTAACAATATTGCAAAACATGCCCAGGCAACTCAGGCAAGGCTGACATTGAAAAAAAATGCCATTGTGATTGCAGATAACGGCACAGGTCATACCCAGGTCTGGACTAAGGGGCATGGGATTAATAATATGCGACAGCGGGCGCAGCAAATAAATGCTGTTTTAGATATTGATACGACTCCTTCAGGGGTATCTGTTACTTTGTCCTGGCCACTTGCTATGACAAGCTCCGTAAGCGTTAATGATTACCCCTGATGGATAATAAAGTTCCTGCCAGTACTTTTTCTAAGTCATTAGGCAAAGCCATGACTTGAGTCAACTCTGCTACGATACTAAATATTAATTTTGCAAGCAGGATCAAGTTAATCAGCACTCGCCTTAGTCATCATATTAATAGCATCCCGCTGCGTTTTACCTTTTTTATAAACACAGCGACTGGAAATGGCATCCTACAGATCAACTCTGGTATCCATCCGGGTATACATAAATAGACTCAGAGATTGTCGCTAGGGCGAATGATCTGTTCTATAGCAAATATTGATAATATCGATACATTAATAGGAATAATGGATAAAACCTACGTAATCAAGGCATGAAAGCGGATGCCATCACAATTGATTGTATTGCTCTAGATACAAAGATCGTTATCCTTATCCATGATGATAAACCTGATGGTGTAAACATAGCGTTGGGTAATAAAGACGGTGATATTTATTCATCTTCAGAATACGAACTTGTCAAAAAACCAGAAACCATTATTGTCGTAATAATGGAAGCGAACTTCATTTCTTGATTGATTTAATGAAATTTATAATTATTTTCAAACGGTTAAAGGTACATTTAACAAAGTTACCTCCGTTGTGTTTGAAGCGCTTTTTAAGTGTTTTTTTCACTTCCCAAGTCCCTTTATAGCCTACTGGGAATACCACTAAGTCACCCGCTTTGAAAGTAGTTGAAGGGCCGCCATCTGCAGGTGTCATTTCACATTCACCTTCTAAAATAAGAGCTGTTTCTGTAGTAACGAATTCCCATGGGAATACAGAGACTTCTTTTTCCCATGTTGGCCAGTAAGCAGTCCCCATTTCTTTTAAAAGTGCTTCACTTGGGTTGCTATCAACTGTAATTTCTTTCATGTTAATTCCTAAAATTTAGATTTATGCCCAGGATCAGAATGATTTGGGATGTGCCATAGTATATTGTTCATCCTCTTTTGCCTACATTTTAAGGATAATCATATCCATTTAGTGCTAGTACCTGAAATGGCTGAAGGGTTGTTAATGCGGACTGTTCAATGGATAGCGTCACCATATAGTGTCTTAAATTATTACCGCACATGTTAAAAGTTAGTGCATAAATGCAGTGTTCATTTATTCTTTGAGGGTTGTTTTAATCTGCAAGTATTTTCTGAGCATACTGTATTTAAAGGGCTGAAAGGACATACCCTCTTCCTTTATACGGTGTAATGTCATTGTTTAATAAGGCATTTTTATATGCGTGTAAAATTTAACCCACCAGCCAACCCACCATAAAAACAAGTTAGTTAGTTAGTTATTTTTTATTTCATTCTCCAGTCTATTTAGTCCATTAATGTGCTGAACGACTGAAGCAGTACAGTACAGTACAATAAACCAACCAAGAACCACAAATGATTGAAACCAATGATTTGAATCGTGAATATGAAATTCACAGCGCTAAGTATTATGTATCTGTCGGGTTGTCATCGTTTAATGGAGAGTATGAAGATAAACAAAATGCAATAAAGCAAGCTAAAAGAATTGGCGCAACGCTTGTTCTTATTAAATAAGAATATACAGATACGCAAACAACTACGTTTACTATTCAAGAACCAACAAGAGAAACTAATTCTTATTCAGGATCTGTGTATGGTGCAGGAGGGCGTGTTAATTATTCAGGTACAGGTACAAATACAACTCACGGCACAACCACTACCCCGATAACAAAACACCAACGACGTTATGATCAAGCTGCATTGTTTTTAGTTAAGGCTTTACCTATTACCCCATACAAGCTTGGCCTTAACTATCGTAATCTTTCTAACGAAGAAAGAGCAGAGGCTGAAAGAAATACTGGACTCTTTGTTGGCACAGTATATGAAGATACTCCGAGTTTTTATGCGAATGTTTTGAGGGGCGATATAATTATTTCGATTAATGGTATTCAATTTAAAAATATGAAGCATTTTAATCAACTGTTTGATGAGATAACTGAAAAACCAGTAACACTCACAATTCTACGGAAAGGTGTGCAGAAAGATATAACTGTTCATTTTTAATCGTAACCCAACTCTGTTATAACTAAAAGATGCCTCAGTAATCGTACCTGTACAAAAAATATACAATCTAGCTAGGGCTTTTTCAGGTCAGCCACTTACGGCTGTAATCAGTGGGTTATCCCGTGGTTATCCACAGATTTTGTGGATAACCCCAACCTTCCACTGTTCTTTTCTCAGACTTGAACTATACTGAAAAGGAGTGTTGTCAGTGGACTTCCCCCGATGCATCACCTCTTTGCAAAGGGGGCTTTTTTCTATTCAACCGCCTTTTACGGTGTACACTTTTGCACCTATTCCCCTAAAATCCCGTGGTGGCAACCCCGAGCCGGTTCGATTCCGAAACACGGAATTGAATTCAGTCAACAACTCCAATACCATCCAGTATTTCCTGCGATGCTTTCTATATTCAGTCTTTCTCCGATTCGTCCTATACTCAAAGAATTATTATTCTATATATTAAATGACCTAGCTAAAGTGAAAACGTACCAACAACACAGCCAATAATGGATGATCCACTTACAAATGTGGGATGAACCGATGCCCGTAAAGATGATTTGCAATCCTTTACACAACGAAAAATAATAAATCCATTATCTAAATTAACGAATACCGAGTTATTTAATCAACTAGAAAAATTACATAACAAATTAAAACGGGGATTGAGCAATGACTGAAGAACAAACCGCATTGATGTTGAAGCAATACAGCAAGGTAATAGCGTATATACAGGCGATTGAAGAACCGATGTTGTCAGTCATCATGGAAAATATGATTGATCGTGTACACCCGTTCATGCAACCACATGTACTGGAACGCATGACCGAAAGGGATTTTATGGTGATATACACCGATTTGGTGGGAATGTGTAAAGTTAAAAATACCACAGATGCGGCTAGAATCGGCGACCAATATAAAAACAATCAGTCAACACCAGGCACACAAAAAGCGTGGAAGTTAGTTAATAAGAAATCTTGATGGATGTAAATATTTATACTCGGCCAGGGCCTGTCTTCCGCAGAGGTGGCCGAGGGCCAGACTTATTTACCTGTAAATACAGATTGT
>JAPYOW010000070.1 GCA_029937975.1 Methylococcaceae bacterium | reverse complement strand
GATGAGCAATGGATGCGTTATGCGATCAGGTTGGCGCAGCGTGCAGAAGCGGCGGGTGAAGTGCCTGTCGGTGCCGTGCTGGTTAAGGATAATCGGTGTCTCGCCGAAGGATGGAATACGCCGATAAGTCAGCATGATCCGACAGCGCATGCTGAAATGGTGGCAATACGTCAAGCGGGCATTGCTATTGAAAATTATAGATTAGCGGATTCAACACTTTATGTCACCCTGGAACCCTGTGTCATGTGTATGGGAGCAATTTCCCATGCCCGTATCAAGCGGCTGGTTTTTGGTGCCTTTGATCCCAAGCGGGGTGCTGTCTGTCATGCGCTGCATTTAACGGATGCCCCTTTTTTGAATCATAAAGTGAGCTGGCAGGGCGGCGTCATTGAAGATATTTGTGCCGATTTATTGATAAGCTTTTTTAAGGCAAAGCGAAAGAAAGCATAATTCAACAATCTTTGCTGGGGACTCCATGCAGGGCGGCTGCTATCGGCATGCAATAATGGCTTGCATTCACAGCGTGTCAGCGGTCTATGGACTTTTTCAATGGCTGGTGTCGGGTGGTGTATAGGATAAGCTTAAGCTACATCCTATAGCGTAGGTGGTGCAAAATGAAGTGCTTTATTTTTAGCCGGCTCGGCAGGCAATGACATCACGTTTTTTTCTATCTGGTTTTCCTCGGTAAGCCAGACTAATAAATCATAATAACTTCGAATGTTTTCTACATAACGAACCGGCTCTTTGCCTCGGGCATAGCCATGTCGTGTCTGTTTGTACCATTTTCTCTGACTTAGCAAGGGGAGCGTTTGTTTGACGTCTAGCCATTTATCAGGATTCCCCCCTCTGTTTTGGGTGAGCACGCGTGCGTCTTCCAGGTGTCCAAAACCTACATTGTAGGAAGCCAGTGCAAACCACGTGCGATCAGGTTCTTGAATTCGCTTGGGCATTTTGTTCAGTCTTTGTTTGAAGTATAGCGCCCCACCGGCAATGCTTTGAACAGGATCCCGTCGGTCTTTTACGCCCAGTTGCCGGGCGGTTGCCAGTGTCAGCATCATTAATCCTTTCACTCCGGTAGGCGATGTGGTATCTGATCGCCAGTGCGACTCTTGATAGCCTATGGCGGCTAGGAGTCGCCAGTCAATAGTATGTTCCTGGGCCGCCGCCTTAAATAAGGGCATATAAGTTGGCAGTCGACTTTGCATTTGCAGTCGAAAGGTGCAATTACCGACATAATCAAGATTTCCGGTATTACCATAATGTTTTTCAAGTAGATGTTGTAAGGTTTTATCCTGTTTTATTTTTTTAAAAAACAAGCTGACTTCGTCATACAGGCTGTTGTCGTCCGAATGCGGCATTGCCCAGGCCAGTTGGCGCGGTGCGGTGATGTCAAAAGCGGTATATAGCTTTGGGTAAAAATGTTTGATCCGGCCGGCGAGATGTGAATCGGCGACGGTGTAATCAATCAGGCCTTCGTTAACCAAATATAATAAACCATCAGAATTCAATTCGGGATTAAGATTCCACTCAAGCTCAGGCTGATGGGCTTGTAATCTGATTAAGGTGTCATTATGACTGGTACTTTTCACTATTTCTAAGATGCCATTGGATAAATCAGCAATAGTGCGGGGTCTTTTGTTTCCTGAGCGATAGATAATTTGTTCAGTGATGCTTTGATAGGAGGGGGAAAAACGCATACGTTGCTTGCGTTGATCGGTAATAGTGAGTCCAGCCGCTGCAATATCTGCTTTATTTTCAGCTATCTGCTGTAACAGCGTATTAAAATTCTTTGGGATGATGAAGTTGGCTTTGACCTTTAGGTGCTGGGCAAATAACATGACCAGATCATATTCTAATCCGGTTAAACCATCTGCGCCTTCATAATAAGTGGTGGGGTCTTGGCGCGTGAGGACCTTAATTTCCCCCTGGTGTTTAATTTGTTCAAGTGTGGAAAAGCCCAGATGTGATGCCGAATAATTGTCGCAGGCGTTGAGCAAGGATAGGAAAATTATGCTGGTGGCAAAGGCAATTGTGTTTTTTAACATTGTATCAGTAGCAAACGCCGCAGAATAAACTAAAAAAAGTGTTGTTCGTCACGCATTTTCTTATAGGCATTGATGAGCGCATTGGTGGAGGAGTCATGGCTTTTGATGCGTTCACCGCTTTTCAGTTCCGGTAGAATGGCTTTGGCCAGCACTTTGCCTAGCTGAACCCCCATTTGGTCAAAGGAATTGATGTTCCATATAATGCCTTGAGTAAATATTTTATGTTCATAAAAGGCAATTAAAGTTCCGAGTGTGCGAGGTGTGAGTTTTTTGTACAGAAAGGAATTAGAGGGTTTATTGCCCGGGAACACTTTAGACATGACTAATAATGGATCGGCATCGCCAATGTCGACTTCTACTTCCTGTTTGTTTTTGCCTTGCATCAGTGCTTCCGGTTGTGCCAGAAAATTGGAAATTAAAATGTCATGGTGTACGGGTGAGTCGTAATGGCCTTGAGCTGCCGCTAAAAAGTCACAAGGAATGATTTTGGTACCCTGATGTATCAGCTGGTAAAAAGCATGCTGACCATTGGTGCCGGTTTGCCCCCAGATGATGGGGCCGGTGTGGTAGTCAATGTTTTTGCCGTCAATAGAAATGGATTTGCCATTACTTTCCATATCGCCTTGTTGAAAGTAATCAGCAAAAAAATACAGGGACTGATCGTAGGGGAGCAGGCAATGCGATTCGGCCTGAAAAAAATTGTTATACCAGATGCCGAGCAAGGCCATGGTTACAGGGATATTTTTATCCAGCGGGGTCTCGCGAAAGTGTTGGTCCGCCAGATGAGCCCCCATGAGTAATTCTTCAAAGTTGTCCATGCCGATAGAAATGGCAATGGATAGTCCTATGGCTGACCAGAGAGAATAACGGCCACCCACCCAGTCCCAGAATTCAAACATGTTTTCTTCATGAATGCCAAACTTTAAAACATTTTCCTTATGCGTAGAAATGGCGACAAAATGTTTTGCTATAGAGGAGTTTTCAAAAGCGGAATTCAGTAACCATTTACGTGCTGTATGCGCGTTGGTCATGGTTTCTTTGGTATTAAAGACTTTGGAGGCAATCAGAAATAAGGTGGTCTCAGGATTTAAGCGCTTTAAAATGGTGATAATATCTGTTTGATCAACATTGGAAACAAAATGCGCTTTTAAGTTGGGTGTCGAGTAAGGTTCAAGTGCGGTGGTGACCATTTTGGGGCCAAGATCTGAGCCTCCTATGCCGATGTTAACTACATCGGTAATCGCTTTGTTGGTATAACCGCGCCATTCGCCGGAGCGTACTTTATCGGAAAATATGCGCATTTGAGCGAGTACCTGGTTGATTTCAGGCATGAGGTCTTTGCCATCCAGGTAGACCGGTGTATTGCTTCTGTTTCTGAGTGCAGTATGCAGAACAGCTCTTTTTTCGGTGGTATTAATGATTTCCCCGGAAAACATGGCCTGCGTCTTTTCTGTAAGTTTTGTCCGGTTGGCGAGTTGAATGAGAAGGGGGAGGGTGTCATCGTTGATTCGATTCTTGGAGAAATCAAAAAGTATGGAATTAAACTTTAAAGATAGTTTTTTGTGGCGTTGATTATCAGCGTTAAATTGCTCTTTGATGGAAAGTTGGCTGATTTCTTTGTAGTGTGTTTCCAGAGCTTGCCACTCTGAACAGTCACGTAGAGAAGACATGTTTTTTCCAGTGATATTGAAGTAAGGGAAGTCTACGTAAAGTAAGGGAGAATGGCAAATATATTACAGCATTGAGGCTGTGTCAGAGTATGATCGCAGCTTAAGCAGAAGACTTTATTTCGAACGGAATTTTAGTCGGGGCATGGGTTCCCGGGTAAAGATTTCCCTGATCCCTATCGGTATGGCATAAACTGGAAAGAAGTGATAATAATTGGGAAAAGGTAGGATGTTAGGGGGGGGATAAGGGAGGTCTTTATTTGATAATGGCAATATGCTAAAGTGAGCAGTTGTTTTCAGTATGAATGACTTACAAAGAGTAGGGGTTTTTTGATCTGTTGACAACTCTAATATAAATAAAATGACTTGAAGGTATTATGAATAAAAATCAATTGTTAAAAAAGAGTCTCCTGAGCGTTCTAGGCTTATTGTTCTCATCAGTACTTTGGGCTCATGGGGGCGCAGCAGGTACGGATACAGACCAATGTAAATTTGAATTAGAGCCTGACCACTGGATACACTATACAGCTTACCAACCTAATTCTTATCCTGGTGATGAATTTTGTGGTAATTTGCCTGATATAGATACAACTACGCTATTGGTATTTGATTATCAGGATATTAGATACCGTAATATGTCTGTTGAATTTGAAGTTACCAAAGAGCCAGAAGGTACTGTCATTTTCCGCAAAGAAGCAAAAAAACATAAGACGGGGACTGTTAACCTGAATATAGGTGGTATTGCTGAAGCAAGTAAATACCTGATTCATATTACATTATTGCAAGATAGTGGTGAAAGACTGGATGCGCATATGGCTTTCCAGGCAGGTTCTGGTAAAGGTTCAAGTAGTGCCACTTATCTGCTGTATTTCTTGGTCTTACTTGCACTGTTATATATTTACTATATTTCAGATGAAGGTTTTAAAAAGAAAGTGGATTCTTATATCAAGAGTTCTACTTCAATGAAAGATGACTAAATAATTTTATTAATTGAATTAACCTGCAAAATAAAGGTATAGATAATGCAGAAACATCCCCTAAGTATTATTCTGGGTGCAGTTTTTATGTTGATATCGATGACGGTATCAGCCGAGGTCGGTTTACCCAAATCATCAAAAGTTGATCAGGGTGAAGTTGAGATAATTTGTCGTTCTATGGAGGCCGAGTGGCGTAAAGCGCAAACGATTGAAGGGGTCGAAATTCAGGAATCTTTACGATGTGACCCTGATAACCCCGCGCAGATAGTGGCTGAAGTAAAAGGGACGAATAATATATCAATGGACACATTGATGAACACCTATTACGCAGCGGATGCGATTATAAAAAAGAATGATATGGATGGGGATGGGGATCCTGATCTGATAATTATCAAATTAGAAGTGGCCGAGCTAAATGGACACTCGCCTGATTTTGCAGGATTAGTGCCGACTTTTGATATGGCACCGGGTATACAACCTGGTATGTGGGTGTTTGCGCCTAAATCCAGGGGTATGGCAACGAATAGTTTTGTTGGCACGGATGCGAATCCGTTACTCAGGGCGCCTTCGCCTGCGATTCGAGTCGAACAGGGCGATACGGTCTGGTTACAATTAGAAAACAGTCATTATTTTCCGCATACCATCCATCTGCATGGTATCGACCATCCTTTTGTCGACAGTCAAGGGCAGGGGAATGATGGGGTGCCACAATCCAGTGACAAGTTTGTGTTACCGGGACAAAGCCGAACCTATGAAATTAGACCCAGAATACCGGGTACCTTTGTTTATCATTGTCATGTACAGGCTCATGTGCATGTGGCAATGGGGTTGATTGGGATGCTGATTGTCGAGGAGAATCGTCCAAATAACTGGGTGCAAACCCTAAATGTGGGTGGTGGACAAGTCAGGCATCCATCTAAAGCTATTCTTGAGGAATATGATAGCGAATATGATATGCAGTATCATGCGATGGATACAGACTTAAATAATATTATTCAGAAATATAATGATCCTCGTCTAATTGCTAAGAAAATGAACCGTGAGTATGACATTACTGATGCGACGGATGATTATCATACCCTGAATGGTCGTTCATACCCTTATACCTTAAGGGAGTCTATTATTGTTGCTGAACCGGATAAGACCATTAAAATCCGGATGTTCAATAGTAGTAGTGAAATGATGGCTGTGCATACCCATGGACATAAGGCAACCATCACGCATTATGATGGTGTTGAGCAAAACCCCAGTGCACAAATTATGCGCGATACCTATGACATTTCTCCGGCTCAACGTAATGATTTAAAAATCAGTACGGTGGATGACGGTTTGCATAGTTATGGAGAAGGCATCTGGATTTTTCATGATCATATGGAACGGGGTATCACAACAGACGGTATGAACCCAGGTGGTAATGTCAGTGCTTTGGTTTATAAAAAATATTTAAATAAAGTCGGCATGCCAAAAGCCATTGGTGAAAGTTCGAAAGCCTTATTTACTAAACGGTATCAGCAGCGAAAATTGCCGGTTTGGCAAGATATAGAGGGCTGGGACCTGGGTGAAGTTGATGCCCGGGACTATACTCCACCCCCTGCAGGGACTCCTCTTGCTGTCGAGGCTCGGCCAAAAACTTTTAGCGTCTTAGCCAAAGAAGAAAGCCAGAATCAGGGAAATAGTGGCTTTACTAACTTTATATTAGGCTTGCTTTTTGGTCTGGCGATGTATGTCTTGTATTTAAATCGTGAAAAAGTAATCGCATGGGTTTCGCAATTTAAAAAGGGAGATAAGTAATGCGACAATTATTGTTGATTACACTGTTAAGCCTCGCTGTTTCCTCACCGGCTTTTGCTAAAAAGCAGTTTATTGATCATAACCGTTTGATGGACCATGGGGATGGTCATTTAATGGATATGGATGGGGGTATGGTCATGGGGCAAAATATAAATACCTTGCCCGGAGGTTGTGACCAGATTGAAGCTGTTGAAGAAATTACAGTACATGCCGGACATAAATATGCTGAAAAATTTCCGGGTAGAATGTTTGCCTTTGACATACAGGAATATCAGTTTGAACCGTGTACCAAGTTAACTGTACATTTTGTTAATGATGACAATATTCGTCATCAGTGGATGATGCATGGATTACCAAAGTATCTATACCCTAAGGGGATGTTTCATCTGGAAGTGACTGGCCCTGGAAAAATATCGGGAACTCTGATATTTCCGCCTAACGATAAAACTTATCTGGTGCATTGCGATATTTCCCAGCACATGGAAAAAGGCATGAAAGGTCAGCTGAAAATTGGTGACGGTAGCGGGGATTTGCCCAGTATTCCCGGGGTAACCGCTAATGTTATTCAAGATGATTATAGTGGCAGTATTCCTGAGGAACTAATTAAACCGCTGAGCAAAGCCGCCAAGGCGAAAGCCAGTGAGGCGCAGGCTAATAATTCGGGGTTTTCATGGGTTATGGTGATTGGCATATTGGCGGGTGTTTTGCTTGCTCCTGTCTTGATTCGACGCTTTAAAGGCATGTCAGCCGGTGAAATTATCAGTGCGATTGTTGAAATGCTGTCGCAAGGTATTGCCTCGCTAATAAAAATAGTTTCAGGACTGATCGCAAAGTATGGCTCAAAAAAGGCCATAGAGTTGCCCGATAAGTAGATTTTATTTATTAAATTTAGAGCCCTTGAGACCGGTAGGTTTCAGGGGCTTTTTTATGGAAAAAACAAATGCTGGATGGTTCAATAGGGTTATGGGGGCTTTTTGTAAGCGCATTCATTTCATCGACAATCGCGCCGGGTGGCTCAGAAGTGCTATTAGGCTATATGGTAGCCGAGAAAACATTTAATACTGAAACGATGGTATTGGTTGCGACTATCGGGAATACCTTAGGTGCTTTTACCACCTGGTACCTGGGGGTTTTGGCGGCTAAAAAATTCCCAGCAGAACATTTGCTCTCAGAAAAAAAACAGAAATCACTGTCATGGGTTAAGCAGTGGGGAGTATGGGCTCTGTTGTTTTCATGGCTGCCGATAGTAGGCGATGGCTTGTGTTTTGCCGGTGGTTGGTTAAAGTTGCCTCTGATTTATTCGGGTGTAGCCATTTTGATAGGTAAGGGCATCAGGTATATTTTTGTGGCGTATATTTTTATTTAAGCGTTTTGTAAATATAGCGTGTGCCATCCGGCTGCAAAAGTTAGACTATTCAGTTGCAGCGTGGTTTTGTGAAAGTTTTTGTGTAAATATTAAATGAAGGTAATAAGATGTTAAGACATTTTCCCGCAGTGGATGTTGAGATTATTCATAGCAAAAGAGATTATATTATTATCGCTTTTGCTTTTGTGGTGGTTGCCTTATGTTTTTTAATCGATTCCGTTGCAGGTCATGGCTTGCAATTAGCATTAGGTGCTGCGGGCTGGATTTGTTTGATTGCGCTACTGTATGGAGAAAGTCAGTATGTCAGAGCGCAAATATTTGTGGCGGTTACATTTGCCACTCTGGGGGAACATTTTGCCTCCATTTATATGGCTGGATATACCTACCGTTTAGGTAATGTCCCGGCCTTTGTGCCGCCAGGACACGGGATTGTGTATTTAACCGCTGTGGTGATAGGACGTTGTGGGTTTTTTCAGCAACATGCCAGGAAAATTGTTATGTCTGTGATTGTGGTTGGCGGCTTATGGTCAATTCTCGCCCTCATAGGCTGGGCCGGCAGAGAGGATCAGATCGGGGCGTTGCTGTTTAGCATTTATTTGCTGTTTTTATTTAAAGGACGATCCCCTATGGTGTATTTAGGTGCTTTTTTTATTACTACATGGGTAGAAATAATCGGCACCTCAATAGGCACCTGGAATTGGGCGGCCATAGACCCGGCATCAACCTTGACCCAAGGCAACCCACCTAGTGGTGTGGCTGCCTGGTATTGTCTGGTGGATGCTGTGGCTATGGGTTGTGCCGTGCCGTTGTTAAATATGCTGGCAAAAGTTTTAGCCTTGCTGGGGATTAGATCAGTGGTTAAAGAACAGGTTTAGTCGCAGTAAAAATACCGTATTCAATGATATTGTCGATGAATAATCGATGTTGTGCGATGCCTACTTTAAAATTAGCCGTTTGAGCCTTGCTTCTAAGTCCTAGCCATTGGCTTATTTTTTGTACCGGTTTTAAACGATTGGCCACCTTAAACATATGCTCGGCCGAAGGTAAGGTTTCAGCAGTAATATCCGTGTATTTGATATCCTGAAACTGGTTTTGTGCTAATGACTCAGTGAATGTTTTGCGTAAACATAAATTAGGGACAGCCCAGCCATTTAAGCAGGTTACGATATCTTGCCATTCATCATCATTGAATGTATTGCGCTGAAGATAGCCATCACAAATAATGATTTTGCCTCCGGGACGGAGCAAACGATAGGCTTCTTTTAAAAAGTCACCTTTGTTCAGGGCATGACAAACACTTTCAAGTCCCCAGACTATATCAAATGATTCATCTGCAAAAGGTGTTGAACAGAAGTCAGAAACTTCAAAATGGATGTTATCGGAAACCTTTTGTCGTTTGGCATGTTGTTGAGCATGCTGAACTTGTTGTTGGCTGATGGTAATTGCAGTCACACGGTTGTTATGATGTTTTGCCATCCAGATGGAGCTACCGCCGATACCACAACCGGCATCTAAAACATGGTCATCAGCTGTTATTCCCGCCAAATCATAGAGCAGCTGATTTTTATTGAGTAAGGCCTGATGATGTGACGTGGTGTTTTCATCCCAATAGCCATAATGTAAAGCCAGGTTTTCTCGGTTACACCAGGCAAACAAATAATCGTGATAACAATCATCGTAGTGTTTTGCTGCATCTGATTTAAGCTCATCAGTCGAGAGTTC
>JAPYOW010000069.1:7892-9653 GCA_029937975.1 Methylococcaceae bacterium | reverse complement strand
AACCTGAATTGGCAACAAATTAGCGAGCAAATAACACAAGCCACCCAGCTCCCTTTTGCCATTACAGCAACCCGTGCCGTAGCCGGTGGGTCCATTAACGCGGCCTATATTATACAAAGTGACAACAAAAGTTATTTTGTAAAATTTAATCAGCGCCAGACGCTTGCCATGTTTGAGGCTGAATTTTTAGGCTTAGAGGAGTTGGCACAATCCCATACAGTGACAGTACCTCGTCCCCTTCTTTACGGGCTAACAGACAGCCATTCCTTTATTATCATGGAAAAACTGTCTTTGTCACCCAGGCAAAGTCCATCAGAACAAAGCTTGGGACATCAATTGGCGCAATTACACAAAATACAGCAAAATTATTTTGGATGGCATTGTAACAATACCATCGGCTCTACCCAGCAAATCAATGACCCCTCACAAGACTGGGTTAGTTTTTGGGCGAACCACCGTTTGGGCTATCAACTATCGCTGGCCTGCCAACATGGATATGGTGGCAGACTAAGCCAGTCAGGTTACCGATTAGCCGAATCATTAGCCGGTTTTTTCAGCCATTACAGTCCGCACCCTGCCCTATTACATGGCGACTTATGGTCAGGTAACGCAGCGATGACCTCTCTTTCCCAACCCGTTATCTATGATCCGGCTTGTTATTATGGCGATAGAGAAACAGACATTGCTATGACTGAATTATTTGGCGGTTTTAGTGCCGATTTTTATGCCGCTTATAATGAGAACTACCCCTTACATTCTGATTACCCTATCCGTAAGACACTGTATAATTTATACCATATTCTTAATCATCTGAATTTGTTTGGAGAAGGCTATCTGCATCAAGCACAAACCATGATAGATTCCTTACTCTCTGAAATATCGTAATATGCGCATTGCTCTGGCTTATATCAGCATTATCATTTTGTGGGCGACCACACCCCTGGCTATCAAATGGAGTGGTCAAGGTGTCGGCTTTGTTTTTGCTGCAGCTTCGAGAATGACAATGGGAGCTCTGTGTATGCTTCTGTTATTGGTGTTTCGTCGCAAACATCTCCCATCGCATCGTAAAGCCAAACAAACTTATCTTGTCGTTGCGCTACAGATATACGCAGCCATGATGTTTGTCTACTGGGGGGCACAGTATGTCCCTTCGGGATGGATTTCTGTTATTTTTGGTTTATCCCCTTTTATTACCACCATTTTTGCAGCCATCTGGTTAAAAGAACGTCAGTTTACTTTTGCTAAACTCATTTCTTATGTCCTGGGCATTGGTGGTCTAAGTATGATGTTTAGTTCGGCCTTGCAACTCAATATTCAGGCCGTCTATGGCATTTTGGGGGTATTGATGGCCGTGTTGTTACAAACAAGCAGTGCGGTATGGGTAAAGCGTATTCAAGCCAAGTTAACAGCGACTGAACAAGTGACGGGGGGATTATTATTTGCCCTGCCTGCTTATCTCTTAAGCTGGGCTATTATGGATAATGCACAATGGCCTGAACAGCTGGAAACCATCAATATTGTTTCCATTATGTATTTAGGTCTGATTGCCACAACCATTGGCTTTGTACTTTACTATTATGTACTAATCCATTTATCGGCAACCACAGTCGCCATGATTCCGATGATTTCTCCCGTTCTAGCCTTATATCTGGGACACACTATTAACCATGAACCCCTCACGTTAAAAATTGTAATGGGCACCGCATTAATCCTGTCTGCACTGTTAATGCATGAATTTTTTGACCGGTTTTTGGGGCGAAA
>JAPYOW010000069.1:4342-7792 GCA_029937975.1 Methylococcaceae bacterium | reverse complement strand
GGCGTAGATACACATACACGGGCTATCGCGCTATGTACTGTTCTGATGGATTAAACGTATATTAAACGGTTGTCAGCGAAGCAATTACAGTACAATACTCTTTTTCATTCATTTATCTCATGACTGAACTCACACAGTATCAATTAGTAGAAACTCGCCTACAAGAAAAACTGAGCAATAATACTACCCGGTGTAATCTCTGTTTATGGCATTGTAAAATTGGTCATGGTCAGCGCGGTTTTTGTCAGGCTCACGTGAATCGTGATGGCACATTATATAATTTGTCATACGGCATCATATCCGCTATTGCTATCGACAAGATTGAAGATAAACCGGTTAAGCATTATCGACCCGGCACACGTGTACTGTCTGTTGGCAGTTACGGTTGTAGTTTTCGCTGTAAAGGCTGTCATAATCTGGAAATTTCATGGGGAATCAGTGCTCTGGATGACTTGGCAAAAGGCCAGTCTAAAGAAGCCTGGGTATCGCCCGAATCTCTGGTTGAATCTGCCCTGAAAGCCGGTGTACAAGGTATTGCTTTTACTTATTCAGAACCTGCTGTATGGCTAGAATATGTGATCGACACTGCCAAACTGGCTCAGGAAGCTGGTTTATATACTGTCTATGTCTCGAATAGTTACATTAGCGATGAAGCGCTGGAATTGGTCGCACCGTATATCGATGTACTGTGTTCCGATATAAAAAGTATGCGGGATGATTTTTATCAGGAAATTTGTCGACCTGCAACGGTTGCTCAAGTGCTGCACTGTATCAAAAAAGCCCATGATCTGGGGATTCACGTTGAAACCCGAACTAACATTATCCCCGGTAAGAATGATGATCCCGAAGAGCATTATCAGATTGCCTGCTGGATAAGAGATAATCTAGGTAAGGACAGTCCCTGGCATATCACCCGTTTTTTTCCTGCTTATCAATTAAGTCATATTCCAGCCACGCCTGAAGAGTCTTTATTTATGGCACAGGAACAGGCAATCAAAGCAGAATTGAACAACATTTATGTTTATAATGATAAGGGTTGTGATTGTGCAACAGAAAATCTGGCTGTAGAACATTATATCAGTGACAATATAACCAGCATTAATGAGGTCAAACAATGTGCTGCTAGTTGCTGTGGAGATGAAGGTGTTTTACTAAAGAAATACGAACCAACAGAAAATATTTTAACTTAAGGTAAGAACAATGGGTCAATTAGTCAATTGTGTTGTGTTAAAACAGCAAGCAGAAGGATTGGATAAGCCGACACACCCCGGTGAATTAGGTCAGAGAATTTTTCAACATGTTTCCAAGGAAGGCTGGCAACAATGGTTGGAGCGATTAACCACCATTATTAATGAAAATGGCATTAGTACCATGGATCTGGAAAGCTTTACATTGATTGAAAAACACATGCTGGGTTTCTTCTTTGGAGAAGGCGACTATGGCCAATTACCCGCCGGTTTTCATCAGGCAGGTGCTTCCGGTGGGAAAAAATAGCCGTTATCAAGTCTTCGCAATTTATGCGGGATTGATGTTAAATACCGGTGCAACAACCAGTTTCAACCGGGCATAAGCAGCACGCAAGGCGGTAACTACCTCCTGGGTAGTCGAGCCTTTAGCAAACACATACCCAGGATACTGATTCCCTTCAGGTAACGGAATCAGTTCATGTCCTTCACGGATAATAATATCCACTTTTTCTACATTTTTTACCTGTCTGGCCGCAGACAAGCCTTCAACACGTTTAAGGATGCCCGCTTCTGTAATTGGCATCATCATCACCCCTCTCGCTTCCTTAGAAAGGGTGGACTTAATGGGGCTCCCCATCGCTAAAGAAATGATCAACTGCTCAAGGTTGAAATCCTGGCCATTATCCAGAGTGCGAGCGCAGTCACCGCCAATAGAACGGCAGGCCACTTCAAGAATCCAGGCATCATGTTGATCAATTCGCAATTCTGCATGTATGGGGCCGGTAATTAGGCCGTACGCATTAGCAGCTTCTGTAACTCTTTTTTTAATCAAGGCCTGAGTATCCCCATCCAGCTGCGAGGGCGTCACATAGATGGTTTCGGCAAAATAAGGACCTACTAAGGGATCGGGTTTATCAAACAAGGCCAGCGTGGTTAACTTGCCTTGATGCAAATAGCCTTCATAGGCCACTTCAATGCCGTCAATATATTGTTCCACGAGTACATGCGATTGTTCAAAAGCGGAAGTCGATGATGCAATAATCCGTTTGATTCGCGCACAGGCCTGTTTAAATTCCCCTGCATTATTTGCCCGGATAACCCCCCTGCTGGCCGACATATTAATGGGTTTGATCACACAAGGCCAAGGCAGTGCTGAAATTTGTGGCTCTATAGCGGTATCCAGATTGAGCAGAAAATGTGCCGGCACTGAACAATCAGCCTCAGCTAGTCGGGATCTGGCTAAATCTTTACGATAAGTTAAACGCGCTGCAGCAGGTGGATTATGGGGCAGTCCCAGTGTATGTGCCACTTTTGCAGCAAGCTCCACGGTACTGTCATCACAACCGAGGATGCCATTAAATGGGGTTTTATGGGCAATCTTGATTATTTTTTCGTAGGCACTTTGCCTGTTTTCCAGATCAATATGCAAACCATCATGTACTTCAGAAACCAATGAAAACTCACCGCGTGAAGCAATCATGACTTCAACCCCCATCTCTCTTGCAGCCTTCAGATACGGGGCAATTCTATAGCTATCCGGCTGGGAAATAAGAAGAAGACGAGCTTTGTTGTTATGACTCACGGCTAAGGCAAGCTGTTAACATTATCCTCCACAGCCACCGCCGCCAACAGCACCACATGAACCACAAGTCGCAGCCCCACCGATTTGCGCAAAAGCATTTCTAAAAACAAAGTTTTTATTCATGCCCTCAGTGACATAGTCAATTTCCACACCAGCAAGAAAACTGAGAGTGACCGCATCGACATAAACATTCAACCCCTTTGACTCTAACACACAATCATATTGGTGGGATTCTTCAACAAAAGTCATGCCATATTTCATACCATCGCAGCCCCCACCCGATACAAAAATACGCACGCCGGCTATATCCGGCTCATCTGCTGTCAAGGAGATAAACTGGTCAATCGCTGCCTCTGAAACATTAATTTCATCGGTCAACTGGGTATTAAATAAGGTATCAGACATGACAATCACCGTGTGTAAATATTGTATAAACGCCGTCATTTTAAGAAAGGAGTTAGATAGCTTATTTTATCATAATGATGAAGATAAATTTTATAGATTTTAGCTTCCCACACCAAATAATATGCTTAGAAGATAAACTAAAGTGCTTGAGTTCAGCACCCACAAAAGCTGTTGTATACTGCTTCCTTCTCAAGGTCAGGCCGGACCATTGTTACGTTAGCGATCATCACTCAAAGCGATTAAACTGCGTTCAGCAAGAGTCTCTGGCCCATATGA
>JAPYOW010000069.1:0-4242 GCA_029937975.1 Methylococcaceae bacterium | reverse complement strand
CCTTAGTCTAACGGAGCCGGCATAATAGCGTTTAACTCGATGATATAAGCGACTGAAGACCATACCTCATCCATAGTTCGCAAGTTATCGGTATTTACCCTATGCCGCCGCCCCTCAGTCAACCCATTTCAGTGCGTTAATTCAAAGCCATCAGCAGCGTGGATCAGTTTTTGTGCATACAGCTATAGCATCAACCCTTGTTTTGTGGAACAATGTTGGCATTAATTTTAATTTTATCTGTTTTTTTACTTGATTAAGTCAACTGGCCACAAGCATTTGATAATTGGATTATCCATAAAATTTTAATTTGCAGCTGAACGATATATTTTCGCGATGAAAATATACTAAATAAGTTTTGAAAAAGGCTGTACCTTCTGATTAAAACAAATGCTTAAGAAAAATTTGTTGCCTGATCACCATAAAAAACAGGGAAGAAAATAACAGGTTTTTAAATGATAGACTCTAAAGGGTACCGGCCTAATGTCGGCATTATCCTTTGCAATGACCAGGGTCGCGTATTTTGGGCGAAAAGAAAAGGCGTCAATTCATGGCAATTTCCACAAGGTGGAATTGATTGTAATGAAGACCCGGAAGCTGCAATGTATCGTGAACTATGGGAAGAAACAGGACTCAAGAATGAACATGTTCAGCTATTGGGGCGCACTCGATATTGGTTGCGCTATAAATTGCCAGAAAAATACATTCGAAAAAACTCCTTACCCTTATGTATTGGCCAAAAGCAAATCTGGTTTATTCTGCGGGTAATCAATGGCAGCGAAACAGAAGTCTGCTTTGATTGTGGTGAGAAACAAGAATTTGATGACTGGAAATGGATCGATTATTGGTATCCGCTGCAAGAGGTCATTTACTTTAAACGCAAGGTCTACAAAAAAGCCATGACAGAACTCGGAGCCATCATCGTTCCTGAAGCTGTCCCTGTGAATGCACAAGGCTTTCTGACCAAACCCCGTGATCAATAAAGCACACAGACCCGACTCAACGGTCATTGTACCCGACAAATAAAGTTAAACCTTGCTTGCCCCTTTTAAAACAGGGGCTGCTTGCATCTTACTCGGGAATCTCCAACACCACTTTTCCCATTACATGTCCCTGCTCTACCAGTTGATGCGCCAGATTTGCCTGTTGCAAAGGAAATAGCGCCGAAACATGCACGGTTAAAACCCCCTGCTCTATCCATTGCGCACCTTGTTTAAGAATTTTAATATGCTTATCTCTTTCACTATCCAGGTTCTTTAATAGCGGTGTCAGCATCAGTTCAAAACCGATAAGTAAGTTCTTTATTCTGGCTTCCTGCAGACTCTGTTCCCCCGGGTCTAATAATGTAATCAAACGACCAAAATAACGCGTTGCCTGCATGCTTTGCTTGAAAACATCAGCGCCTACAGTATCAAAAACCAGATCCGCACCCTTTCCATCTGTTAAGCGATTGACTTCATCTACCACGTTAGTCTGGGTATAGATCACCACATGATCAGCACCTATCGAGCGCACAAATGCCGCTTTTTCAGCAGAGCTCACCGTAGTGATGACTTTCGCTCCTTTTAATTTTGCTAACTGAATCGCTATATGCCCAACACCACCTGCCCCGGCATGAATTAATACTGTTTGCTGGGCCTGACACTGGCCTTTATCAAATAAGGCACCCCATGCCGTAATTAACACCAGCGGCACCGCCGCGGCTTCAATAAAACTGATATTGTTAGGTTTTAATGCAAGCCAGCGACTATCGATCACCGTGAATTGCGCATAATTGCCGGGCTCTTTACCTAAGCCACCATGACAAAACCAGACTTCATCTCCTATTTTAAAATCAACAACCGCATCACCGATGGCCACAACCTCACCCGCACCATCGCAGCCGAGTATGACCGGCAAGGGGTCTGGATAAAAAGTGCCATTGCTACGTACTTTGGTATCGATAGGATTCGTGCCAGCCGCTTTTATTTTAATTTTAACGTCAGTCGCTGTGCTGATTTCGGGTTCACTGATTTCTACTAACTGTAAAACATCAGCTGAACCCTGATCGGTCATGATAATGGCTTTCATGGTTCTCCCCATTGTTCTCGATAACTTTGATAACTATTGTGTTTAATTCGTTGCATACTGCCTAGTTTATCTACTTTATATACATCCGGTAAATTATACCCATTAAACCGGTTTGCCTTAATCAGACTATAAGCCCCTACATTTGCAAATACCAGTCGATCACCTACTTTAGGCATGGTCTGCAAGCGATACTCCCCAAACAGATCCCCTGCCAGACAAGTGGAACCGACTAATAAACAGCTATAGTTCCCCTTGCTATCGTGTTCCAACAACTCAGGCTTTTGTTGATATTCAAACACTTCGGGGTTGTGATTGACAGAGGTATCCAGCACACAAACCTGCTTTCCATCGCTCTCAAAGCAATCAATAATCGTCGTCACAATAAAACCGGCATTACCTACTATTGCTTTGCCAGGTTCAATAAAGACCGTCAATTGATAGTCCTCCGTCAATTGTTTAATTAGCCGGATTAAGGGTTGATGGTTATTGATCTGGTTATACAGATACCCTCCCCCTAGGTTTATCCATTGCAAATCAGACAAACGACAGCCCGACAAGGTTCTAATCTGGGCAATCGTCTTGATTAACGCACCATAATCCGTATTGGAAAATACATTATGAAAATGCAAGCCATCCATGTGCTCAGTCAACGTTTTACTCAAGGGCATAGACAGCCCTAATTTTGAGTATGGGCGGCAAGGATCATAGCGTAAATCATCAGCAAAGGAGCATTGTGGGTTTATCCGCAAACCCTGAGAATAGGATGACGGAGACGTATGGGCTAAACGCTGATACTGGCTAATTGAATTAAAGCTGATATGCGAACACAATTGGCTGATTTCCATGAATTCATCATCCCTTAAGCCCGGCGTGGTGATGTGAATACTGCCTTCATCCCCGATTATCTCTTTTGCCATGCGTGCTTCAAACAAGGAACTCACCGAAAAGCCGTCCACAAAGTCCTTAGCCAGATGCATTAGCCAGCTCAAAGGCAATGCCTTGATGGAATATAAAACCTCACAACCCGACTGCTGCTTAATGCTTTTCAGCACTGACAGATTGCTCAGCAGTGTTTGTTCATCAAGCACGAATGCCGGTGTGGATGGGAGATTTGCTGTTAAATGTTTAACGTCCATTTTATCTCGCTCAGTAACAATTATTTTCTGTTATCACCCGGTCCATCCTGACATCATGAGAGGCCATCATCACTTCTTTGACAAGTTGCGACTCAAAACAGAGGCCGGTGAGTGTGGTATCAGGTCTGACGTCCTGCAACAACCTGTCGTAGTATCCGGCGCCATTCCCCAGCCGTCCGCATGCACGATCAAAAGCAACACCGGGTACCATAATGAGATCCAGACATGCCGCGGAAACTTCCTTAGCCTGTTCTCCCCATCTTGATCGAGGTGGCTCTAAAATACCCCAGGTACCCGACTGTAATTCGCAAAGATCTTCTAATAACCACAGACCCAGTTTATTCTGCCCGTTACCGTCAGTTGTACAGTAAGGAATGACTATCTTTTTGGGGCCCATTAGCTCAGCCCTCAAATGGGATAAGGTTCTCACTTCTGAACGACAGTGCAGATACCACATCACCGTATCTGCTTGCTGGTATTCAGCCTGAGCCAAAAATTTATTACAGATGATCTGACTTAATTCGGTTTTGTTGGACTGTGTGTTCCTCGCATCATAAGCCATACGCCGTTGCTGCTGCTTTTTATCCATGACTGTTTAGGGATGAATGCAGACAGATAAAGGTGATGGCTTTACCAACAGGCGCTGTAGTGGTATTCCGGTATTGCTGCTTAAAAGCCACTTATTCTCCCAAATTTTACTGATAAAGCTAAGGCCTGTGAATTGCTCCACCATAAACAGATAATTAAACCCCACGATCACCAGTCCAGACAAATAATTACAGGAATACCGCGTGGTGATACCTCATTCGGAGGGGAAGGCGCTGCTTATGCCTGTAGGGTAATTTTACACAATTTGTACAACATGGAGGCGTTAATCATCACCTTCATTAGCCAACATGTTAGCAAACAAGGTATCAGATTCAAGTTCGCCTATAGACAAAAAGGAGTACGTGCCTGTGCTGCAGCCAGTCAATTTTCTCAGCCGAACCTGAAGCCTTTGGACTCCAGAATCGGGCCAAAGCTATGTAAAACGCATTAA
>JAPYOW010000068.1 GCA_029937975.1 Methylococcaceae bacterium | reverse complement strand
TTCATTGGTCGGGACGGCGGGATTCGAACCCACGACCCCTACACCCCCAGTATAGTGCGCTACCAAACTGCGCTACGCCCCGATTTTTTGAAACTTATGAACGATTCATGAATATAAACCGTTAAATATAGATAACTTTATTTTAATAACTCTAATAGTTCTTCCAGTTCACTAATCATTTGATGGATTAATTGCTTGGATCGTGTGCTGTCCATTTTAACATCATCACCGGCTAAATGGACTCTTGCGCCGCCTATAGTATAACCTTGTTCATAAAGTAATGAACGAATTTGACGAATCATCAACACATCATGACGTTGATAGTAGCGTCTATTACCTCGTCTTTTGACAGGGGCTAGATCGGTAAATTCTTGCTCCCAATAGCGAAGAACGTGAGGTTTGACACCACACAATTCACTGACTTCACCGATGGTGAAATACCTTTTCGCCGGTATTGCCGGTAGTTCGTTATTGTTACTGGGCTCCAGCATATTGTTCGACTCTGGTTTTGAGTTTCTGACCTGATCTAAAGGTCACTACTCGACGCGCTGTAATCGGAATTTCTTCACCAGTTTTGGGGTTTCTACCCGGGCGGCTATTTTTATCCCGTAGCTCAAACTTTCCAAACCCTGAAATTTTCACTTGCTCACCATTTTCTAAAGAACCTTTAATTTCTTCAAAAAACAATTCAATCATTTCTTTCGCTTCGCGTTTATTTAATCCAAGGTTATCAAATAATCTTTCAGAAAAATCCGCTTTAGTTAAAGCCATTCAATCAATCCCTCAGTTTTGCATTTATAATCTTTTTTAATGCTGTCAGGACCCTGCTAAATATAGCATCAATTTCAGAATCTGACAGTGTTTGTGTGAAATCTTGTAGCATTAAACTTAAAGCAACGCTTTTATAGCCGTTTTCAACCCCTTCACCACGATAAATATCGAAGATTAAGACGTCTTGAATGACTTTTTCGTTACAATCATGAATACATTTTGTGATTTCAGCGCTTGTTACTTCTTCTTTGACAAGCAATGCCATATCCCTACGTACCGAAGGGAATTTTGAAAGTGCTGCAAAGGTAGGGACTTGTTTTTTGAAAACCAGTGCCTGATCTAGCTCAAACAGGAAAACAGGTGTGTCAAAATCCAGTTGTTTTTCCAGAGTAGGGTGTAGCATTCCCATTAAGCCTATTTTTTCACCTTGCGCATTTAAAATATCGGCACTTTGTCCAGGATGTAATGCAGGGTGAGTGCTGTTTTGGTAGCTTACAGTATCATTATTCAGAGCAAAAATCGCAGTTAAATCACCTTTGAGGTCGAAAAAATCAACTTTTCTACTTTTTTCAGACCATTGTTCAGGCAATGCGTTGCCTAATATTAAACCTGATATCATGCGTTGTTGCAGCATTTCATCATTTCTTTTAATAAAACGTAAACCCGATTCAAATAAACGAACTCTATTTTGTTGTCTCTTGGTGTTATGCAGCGCTGCATTGATTAAACCGCACCACAAGGTCGTCCGCATCACTGATAATTCAGAAGAAATCGGGTTCTGAATGCGGATGAAGGGGACATCAGGGGCTATCATTTTCTGGATGGATTCATCCACAAAACTATAGGTAATCACTTCTTGATAGCCTTTATCAACCAATAAGTCTTCAATACGTGCTAAAGGTAAGACCGCTTCTTCTGCTTTACCTAATTCAGAACGCATCAATAAGCTGCTGTTTGGTAGATTGTTGTAGCCATAGATGCGCCCAACTTCTTCCAATAAATCCGCTTCAATCGTGATATCAAAACGACAACCTGGCGGGGTGATATGCCAGCCTTCATCAAAACTTTCCACCTGCATACCTAAGCCGGTAAAAATCTGGCTAATATCCTCATCAGCCATACTAATGCCTAGTACTCTCTGTATGCGTTGGCGTCTTAGCGTCACTGCGGGTCTTTGCGGTAAGCTATCCGTATTGGTAACTTCTGAAATAGCACCCACGCTACCGCCGGTAATATCAACAATCAGCTGAGTTGCCCGTTCTATGGCGCGTTGTTGCAAAGTAAAATCAACACCACGTTCAAAACGATGAGAAGAATCGGTATGTAAACCAAATTGTCTGGCTTTACCTGCAATCGTGACAGGAGTGAAAAAAGCACATTCCAGAAATATATTTTTGGTCAGTTCCGTGACCGAGGTATTTTCACCGCCCATGACACCGGCTAATGCTAATGCTTGTTTTTCATCAGCAATGACTAAAGCTGTGCCATCCAGGGTGATGGTTTGCTCATTTAATAAAGCTAATTTCTCGCCTTTTTTACCCGTTCTTACGGTAATTGAGCCTGATAACTTATCAGCATCAAAGGCATGTAGCGGTTGGCCTAACTCTAATAATACGTAATTTGTGACGTCAACTAAAGGTCCTAAGCTTCTTAATCCCGAACGTCTTAAACGTTCCTGCATCCATAGGGGGGTTTCTGCATTGGGGTTAACATTTTTGATTAAACGTCCCAAATACCTTGGACAAGCTTGTTGTTCTTCAATTTTTACATCGATTACCGCATCATGGGAGATTTCTGCCGGAGCAAATGCCACAGAGTTCCAGTCCATTTTATTCAAAACGGCAATTTCTCTGGCAACGCCTTCTACAGATAAACAATCTGCCCTGTTGGGTGTTAAATCCAATTCAATGATGCTGTCATTCAGTGCTAAATATTCACGTATATCAGTACCGATGGGGGCGTCATTCGATAATTCCATTAAACCATCGGCATCCTTTGCCAGGCCCAGTTCTTTTTCTGAACATAGCATGCCCAGAGATAACTCACCGCGTAATTTCGATTTCTTGATTTTAAAGTTGCCAGGTAAGACAGCGCCTACCAAGGCAACAGGTATTTTTAATCCGACTCTGACGTTACTGGCGCCACAGACAATCTGTAACAGTTCAGTTTCGCCTACTGAGACCTGACAAATTCTTAATTTATCGGCATTGGAATGCTGTGTCATAGTCATCACTTCGCCGACAACTATAAGACTAAATTCAGCGGCAGCAGGCGTAACAGAATCGACTTCCAGTCCTGCCATGGTCAGTTGATCGACTAATGTTTCGGTAGAAATGGATGGATTGACCAGTTCTCTTAACCAAGCTTCACTAATTTGCATGATTCAATCCTTCTTTAATGAAATTGTTCCAGAAATTTAAGATCATTTTCAAAAAACATTCTTAAATCATTAATCCCGTAGCGTAGCATTGCTAAACGCTCTACGCCCATACCAAAAGCAAAACCAGTAAACTCGTCGCTATTAATCCCCACGGATTTAAAAACTTCCGGGTGAATCATTCCACATCCCATTACTTCTAGCCAGCCGGTGTGTCCACAGACGCGGCAGCCTTTGCCATTACACATCACACATTCAATATCAACTTCTGCTGAAGGTTCTGTGAAGGGAAAATAAGACGGTCTAAAGCGTACTTGAATATCTTTTTCAAAGAAAGCGCGTAAAAATTCATAAACCACGCCTTTTAAATCAGCAAAGCTGACATCAGTATCGACTAAAAAACCTTCAACCTGATGAAACATCGGGGTATGTGTGACATCTGAGTCACAACGATAAACTCGCCCCGGCGCAATTACTTTTAAGGGGGGCTTTTCAGCTTCCATTGCCCGGATTTGCACGGGAGAGGTATGAGTTCTTAACACTGTATGCGCATCAAAATAAAAAGTATCATGCATGGCTCTTGCAGGATGGTGCGCAGGAATATTCAATGCTTCAAAATTGTGATAATCATCTTCAATTTCTGGTCCCTCGGCGATGTTAAAACCGACACTGGCAAAAATTTTAGATATTCTTCGTAAAGTGATGGTCACAGGATGAAGGCCTGCACCTGACTGGCCTCTGCCGGGTAAACTGACATCTACCGATTCACTGGCTAAGCGGGCATCTAAAGCAGCCTGTTGCATGGCTGTTTTAGTGGCTTCCAGGTTTTTCTGGAATTCACTTTTTGCCTGATTAATAACTTGCCCTACAGCACGTCGTTGATCAGGGTCCAGTTTTCCCAGTTGTTTCATCTGTAAAGTGAATGCACCTTTTTTTCCCAGATAAGACACGCGGGCTTGATCTAGTTGATTAAGGTCTTTTGCTTCTGCAATGGCTTGTAAGCCTTGCGAGAGAATTTCTTCGAGGTTAGCCGACACTGCTCAGATCACTATGGTAATAATTTGATGGGATAAAAAGAGACAGAGAATATTTTCGTTGAGCGAAATCTTGTCTATCTTTCCTTGAGAATTTTACACAGAAAGGTGCATAAAATTGATTCACCCTCTTAGCAAGAGGGTGAATCAAAAACATTTTTTACAAAAATGCTTTCTCTCGATATTAGCTTTTTATGGTTGACTTTGATTAGCTTTGGCTATTTTTGCTATTTCAGCAAATGCATCCATGTCACGGACTGCAATATCAGCCAGAACTTTACGGTCAATAACAACATTAGCTTTGGTTAAGCCATTGATGAATCGACTGTATGACATGCCACATAAACGTGCGGCTGCATTAATACGTACAATCCATAAAGCACGGAATTGACGTTTTCTTTGTTTACGGTCACGGTATGCATATTGACCTGCTTTAATAACCGCTTGTTTAGCAACGCGATAAACCCGGCTACGTGCGCCGTAATAACCTTTCGCTTGCTTTAAAATTTTCTTATGTCTTGCTCTGGCAGTTACGCCGCGTTTTACTCTAGGCATGATTCTTCCTTTAAATTAACTGTAAGGTAACAAACGTGCAACCATTGGCACATCTGACGGATGAATACTAGAAGCTTTGCGCAACTGTCTTTTTCTTTTAGTGGTTTTTTTTGTCAATATATGACGGCGATGTGACTGTGCACATTTAAAACCATTTTTGGTTTTTTTAAAGCGTTTAGCGGTACCGCTATGGCTTTTCATTTTTGGCATTTGTTTTCTCCGATAAATATAAAATTAACATCCCTGAAATACAAACCCGGCAAGGCAAAATGCATGGCCCGACCGAATGAGGAGCATCTAATGATGCATTTAACGACTTTTCCTATGTCGTCAGGACTTTAAACGGGTTTCCCCGGTTAAAACCCCCTTATTTTTTCTTTTTAGGTGCAATGACCATCACCATCTGGCGACCTTCGAATTTAGGGTATTGTTCAACACTACCTAACTCAATCAAATCTTTTTCGACACGTTGTAGTAGCTCCATACCAATTTCCCTATGAGCCATTTCACGTCCTCTAAAGCGTACAGTTATTTTGGTTTTATTGCCTTCTTCCAGAAACTTGGTCAGATTTTTCAGTTTAACTAGATAGTCACCTTTTTCTGTCCCCGGTCGAAACTTGATTTCTTTAATTAAAACCAGTTTCTGTTTCTTTTTAGCTGCTTGTGCTTTTTTGTTTTGTTCAAACAGATATTTCCCATAATCCATTACTTTACAAACAGGAGGATCTGCATTTGGTGATATTTCCACTAAATCCATATTGTCTTCAAAGGCCATTTTCTTAGCGTCAGTTAATGACACTATGCCTACTTTATCACCATTCGCAGCAATGACACGTACCCGTCTCGCGGTTATATCGTCATTTAAGCGTGTACTATCTCTTTTAGAAGCGATGCTTTATTCCCCAAGTTTATAATTACTTTCGGTCTTCAATTTCTTGATTTAATTTAGCAATTAAGTCAGTCATTGATAAACCGCCTAGATCCTCACCTTTTTGCGAACGTACTGCAATAGTCTGATTTTCTAATTCTTTATCACCAATAATTAGAAGATACGGCACGCGCTGCATAGAATGTTCGCGAATTTTAAAGCCTATCTTCTCATTTCTCAAGTCTATTTTTACTCTGTAGCCTAAATTTTTCAATTGCTGGCATACTTCTTCTGCATATTCGCTATGCCGGCTTGCAATATTCATGACCATAAGCTGAACAGGAGACAGCCATAATGGAAAAGTGCCTGCATGCTGTTCGATAAGTATACCAATAAAACGTTCCAAAGATCCAAGGATAGCTCGATGCAGCATTACCGGTGTTTGTCTGGAACCATCTTCAGCAATATAACTTGCTTCCAGGCGCTCCGGCATGGAAAAATCAACTTGAATAGTGCCGCATTGCCAAACACGATCAAGACAGTCTTTCAATGAGAATTCAATCTTAGGCCCGTAAAAAGCACCTTCGCCCGGCTGTAATTCCCATTTAAGTTTTTTATTATCCAGGGCTATTTGCAATGCATTTTCTGCTTTGTCCCATACCTCGTCACTTCCAACTCTGTTTTCAGGGCGGGTTGATAACTTAACAATGACTTCTTCAAATCCAAAATCTTTATAGACTTCAAACAGTAGTTCTATAAAGGTAGAAACTTCACTCTGGATTTGCGCTTCAGTACAAAAGATATGGGCATCATCCTGTACAAAATTTCTGACGCGCATTAAGCCATGTAAAGTCCCTGATGGCTCATTTCTATGGCAAGAACCAAATTCTGCCATACGTAGCGGTAAATCTCTATAGCTTTTTAAACCTTGATTATACACTTGAACATGACAAGGGCAATTCATTGGTTTAATGGCATAATCCCTGTGTTCTGAATGCGTGGTGAAAATCATTTCACCAAATTTATCCCAGTGTCCTGATTTTTCCCATAAAGTACGATCTACCAGTTGAGGTGTTTTAACTTCACCGTAACCATTATTACGCAACTTTTCACGGATATATTGTTCGATTTGTTGATAAATCAGCCAACCTTTTTCATGCCAGAATACCATGCCCGGTGCTTCTTCCTGCATATGGAAAAAATCCAGTGATTTGGCTAATTTACGGTGGTCTCTTTTTTCAGCTTCTTCCAGACGATGCAGGTGAGCTTTTAATGCTTTTTTATCTGTCCAGGCAGTTCCATAGATGCGCTGTAACATTTCATTGTCTGAATTACCGCGCCAATAAGCGCCAGCAATCTTCATTAGTTTGAATGCTTTTAACTTACCGGTACTCGGTACATGGGGCCCTCTACATAAATCTGTAAAATCGCCTTGAGCATATAGAGATAAAGCTTCATTGGCAGGAATTGATTGGATGATTTCTGCTTTGTAATCTTCACCCAGACCTTTGAAAAATTGTACCGCCTCATCTCTGGTTAGCACGGAACGACTAATTTCTAAATTTTCAGAAACCAGTTTTTGCATTCTTTTTTCTATCGCTTTGAGATCTTCCGGGGTAAAAGCTCTTTGATAAGAAAAATCATAGAAAAAACCGTTGTCAATGACTGGGCCAATAGTGACCTGTGCTTCTGGGAATAATTGCTTAACGGCCTGGGCCAAGAGATGTGCGGTGGAATGACGAATTACTTCAAGTCCTTCTTCATCCTTGCTGGTTACTATTTGTAGCTCAACATCGCGCTCAATCAGTTGACTAGCATCAACTAATTCACCGTCAACCTTGCCAGCTAAAGTGGCTTTGGCTAAACCAGAGCCAATTGATTGAGCAACATCCATAACGGTTATGGCTTTATCAAATTCACGTTTTGATCCATCAGGAAGAGTAATTACTGGCATTTTTCTCTATAGGTAATACTACAATAAAAAAAGCACCGCAGTGCGGTGCTTTATTTTTTTGGTAGGCACGAGTGGATTCGAACCACCGACCCCCACCATGTCAAGGTGGTGCTCTAACCAACTGAGCTACGCGCCTAAAATCTAGCTCTGCATTATAACAAGACTTAAATGATATGCAAGTCATTTACAATTAAATCTTCTGTTAGCGGGTCATGATCTTTTATTTTTCCATTTATGACATTACCGCATTGAAGGATTATTCATGTTCAATAAGCTGGGGATTGAGCACCCATTCGACATCTTGTTCTCATCAACTCATTGCTGCATGGTCTCGTTTCTGTTCAGTGCTGTCAGCAATTCTTTGGAGCTGGGTTTATTGCCACCTTCTGCGGCTTTAATATACAGACAGATAGGCAATGCATCCTCAGATACTTTAAGCGCATCCTACGCGTCTATTTATGGCCTGGTAATACGATTTTTCTCCGTACTGATGACGGCATAAATAATGCTGTAATTCCCTCAGGGGCGGTGTTTACCCGCTTTAAAGCGGGCAGGCGTATCCTGTATTGTGTATTCAGCTATTTTTTAGGGCGTTCGATGTCTCCGGCTAAGGTATTGATAACAGCAAAAACAGTGATGTCATTTTCTGCTTCAAAACCGTTTTTTGCTAGTGGCGGTGGGGCGGATACGATCTTAAAAGTATTTGAGGTGTATCCATTTATGTAATATAGCGGGTAATAGAAAAATCTATAACCGTATCTCAGTGTTGTATGGAATCATTAAGCACATGACCACAATATTTACAAAAATCAGCATCTTCATCATGCCCTGTCTCACCGCAAGCAGGACAGGCATTATTACTAACTTTGCCCGGTCTGCTGGCTTTTATCAGCTCCGCACTATAGATGCCCGTAGGCACGGCAATAATGCCGTAGCCCATAATCATAATGGTTGCAGCTATCAGCTGACCTAACGCTGTTTGCGGTGCAATATCACCATAACCTACAGTGGTTAAGGTCACAATTGCCCAATACACCGATTTAGGAATGCTGGTAAAGCCAGAGGCATTACCTTCCACGGCATACATTAAAGTGCCAAAAATAACGACCAGAGTAAGAATGGTATATAAAAAGACCATGATTTTACGCCAGCTTTTGGTTAAGGCACTCAGTAAGATATTCGCCTCGCCCATGTAAGCGGAAAGCTTCAAAATACGAAATACTCTTAATAATCGTAAAATCCGGATGACCAACATATATTTAATACTGGGAATTAAAAACATAAGATACGTTGGGATAATCGAAAGAAAATCGACAATTCCGAAAAAACTAAAAAGGTAACGTAATGGCCGACGAACGGTCAGTAGTCGAAGGGCATACTCAGCAGTAAATACAAGAGTAAAAAACCATTCTATGTATAACAAAAGTTCACCGTATTCAAGAGATATACTGGCTACAGTTCCCAGCATAACGGCTAACACACTGACAATAATGCTGATAATCAGAGTAATATCAAAAGCTCTGCCTAAAGGCGTTTCTGCACCAAAAATAATGGTATGCAAGGATTCTCGCCAGGGTGCAAGTTTTTCCCCTTCGGGGTCAGGTTGCTTATGCAATTTTGTATCAAGCATTTGGAATGTATCTCTTTATTTAATGTTTCTTCGGTTTAAAACACACGTTAAGCCAGTACTCTATAGCGTATGCAGGGTAAGCAGCTGTATTTAATCCAGTTTAGATTGATAAGCTAAGTGCTGGAAAATAAATTTTTTGAGGGTCAGGCTGGCTACTGCATACCTATACCTAGTCTTGCTTATCATAAAAAACCTACGCCTATAAATCAAAAGAGGCGTGATGCTGGAGATCATTAAGCAACTGACATTGGGTAAAAATCAAGTTTTTTGTGATGCAGGCTTGTTAGGTAGGTAGTGTAAGCCTTGTCAACAAGCCAGGCGGTTGGTACAAAGCAATCCCTGATAGCAGCAAAGCGATGGCTGTTCAAGGCCGCAGAAAAGCTAAGGAGCGCAGCGGTGTTTTTACAAAACACCTGGAAATTGGTGTTGTTAAACCTTGGTAGCACACGGCTAAGGGGCGAGGAGGGGCGCCTGTCGAAAAAAGGGATGTTTGTTTTTTGTAGAAAGCCATTTAAAAGAGGCTCAACCAACAGACAGGT